>NZ_FNTG01000002.1:3019385-3321324 GCF_900104795.1 Burkholderia sp. WP9
TCGTGATCGCAGCGAACGACGCCAATGCGGTGGTGCCGTATCTGAAGAAGGCGATGTCGCAAGGCATCAAGGTCGTGACCTTCGACTCGGACACGGCGCCCGAGGGCCGGCAACTGTTCGTCAACCAGGCGAACGCGGAAGGCATCGGCCGTGGCCAGGTTCAACTGGTAGCCAAGCTGATGGGCGGCGAGGGCGAGTTCGCCGTGCTGTCGGCCACGCCCAATGCGACCAATCAGAACACGTGGATCAAGTGGATGCAGGAGGAACTGAAAAAGCCCGAGTATTCGAAGATCAAGCTCGTGAAGATTGCCTACGGTAACGACGACGATCAGAAGTCATTTACCGAAACGCAAGGTCTGCTGCAGGCATATCCGAATCTGAAGGCGATCGTCGCGCCGACCACGGTCGGTATTGCCGCCGCCGCGCGTTATATCTCCACTTCGTCGAGTAAGGGCAAGGTGGCGGTGACCGGTCTCGGTACGCCGAACCAGATGCGTGCGTTCGTGAAGAACGGCACCGTGAAGGCGTTCCAGTTGTGGGATCCGGGTCAACTCGGCTACCTGGCTGCTTATGCCGCGGCGGCGCTGTCTTCGGGCACGATCAGCGGTAAGGAAGGCGAGTCGTTCGACGCCGGCAAGCTCGGCAAACGCACCATCGGGCCGCAAGGCGAAATCATTCTTGGGCCGCCTACTACGTTCGACTCGAGCAATATCGACAACTTTAACTTCTGAGTGGGCAAGCATCGCCACGCGACGTGAGGTGACGTGGCGCGGCGCGGCTGAAACTGTCCCGGGCCCGCCGGATGATCGTGGTGAAGATCCGGCAGCGCGATCCTCCTGTTACTTGCATTGCGCACGGAATGGCTTCATGCCTGCTGTACACATGCTCACGTTTTTTGCGTGAAGCGTGACGGTCCTGACTGTGTCTTTGTATTGACACACGAGATACGGATCAATGTTTTTGGTGTCCCAGCGATCTACACGACCAGCGGGTACGGGTGCAAGGCTCACCATCCGGTCTGGAGGCCCGTCGTACAGAGCCGCGTTGTTCAAGACATGCCGGACTCCGGAATCGAGCACATTGGCCGGACAGGCAAGCGGCGCGGCCACTGCGGCGCCGCTTGCCAACGCGTAGAACGACACACAAAGTTTCTTACTCGACCACATAGAATTGATCTCCGTCGTTAGCTTTCACTCCGTATCCGTTTCTGAAACGAATGGTCCGTTCGTGGGCTGGCTGCGCTGTATGTCCGTTCCACTGATCCAGAACCTGAATGCCGACTGCGTTGCGGCCCAGATAAATGGCTGCGTGACTGCGCCCGTCAGTGTGGTTTCCATACCTGCCGTTAGGGTCGAATGTTGCGATTACCGTTCCTGGGCTGATCAGGGTCGCGGTTCTTACATTTTCTCCCCGGTGCCACGCGGAAGAAGGTGGAGTGGAAACAACAGCGTGGACGAACGTCACGCATTGTCCGTTGCCGACAAGTTGTCCTTTAAGAGAACTTGCTTCGATCATATCTGCTACGTAAGACATTTTTTAGCCGTCTTATTCAGGTGGTTGCGGTAGCAGCCCACACCTTTGTGTACTGACTCATGTTCATGGTGGGCGCGGCGGGCGGATCAATTGTGGTTTCACATTAGCACCGTTTAATTTGAGAAAAATCTGCTTTGATGGTGTCAGAATTCATCGAGCGTGCCCGTTTCATCGCCGTGCGATTCGGCGGGCGAAAAGCTTCAGAAACGATGCTGTATACCCGCCGTCACGCCAGTTTGTGTATCCGCCACACCGATCAAATCGCGTGACAGACTGACAGCATTGTCATGCCTGGCCATCGCATAACCGCCCGCCATATACAGCACCGTGCGCTTGGACAGCGCGTACTGCGCGCGCAGCGAGAACAGCGTCGGATCGGCGTCGCTCGCGTCCTTGATGTCCTGATGGTAGACCGCAGCGAACAGCGAGAAGAACGGCGTCACCTCATATTGACCGCCGAGCCAGTACATGTCGCTGCGCAAAGTGGGCGCGGCGGTGTGGAACGTGCGCTGGTAGTTCCGATAACCGGCCATTGCCTTCACGGCGCCGAAGTCGTAGCTCAGGCCTGCGTGAATGCCCTGGATATAGTTGGTGGTATCGGCGGGCGTGACGCTGTCGTTCGCGCCGTTCTGCCGGTCGAAAGTCACGACTGCGGCGAACGGACCGGTCTCGTAGCCAAGAGCGAAGTCGTACTTCGAACTCGACTTCATGCTGCCCGGCACATTGCCGAAACCATACATCGCGCCGAACTTGAAACCGGAGAAAGTGCCGTCATAACGCACCGCGTTGGACGAGCGCGAGAACAGACCGTCCTTGCGGCCGCCCGTCGCCGTGGATGACGTCGCCCACGAGTAGTTCGGGGCATACCCCATTGGGTCGAACTGCAGCATGTAGTCGTACGTGGTCGTGAAATTGCGGCCGAGCGTGATTTGCCCGAAGCGGTTTTTCAGGCCAATGGTCGCGCGGCGGTCGAAGATTGCGCCGGAGCTGTCGTCGAACTGACCGTTGGCGATGTTGATGCCGCTCTCCAACTGGAACACCGCCTTCAGGCCGCCACCGAGATCCTCGACGCCGCGCAAACCCCAGCGCGAAGTGTTCTTGCCGCCCGACACGAGGCGCGTGGCGCCACCGGCTTTGCTGGCATGGTTCACGTACTCGACGCCCGCGTCGACGATGCCGTACAGGGTGACGCTCGATTGCGCGTGCGCGCCGGCTGCAAAACCGGCGAGTCCGGCGCAAGTGACGCCGACGGTCGCCTTCTTCATGCTCCACTTCATCAACAGTCTCCTGTGGTTGGTTTTTTACTTCGATTGGGCAGCCCCGAAGGAGAGGTCCTTCGGGGTCTGCATGCCGCGTTTCAGCTCGCCTGAGCGAAAGCCCAGCAGTCGTTGGCGGGGAATTCGATCCAGTGGCGGCCGGCCGCGCGCGGCACGTGGCCAAAGGCGCGCAAGCGCAGGTCGCCGCAATGGAACAGGTATTCCCAGCGGTCGCCGAGATACATCGACGTAACGAGGTCGGCTTCGAGCCGGTTCGCGCCGGGACCGTCGGCGACCTGCACGCGTTCGAGGCGGATCACGGCCTGCGCGTGCTGTCCGGCCGTGAGTGCTTCGCGTGCTTGCGCCTGCAGTTGCCAGCCGTCGCCGGCAAGCGTCACGCGTTCGCCGTCGACCGCGGCCACGCGTGCCTCGATGCGGTTGTTGCTGCCCATGAACTCGGCGGTGTAGAGCGAGCGGGGCGCGCCGTACAGTTCGGCGGGCGTGCCTTCCTGTTCGATGCGGCCGTTGCGTAGCAACAGAATGCGGTCGGACATCGCCATCGCTTCGGTCTGGTCGTGCGTCACGCACAACGCAGAGAGGCCCAGTGACACGATCAGCTCGCGCAGCCAGGCGCGGGCTTCCTCGCGCAGCTTGGCGTCCAGATTCGAGAGCGGTTCGTCGAGCAGAATCACCGGCGGGTTGTAGACCAGTGCTCGCGCAATCGCGACACGCTGTTGCTGGCCGCCGGATAGCTGATACGGATAACGCGCGGCGAGGTGGCCGAGGCCGAGTTGGTCGAGTGCGGCCTGCACGCGTTTTTTCTGCTCGGCGGGCGAGACGCGCCGCAGTTTCAATCCATAGCCGACGTTATCGGCCACGGTGCGATGCGGCCACAGCGCATACGACTGGAACACGAGTCCCAGCGAGCGCTGCTCGACCGGCAGATCGACATGCGCCGCGCCGTCGAAAAACGCCTGACCGTCCAGTTCGATGCGGCCCGACGACGGCTGTTCGAGTCCGGCCACCGCGCGCAACAGCGTGGTCTTGCCGCTGCCCGACGCGCCCAGCAGGCAGACCACTTCGCCGGGGTTCAGTTCGAACGACACGCCTTTGAGAATCGGGTTGTCGCCATAGCTCAGAAAGAGGTTGTCGACTGAGAGCTTATCCATGCAATTTCACTCCGAAGCGCAGCGCGACACCGAGTCCGGCGCCGACCATCGCGATGTTGATGACAGAAAGCGCCGCGACCTGATCGACCGACCCGGTGGCCCACAGCGACACGAGCAGCGCGCCGATCACTTCCGTGCCGGGCGAGAGCAGATAGACAGCGGTCGAATATTCGCGCTCGAAGATCATGAAAATCAGCAGCCACGCGGCGAGCAGGCCGAAGCGCACGAGTGGCAGCGTCACATCGAGACTGACGCGCGCACGCGTGGCGCCGACGCTGCGTCCCGCTTCCTCCAACTCAGGCCCGACTTGCAGCAGCGCGCTCTGAATCAGACGCATGCCGTAGGCGAGCCACACGACGGTGTACGCGATCCAGATGCTCCACATCGAGTTCTTCAGTTCCTTGAGGCCGGGCACGAAAAGAAACACCCACAGGAACGCGAGACCGGCGAGCAGGCCCGGCACCGCACGCGGCAGCAGCACGAGGTAATCGAGCAGGCGCGTGGCCCAGTCGTTGCGGCGATGACCGGCGAACGCCACCAGTGAATAGAAGCCGACCGCCAGCGCGCCGCCGAACACCCCGATGCCGAGCGTGTTGAGAATCGCGCGGACCAGGTTGTTCTGCTCGAACAGTTCCGTGAAGTTGGCAAGCGTGAGCGCATCCGCGAGATGCACGCCATGTCCCCAGTGCGTGACGAACGCACGTAACGTAATGCCGGAGATCGGCACGAACACCGTCAAGAATAGCCACAGCGCGACGATGCCGAGCGCGACCCAGCGCCACACGCCGAGCGGCAGCACGGTCTGCCGTCCCGCCTTGCCCTTGACTGTCACGAAGCGGTTCGCGCTCCTTAGCAGCCGGCGTTGCAGCAGCACGAGCGGGAACGTGATCGCGACGATGCACATCGCAACCGCGGCCATCAGGTGATACGAGGGCACGCCCAGCTTGTTGGTGAGCTTGTACAGATAGGTGGCCAGCACGAGGTGCCCTTCGGGATCGCCGAGTACGAGCGGCAAGCCGAATACTTCGAAGCCGAGGAAGAACACCAGCACGCCGGCGAACAGCAGCGCGGGCAGGGTCATCGGCAGGCTCACGTCGAGCGCGACGCGAAACGGCCGCGCACCGGCCACGCGGGCCGCTTCTTCGACATCCGAGCCGAGATTGCGCAGCGCCGCCGACGAATACAGGTACACGTGCGGCACATGCGTGAGGCCGACGATCACCGTGATGGCGAAAACCGAATAGACGGTCCACGGCGCTTGCGCGGTGCCGAACAGTTCCATCCACCAGACCGAGTAAAAACCGACCGGGCCGGCGGCGACCACGTAGCCGAAGGCGAGCACCATCGGCGAGACGAACACGGGCGTGAGCAGCAGCGGTTCGAGCCAGCGGCGGCCGGGCAGGTCGGTGCGCACCATCAGGAACGCGAGAATACCGCCGAGCGGAATCGAGATGAACAGCATCCCGGCCGCGATGACAAAGGAGTTTTTCAGCGCGGACCAGAAGTCCGGGTCGCTAAAAATGAATTCGAAGCCGGCGAGGCCGAGCGTGCGCTTTGCGTCGAAGAACGGCGCGCTCAGCACGCTTTGCAGCAGGATGAAGCCGAGTGGCAGCGCCACCGCCACGGTCAGCACCGCGATGACGAGCCAGCGCAGCAGTCCCATGAACGGTTGCAGTCCGCCGCGCGACAGCGCGCCGATGGAGCCGCCGTCTGCCGCGTGCGGTGGTGCCGCGCGGTGTCCGGTTGCGCTAGTGGAAAGCATGAGTGTCCCCCTGCGGCACAAAGCCGCATATCGACAGGTATGGAAGGAAGGGCGGCCGCGCGTGTCAGCGCGCGCGCCGCTGTGTCAAACGCGAAGGGCTAGCGCTTGATCGACTGTTGCCATTGCTTGAAGAATTCGAGGCGCTTCGACTGGTCGAGGTAGACCAGCAAGCCCGAGCCGATCGGGATCGGTTTGAGCGAGTCGCCGAGCTGCTTCGTGAGGCCGGCCATCGACGTTTCACCCTGCACGTCCGCGCGAATCGAGAACAGGCCCGCCTGATTCGCCAGCAAGGTCTGGCCGCGTTCCGAGAGCAGATAGTCGACCCACAGCTTCGCGGCGTTCGGGCTGTGTGCTTTCTTCGAGATCGTCACGAGCCGGCTGACAACTAGCGTGTAGTCCTTCGGATAGACGTAGCCGATCGACGGATCTTTCTTTGCTTTGGTCTGCGCGTACGAGCCGAGAATGTTGTAGCCGATCAGGTTCTCGCCCGAGGAAATGCGCTCCATCATCGCGCCGGTGCTTGATTGCAGCTTCGGGCCGGTGGCGCCAATGGCTTTCACCAGATTCCACGTGACCTGCGGATTGACGCGCACGTCCTGAGTCAGATAGTTGAAGCCGACGCCGGACTTTTCGATGTCGTAAGTGGTGACGCGGCCCTTGAACTGATCGGGCCTGGCTTGCAGCAGTTTGATCAGATCGGCGCGCGTTTGCGGCACGTCGCCGGGCGGCAGCAGGCGTTTGTTGTAGACGATCGCGAGCGGCTCGTAGGTGGTGCCGTAAGCCTGTTTCTGGTACTGCGCCCATTGCGGCAACTGATTCGTTTCGGGCGACTCGTAGGTGGCCATCAAGCCGTCGTTGACGAGCTTGACCTGCAGATCCATGGCTGAACTCCACAACACGTCGGCGCTGATGCTGCTCGCTGCGTTCTCGCTGATATAGCGGTTGTATAGCTCGGTGCTGCTCATGTCGTTGTAGTCGACCTTGACGCCATACATGCTTTCAAAGTCCTTGATGAGCGGACGCACCAGCGCGGTGTCCGTGACCGAGTAGACGATCAGCTTGCCTTCCTTTTTTGCGCCGTCGATAGTGGCCTGGTAATCGCCTGGATAGCCGGCCGGAATGGCTGCCCATGCGGAATTGACGGTGAATGCGACAGCTGCTGCGAGTACTTTCAAAGCGTTTTGCACGTCTTCCTCCAGATAACTTCGTGTTGGTTTTGTGTAGGCGAATGGTAAGAGGTCGGTGCTTTCTGAACGCTTTCAATTTTCGAGGGAAATGCGTCACAATGGTCGAATTCGCCTCATGGATTTCCCTGGGATTCTGCTCATGCGTGTGCTGCTCGTCGAAGACAATCCGATCCTTTCCCGCTCGCTCACCGACGCGCTGACCAGCGCGAAACTCACGGTCGACTGCATGCACGACGGTGAATCAGCCGACCACGTGCTTCGTACGCAGGACTACGCATTGGTGATTCTCGATATCGGTTTGCCGAAACTCGACGGCCTCGAAGTGCTGCGCCGTTTGCGCGCACGCCGCAACGCCGTGCCGGTGCTAATGCTGACCGCGCACGGTTCGGTCGAGGAGCGCGTGCGCGGCCTCAATCTCGGCGCCGACGACTATCTCGCCAAGCCTTTCGCCCTCACCGAACTCGAAGCGCGCGCGCGTGCGCTGTTACGCCGCAGCCACGGTCAGGAACCGCTCAACGCACAATGCGGCACGCTGCTTTACGACAGCGTGGACCGGAGTTTCACGCTCGAGGGAGAATCGCTTGCGCTGACGCCGCGCGAGCGATCGGTGCTGGAAGTGCTGATCCTGCGCAACGGCCGCGCGATCAACAAGGACACGCTGTCGGAGAAAATTTTCGGGCTCGACGAATCGGTGAATGCGGACGCGATCGAAATCTATGTGTACCGCTTGCGCAAGAAACTCGAACACAGTTCGGTTGGCATCGTGACGCTGCGCGGACTCGGCTATCTGCTGGAAGCAAGAAGCGCATGACGCAGCCGAATCTGCGCGTACGTGTCGCACTGTGGCTGTTGGTGCCGCTGCTTCTGCTGCTCGCGTTCGACGCGTGGCTCACGTATCAGCGTGCGATGAACGCGGCGCATGCGGCATTCGACCGCACGCTCGAATTTTCGCTGCGCTCGATTCGCGACGGCATCCGCTTGCGCGACGGCGAGATCGAAGTCGATCTTCCGTACCTCGCTCTGGAGATGTTCGAATCGAATGGCGGCGGCAACATCTACTATCAGATTCGCGAGGAAGGTGGGCGCGTGGTGACCGGATATCCTGACTTGCCGGACGCCGGCAACGTGCCGGGTGAGCCCTACCGCGTGCGTTTCTATGACGGCGTGTTTCGCGGCCGCCCGCTGCGTATCGCCATGCTCAGGCTGCCCGTGCACGACGTGCCGAGCGCGCAGACGCGGGTGGTGCTGGTGAGAGTCGGCGAAACGATCGAGCAGCGTCAGGCGTTGGCGCGCGAGATTCTGACCGGCTCGCTGCAACAGGAAGGCTTGCTGGTGGTGCTCGCGCTCGGCATCGTGTGGCTGGGCGTGGCGCGCGGCTTGCGGCCGTTGAACCGTTTGTCGGCAAAAGTGGCCGCGCGCGCGGAGGATGATCCGACGCCGCTCGACACGGTCGGGCTGCCGAGCGAAGTGACGCCGCTAGTCGATTCGATCAATCAGTACATCGGCCGCACGCAGTTGATGCAGTCGTCGCGCAGGCGTTTTTTCAACGACGCCGCGCATCAGTTGAAAACGCCGCTTGCGGTGATTCAGGCGGAGTCCGAACTGGCGCTGCGCGATATCGACGGCGTGGAAGCGGGTTCGACTGGCGATCGTCGGCAAGGGGTGCATTTGCGGCGGCTGAATCGCGCGGTGCAGCACGCGGTGCGCATCGTGCAACAGTTGCTGTCGCTCTCGCGGCTCGAAGCGCACAGCGGCTATACGGTCAGGCACGCGGCGGTGCCGCTGCATAAGGTGGCGCGCAGCGTGACGCTCGACTGGTCGCCGGTGGCTCGCGCACGTGGCATCGATCTCGGTTTCGAGCAGGACGCGCGTGTCGACGTGATGGGGCAAAGCGATCTGCTCGCGGAACTGGTCGGCAATCTGATCGATAACGCGATCCGCTATTCAGGCGATGGTGCGGTGATTACCGTGCGGGTCGCGCGCGAAGGCGAACAGGCGTTGCTGCAGGTGATCGACAATGGGCCGGGCATTGCCATGAGCGAGCGCGAGGCGGTGTTCGAGCGCTTCTATCGCAGCGAAGCGACGCAGGCGGTGGAAGGCAGCGGACTGGGTTTGTCGATCGTGCGGGAAATCGCGCGCGTACACGGTGCGCTGGTTGCGCTCGCCGATGCGCATGGCGGCGGGTTGATCGTCAGTGTGCTGCTTCCGCCGTTGAAGGCGGCGTAACGCCGGCGCGGCATTCAGCGGCGAATCGGAAAGCGCCGCGCATAACCCGTGGGAGAGGTGCCGCTGCTCCACGTTTCGCCGTCGATCAATACTTGTGAAGCGCTTTCTTCCGGCACCGCGACGTTTACGCCCGCTGCCGCTTCGCGATACAACTGAGTCTGGTTGATTCGCGCGGCGATGTCCGCATAATCCGCGCGCGCGTCGATCATGCCCCAGCGCTCGAACTGCGTGAGAAACCACGCGCCTTCGAACGCTCGCGGATAATTCACCGCGCCGTTGTCGAAGAAGCGCACGGGCAGGCCGCCCGGCGCGGAAGCCGCGATCTCGTTGCTGAGGCGCGCCGCGATCAACGAGGCATCAATGCCAACGTACTCGGGCCGCGCAAGCCAGCGCGCGATGTCCTCGCGATGTCCCGCGCCGTCGAGCCAGCGGCACGCTTCGAGCATGGTCTGCACGAGCGCGCGCGCGGCATGCGGATTCGCGCTGACAAAATCGCGCCGGCACGCCAGCACTTTCTCGGGATGATCGGGCCACACGTCGCTCGTATAAGCGATCGTTCTGCCGACGCCCTGCGCTTCGGCCTGCATATTCCAGGGTTCACCAACGCACAGTCCGTCGAGCTTGTCTTCGGCGAGCGCCGCGACCATTTGCGGCGGAGGAATCACCACGCTCTCGATATCGCGCAACGGATCCACGCCTTGCGACGCGAGCCAGTAGTACAGCCACATCGCGTGCGTGCCGGTGGGGAAGGTTTGCGCGAAGACCGGCTTGCGGCCGAGCGTGGCGAGTGCCTTGGGCAGCGTGCCGTGTTCGGCGAGCGCATCGGCGAGACGGCTCGACAGTGTGATCGCCTGGCCGTTGCGGTTTAGCACCATCAGCACGGCCATGTCCGTTTGCGGTCCGCCGAGACCCAGTTGCACGCCGTACACGAGTCCGTAGAGCGCATGGGCCGCATCCAGATCGCCCGACAGTAGTTTGTCACGCACGGCGGCCCACGACGGCTGACGCGACAACTCCAGCGTCAGGCCGTGCGCGTGGCCGAATTCGAGCAGCTTGGCGGCGACGAGCGGCGCGGCGTCCGAGAGCGCCACGAAGCCGAGCCGCAGATGAGTCTTCTCGAGCGGCCCGGATGGGTTGGTTGCAGTGGTAATGGGAGAGTTCATGGACGGCGCTTCATTTGGGCGAGTCGGCCGACGCGATGATGGCGCGCGCGACTTCGGCGAGTTTGACGCCCTGGTTCATCGCGCGCTTGCGCAGGTTGGCGTAGGCGGCGTGTTCGGTGATCTTCTGTTGATCCATCAGGAGCCGTTTGGCGCGATCGATCAGCTTGCGCTCGGCAAGTTCGCTTTCGACTTGCGCGAGGCGCTCGCGCAATTGCGATTCCTGCGCAAAACGCGCGAGCGCGACTTCGAGGATGGGCGCGAGACGCTCGGTCGCAAGACCTTCGACGAGATAGGCCGTGACGCCCGCGCCGACGGCGTCGCGGATCAATTGCTGGTTGGCGTCGTGGCTGAACATCAGCACCGGGCGCGGCGCGGTGGCGTTCATGACCGCAAGCTGTTCGAGCGTGTCGCGCGACGGCGATTCCGTATCGATGATGATGACATCGGGCCGCTCGCTCTGCACCACGCGATGCAGTGCTTGCGGCGTGGCGGTGCCCGCCAGCATCTCGTAGCCGAGTCGGGCAAGGGCGTCGCGAAGGTCGCCGATGGGCTTATCGGTGTCGGTTACGAGGAGAACGCGCAGCATGGAGTGGGGATTTATCGACGGCTGACCAGGAATAAAGCAATGGCTATGCCAGTCGATGCGCCCAAGTGTGAAACTCGTGCAGTCACGCACTTGGCGATTGCGTGGGCGCCCGTCGCTGCACCTGCACGGGGCACGTCACGCCGATGCACCGAAGCGGCGCATGCCGCTCAGTTCATCAGCGCCATTGGCCGTTACTGCGGGGCGCAAACACCAAACTCAGCGCCATCATGGCGACGACGCAGCAGGCGAGCATGATCCACGCGGCGCCGAAGCTTCCGCTCCAGCCTCGCACGAGACCGGCCACAACCGGCGCGACGGCGGCCACGATGAAGCCCACGCCCTGGGTGAATGCGACGAGCTGGCCGGCCACGCGATGGTCGGCTGAATGATCCATGGCGGTGACGAGCGTCAGCGAAAAGACCCCGCCCAGGCCCGCGCCTGCTACGCCGGCCCACAGCAAGGGCGCGGCATCGGGACAGACAATCAAGCCAAGCAGTCCGAACAGTTGCGCCGCGAGACCGAGCATCAGCCATGGCCGGCGATCCCGGAACGACGCCGCGGCAAGCGGCAACAGCAGTGCCGCGCTCGCCTGAAACACCGTCATGCCGGCCAGCAGCGATCCGCTCGCCGCCACGCTCACGCCGCGCTGCTGATAAAACGCCGGCAACCACGCGACGAGACTCGTATAGCCGCCGTTGACAATCCCGAAGTAGAGCCCGAGGGTCCACGCGCGCCGCGTACGCCAAAGTGAAAGTGTGTCGGCTTGTGCCGAAGCAGCCGCTGCGGCGCCGCTGCCGGAAGACCGGCGGTTCAATGCCCACCAGCAGGCGAGCGCCGCACAGGCAGGAATCGCCCATGCCGCGAGCCCTGCCTGCCATGACTGCATCGCGTGGCTCACCCAAGGGCTCAAACTCGCGCCCAACCCGCCGCCGCCCATGATGGACGCTGAGAACACGCCCATTGCGAGCGGCACGCGCGCATGAAAGCGCTGCTTCATCACGGCGGGCAGCAGCGCCTGAATTGCGGCGACGCCGGCACCTGCCAGCAACGCGGTGGCGAGCAGCGCCGCGCCGCTCGACGCCGTCCACCGCGCCGCGCAAGCCAGCGCGATGGCCAGCAAGCCGAGCGCGACACCGCGTGTTTCGCCGAGCGTGCGGGTCAGCGCGCCCGCCCCGAATGCGCCGATCCCCATTGCGACGACCGGCAGGCTGGTCAGCAGCGACGCACCGTAGAAGCTGAGGCCGGTTGCGTCGCGGATGGTCGTCATCAAAGGGCTGATCGAGGTCAGCAAGGGCCGCAGATTGATGCCGATCGCGACGATCGCACCCAGCCACACGATGTCCCGCCACGTCAGCGCCACAGTGGCGTGGTGAGCGGAAGTGCGGGTCGAACTGGCCTGGGGGTGCGAATTCACAATGGTCCTCGTGGGGAGAGAGAGGGGGCGGCGCGCCGTCTGCTGGCGCGGTGGCGAAGCGGCGAGGTGGGCGTCGTTGGCGAAACCGGTGAGCAGCAGCAGTGTGAAAACCCATGCGCGGCTTATTTTGGTCAACCATAGTAACAAAAAATGGTTAACCATTTTTATGATGTCCGGTATAGCTCGCAGCATAAGCGGATGGCGCCGGCTGCCCGCCGCCGCTAGAATGCCTGGGCGTTTCCGCTCCATTTCCGGTCACTGAAGCCATGCCACCACGTCCCCGGCGCTCGTCGTCTGCTGATACAGACGCGTCCGTTCAACCCGCACGCGACGACGATTCGTCCAGCGTCGAAGAGCGTATTTATGCGTCGATTACCGCGGCGTTGCTGCAGGGACGCCTGCGACCGGGCGCGCAACTGGTCGAGCGGGATCTGGCCGCCGCCTTCGGCTGCACGCGCGGCGCGCTGCGCAAGGTGCTCGCACGGCTAGGCTTCGAAGGCAAGCTCGTGCTGGAGGCGAATCGTGGTGCGTTTGTGCCGTCGCCGTCCGAGGAGGACATTCGCCAGGTGTATCGCGCGCGGCAGATCGTCGAGGCGGGCATCGTCGCCGCGTTGTGCGGGGCATTGAGCGCGCAGCACAAGCGGAGCTTGCGCGCGCACGTTCGCAGCGAAGAGAAGGCGCTACGCGCCGGGGCGCTCGAAGACTCCGTGCGTCTTGCCGGCCAGTTTCACGTGCTGCTGACGGAGTTGGCGGGCGGCACCGAGCTGCTCGGACTGGTCGGGCAACTGGTCGCCAAAACCGAGCTGTATAAAGCGCTGTTCGACCCGTCGAAGGGTTCCACCTGCTCCGCGGACGAACACACGCAAATCATCGACGCGCTCGAATCGGGCGACCTCGCCGCGGCATTGGCGGCAATGCGGGAGCATCTGGCTGAACTGGAGGAGCGGGTGGTCGAACAGGTGCGCAAAAGCGCCGCCGGAGAGGATCTCGGGACGGTGTTCGGCCTTTGAGCGCGTGTGGAGGGAAGCGGGGAAGGCGGTGAAACGCCCGCCGGCAGCAGAAAGCGCCAGGCGATGAGGGAATTTCGGGTTGCAACAAGGCGACGCCGCAGCGCGCCGCTCAGGCTCGAATCAACGAGTCAAGCCGGAGAAGGCGCGCGAATGGCTTCGCGTACAACTCAATCGCAATGGATCACGCCGGGACCGCGCAAAGCGCGCTCAGCGTGCCGCCGGCCTTAACGGCGACGGAATTGCGTGTTGCGAGCACCGCCGCCACCGGTGGCGCGCTCGTCTTTATGACGGAAATTGATCCGGCCTTTGGTCAGATCGTAGACGGACAGCTCCAGCGTCACGCGGTCGCCCGCGAGAATACGGATGTGGTTCTTGCGCATGCGTCCGGACGCGTAAGCGCCAACCACGACGCCGTTGTCGAGCGTCACGCGGTAACGACTGTCCGGAAGTACTTCGTCGACGATACCGTCAAGTTCAAGCAGTTCTTCTTTCGCCATGCATAACTCCTGGTCGATGGGATAAGGGGTGTTGGTCGCCCACGCCGGGCAGCACAACATCAGATTGGGGCGATAGCGGGTTTTTCGAGCCCGCTGTCCTGCGGCATCAGCCTATATGCTGATAGTACCGCTCAAAGATCGGCGACGGACTGGCCGTCTACACGGCCGTCGATCAGTTGCTCGGCGTGGGCCATGCACGCAATGCGTGCCTTGCCCGTGCCGTCGAACGGAAACAGGTACTGCAGACGGAACACACGGCCGTCGGCGGCCGCACTGGCGCCCACGCGGCAGATGCGCACCGACGCGTCGTAACCGGCGTCCGGATTGCGGCTCGTCTGACCGTCCGCCGGGCGGCGCGGATAGACGAGCGGGTGAATTTCGTAACCCTTGTACGTCTTGACTGCTGAATTCATGAAGCTTGTGTCCTGTATTACGTGGCCGGCGTGTCACGCGTGTTACGCGCGGCAAGACCGGCCGGGCAGCGCAGCACCTTGAGGCGCGCCGCCATGGAAAAAGTTTGGCACAGGCCCGATGACAAGGGCTTGAGCGCGGCCGCGCAAAATCGCGGATTCGATGGAGAAGAAACACGCTGATGTCGCGCGGACATCGGGCGCGTGAATGAACCCTCAGCTGCACAGCTCGCGACGGCGAATGCATGCGACGCATTGCCGGAGTGACGGGACCGCCAGCAGGCGGCGGTCGAACAGTCGGGGGTGGTGCGGAGATGCCGGTTTGAGCCTGCCCGGTATTGCCTGAGGTTCAACCCGCGATGATGCTGCGATTTTGCCAGGAAACGCCGGAACTACGAATGCGGAATACAGCTATTGCAATATGATGCACTAAATAGGGCTAATTGGATAGCAAAAAGTTCCACGCAGGGGTGAACCGCCCAGCCGGCGGGGCCTCGCGCGCGACGCGGCGCTCGCGCACGGCGTGCCTCGCCATGAGCGGCACGCCGGGTGAAGGGTTGCGCCGTCGTGGCGCGCGCTGAACGATCAACAGGGTCTTGCTTCAGCGGGATGTTTCGGCGACGCGCTTCTGCAGCTCGCGCGTTGCCGCGAGCGGAATGCGCGCGTCATCCCAGCCGGCCAGCCATTCGACTTCCTTCGACGTGAAAATCTGCCCGTGATTGCGCAGCGTGTATTGCAGCGAATCGATGATGTGATTGCGGATGATCTCCGGCGTGCCTTCGTCATCGAGCACGGCGCGAAACGCTTCGAGCGTGGCCATCTGTTGCTCCGTGAAATAGATACGCCTTTTATCGCACGAAAAAAAATCGCTCGCCAAGCGGACAAAATTCGCCGTGCGCGAAAGGGCGGCTTCGAGAGGCCGGCGCCCGCGCCCGTTTTTTGAGGGCGTGATCGCCGCCGCGGTCGCCGCGGCGCGGCGGGGTGGCTACAATGGCGAGTTGCCGCATCCCTTGAACACCGCGATTCCCCAATGCGCAACCCAAACGTGTCTCCTGTGAAAGACCTGCTGCTCGAGCGCTACGCTCCCATTGCCGACGGCATCGCGGCGCTGTTCTACCCGTGCGCCGAAGTGGTGATTCACGACCTGCGCGACCAGACCATCGCGTACCTCGTGAACAACCTGTCGAAGCTCGAGGTGGGCGGGCCGTCGGTGCTGGACGAAGTCCATTACGCGGCGCGCGGCCAGACGATCGGGCCGTATGAAAAGCTCAACTGGGACGGCCGGCGCATGCGTTGCGTGAGCAACATTCTGTTCGACGACGACGGCAAACCGGCCGGCATGCTGTGCATCAACTTCAATATCGCGGTGTTCGAAGATGTGCGTTCCACACTCGATCTGTTCATCAAGGGCGGCAACCTGAGCGACGCGCCCGCGGAAGAACTGTTCCGCGACGACTGGCAGGACCGCATCAACACGTACCTGCATACGTGGCTGCGCGAACGGCAGATCGGCATCAATGCGCTCACGCGCGAACACAAGCGGGAAATCGTCGAGGCGCTGCACGCACAAGGCGCGTTTCGCGGCCGCAGTTCCGCGAACTACGTGGCCGCCGTGCTGACGATGGGGCGCGCCACCGTCTACAAGATTCTGAAGCAGATGAAAGAGGGCGGCTGACGGTTCGACCGTTGCCGTGCGAAAGCGCTGCGTTTTTTCAATTCAGGGAGGATGCGAATGGTGCGTTACCGGCACTACAAAGGCGGGATTTACGAACTGGTTTGCGAGGCCACGCTCGAGTCGGATCCGACCGTCACGATGATCGTGTACAAAGCCGCCAATGGTACGATCTGGACGCGTCCGGCTTCGGTATTTTTCGAACTGATCGACGTGGACGGCGCCAAAGTGGCGCGCTTCGCGCCGATTGATCAGGCATAACCAACAACAGGAATCTGAATGCGTCTACTGCTTGCCATCATTCTGCCGTGGTTTCAGTTTTTCACGATCGGCCGTCCGTTCGCGGGCATTATCTGCCTGATCCTGCAGATCACGCTGATCGGCTGGATTCCGGCCGCGATCTGGTCGGTGTATGCGCTGAGCCAGTACAACACCGATAAGAAAATTGCCCGGGCGATGGGCAGCGGGCGTTAAGGCTTGCGAGGAGCGGCGTGAGTGTGCTTCCGAGCCATGAAGCCGCCGCACTTCAGCTGGATGGCCTCGATGCGACTGCGTCTGGTGCTTCGATTACCACATCGGATTCGGCTATTGCCACGCACGGCAGAATGTAGCCTTCCTGCTTTTCTTCCCGGCTGAGACCCGGCCACTCGATCGTGTAGCGCACACGTCCCGCAGTCATCCTGCAGATACACGTACGGCACGTCCCATTCCTGCACGAGCGCGGCAAACGCAGATTTGCAAAGCTTGCGGCTTCGAGAATTGTGAGCGAATCGGGCGCTTCAAAGCTTTGACCAATTGGCTCGACGCGAACCAGAGGCGGGCGGATAGAGTCGGACATCGTGTGAGTCTGTGACGGATTGCGCCACACTTTACACGTTGCCGTCTCAATGCGTCGTGCCGCCGCGCCGCAAATACCGGTACACCGTATTGCGCGCCAGCCCCAACTCGCGCGCCGCCGCCGACACATTGCCGTCCAGCCGCTCGAGCGTTTGCGCAATCAACGCAGCCTGCCACGCTTCCATCTTGCCGGACGCCGGCTGCCCCGGAGTTTGCGCCGCGGCAACGGCTTCGTCGTCCGAACTTGACCCTGCAAGCGTTACCGGCGCTTGCACGCTTTGCTCTGCCGTAGCGTCGACGCAATCCTGCACGAAGTCTTCGGGCAAATCGTCGAGTTCGATCTGTTGCGCGCCTTCGGCCATGATGCTCGCGGTGCGCAACACGTTGGCCAGTTGCCGCAGATTGCCCGGCCAGCGGCATTGCGCAAACCGGTCGAGCACTTCGGCTGAGACGCGGCGCGGCAGGCGTTCGCCATCGGGCTGCAAGGCCAGCATGCGCGTGACGAGCGCGTGAAGATCGGTACGCTCGCGCAGCGCGGGCAAAGTCACGACGAGTCCGTTGATCCGGTAATACAGATCTTCGCGGAAGGTGCCGGCTTCGATCATCGCGCGCAGGTTGCGGTGGGTCGCGCAGACGATGCGCAGATCCACCGGAATCGCCCGTGTTCCGCCGAGCGGCACGACGGTGCGCTCCTGCAGCACGCGCATCAGACGCACTTGCTGGGCGAGCGGCATGTCGCCGATTTCGTCGAGGAATAGCGTGCCGCCATCGGCTTGCACGATCTTGCCGACGCTGCCGCGTTTTTTTGCGCCGGTGAACGCGCCGTCTTCGTAACCGAACAACTCCGCTTCGATCAGGGTCTCAGGCAAAGACGCGCAATTCAGTGCGATGAACGGCGCGGCCCGGCGCGGCGAATCGTGATGGATGGCGCGCGCGAGCCACTCCTTGCCGGTGCCGGTCTTGCCGAGCACGAGAATCGGAATATCGCGGCCACGCAGTTTGGCGACGCGCCGCAGGATCGCGGCGACTTGCGCGTCGCCGGTGTCGAGCGTTTCAAGCGTGGCGAGTGGTGCGGGATCCACCGTGCGCGGCGCATGACGCGCTCCGCCGGCGAGCGGCGCGCGCGACCTATCGAGGTCTTCCGACTGTGCGACATAGCGAGGCGTTGCGTATTCGCCGCGCGCCACCACGCGCACGCCGCTCGGCAGCGTCAGCAGAATGGTCTCGCCGGGTGCGCGCGTAATCTGCTGCAACAGCCGCGCGAACGCGATTCCGAACAGCGCGTCGAAGGGTTGCCGTTGAAGCTCGGCCAGCGGCTGCCCGAATTGAAACAGCGCACTGCGGTTGGCCGACAGAAACGTGCCTTCCGGCGTGAACGCCGCGAGCCCCTCGAACAACGTGCCGATGAATTCCGCGCGTGCGTGAAAGTGAACGCGGATCGCGTCGACGAATTGATTGGAGAACAGATGATTTTCGATCATCTGCGCCGACATCCTGACGAGCGCAAGCGTGTGCTTGTGAAAGCCGCGCGTGTCGCCGCTCACGTCGAGCGCGCCGATGGTGCGCCCGAACGGATCGGCAATCGGTGCGCACGAGCAGGTGAGAATGCGGTTGGCGTGCAGGAAGTGTTCTCCCGCATGCACGACAGTGGGCTGTCCGTCGACTAGCGCGGTGCCGATCGCATTGGTGCCGCGATCCGCCTCGGCCCACGAGACGCCCGGACACAGCGCGACGCGATTGGCTTTTTCGACGAAGTCGCTGTCGCCGAGGCTGTGAAGGATCACGCCATGATTGTCGGTGAGCAGCACCATGCTTTGCGTATCGACAATCTGCGCATGCAGCGTTTCCATGACGGGAAGCGCATGCGTATAAAGCGATTGATTGCGATCGACGAGCTCACGCAACGCGGGCCGGCGCAGCGGATGAAAGTCCGGCGTTTCGGACGCGCGCAGCCCGAGTTCGAGCGAGCGGGCGTGCGCCTGCGCGATGACATCAGGCCGACCCACGGCGGGCGGCGTGGCAGAACGTTGGGTCAAGGCATGTCTCCGGTGAAACGGACACGGCGGGTACGTTGCCCTCCGCTCGATGCCGCAGCGCAACATCTGCGCAGACGGTCGAACACCGATCTTACAGGACGAAACGCGCAGCGCGCGGCAGGGAAAAAACGGAGGCGGCGCACACGTCTCGCCTCAAAAAAACGCGGAGGGCACCAAAATCAGGCAAACCAAAAGGAAAACTTGCGCCGCGCCCGAACTCGTCTAAAGTGAATCAAATCACCTCCGCGGGCCGCGAACTACAGCGTCGCAGCCGCGAGGTGACGAGCCCGCGTCGTCAGCATTGGACAAGGAGGTTGGCGCTAGAGACGCGACCAGTTGCAACCGGCGTGCGCATTACCCGGCTAGACCATGCGCAGCACCTACCTTCCAGGTGAACTCCCATGCAGATCCTTTTCCCGAAAGAAACTCCTGAATATTCAGGTCGCGAACTCACCTTGGCTTTCCCCGCGATGGTCGATGGGCAGAGGGTGGAATGCATGATCACGGCTGAGGCACTGGAAGACCACTTCGGCGCCGCCTCGCCGCGCCTGGAAGACATGGTCGGCGCATTCGACACGCATCGCGCCCGGATCGAAGCCGCCACGCGGCGTTTGCTCTCGGAAACGAGGGCGCAATGTCTCGTGCTCAGAAGCGGCTATGTGCGCTTCTACGAGGCCAACTGGCGCAATTGATCGAGCGCGTTTCCGGCTGACGTTAGGGCCAACGCCGGAAGCAGATCGAAAGCCGCGCAAGAATCAGAAGGTGTGGAAACCCGCGCGGCATTAATCGATCATTCGAAATTGCCTGCACGCCATGCGTGCCGCCGGTATCGGCACGAAACTCGCAAAGCACGAAACACGCAAAGCTCAGAACGCGCCCACGTTGTAGCGCGAGTGGCTGAGTGCGCTCAAACCATTCGCCGCAGCGTGCGATCCTTGAACACCACGTGATGCCCGAGCGCCGCCAATGTGTGCAGGCCGATCACCCAATAAAATGCGTTGCCGAGCCATTCATGCGCGGCCTTGAGCAATGGCCGCGCGACAGGATCGGCGCCGACCAGCGTGTAATTGATATTGAGCCACGCGAGCGTGACAGGATGTCCGCCGGTGTTGATCATCAGAATGCCGAGCAACGGCTGCGCGAAGAAAAAAACGTATAGCGCGAGATGCGTGGCGCGCGCGAGGAATGCGAGCACGCGGTTGCTATCCACTTCGGCGGGCGCGCCGGCCCACAAGCGCCACAGCAAACGCAGAGCGGCGAGCCCCAGCACGAGCGTGCCGCACCAGAAATGCACGCTACTCCAGAACGCGCGACTGTCGCTGCCCTTGGGTCCGCGAATCTCGATTGCCAGGTAGGCCAGCGCGATCAGCAGAAACATAACCCAGTGGAAGAAAATGGCGGGCGGCGTGTAGCGCTCCGAGGTGCGGCTGTAAGACATGAAGGGGGCTCCCGAGACCTGGTCGATCGTTTTTATGAATCATCAGATGATAAACGGTGCCTGACCGGAATGGCACCATCAATAAAATCGTGATCGATCCAGGCGAGAGCGTGCGGCGCGGAGCTTACTCGCTGCCGAGATAGAAATAGCGGAACAGGAAAATGGCCGCGATGATCCAAACCACCAGCTTCACCTTGCGCGCCTGGCCGGTGAGCAGTTTCAGGCCCGCATACGAGATGAAGCCGAACGCGACGCCATTGGCAATCGAATAGGTGAACGGCATCAGAAGCGCGGTGAGCGCGGCCGGCACCACCTCGGTGGCGTCGTCCCACGGCAGGTCGAGCATTTCGCGCAGCATCAGGCACGACACGTAGAGCAGCGCCGGCGCCGTCGCGTAGCCTGGCACCACGCCCGCCAGCGGCGCGAAAAAGAGCGCTGCAAGGAACAGCACGGCCACGGTGATGGCGGTCACGCCCGTGCGTCCGCCTGCCTGCACACCCGAAGCGCTTTCGATGTACGCGGTGGTCGACGAGGTGCCCAACATCGAGCCTGCCAGAATCGCCGTGCTGTCGGCGAGCAGCGCGCGGTTGAGCCGGTGCATCTTGCCTTCCACCAGCAACCCGGCGCGATTGGCGACGCCCATCAGCGTGCCGGTCGCGTCGAACAATTCGACGAGGAAAAACACGAGGATCACGTTCAGCACGCCGCCCGACAGCGCGCCGCGAATGTCGAGTTGAAACAGTGTCGGCGCGATGGACGGCGGCGCCGAGACGATGCCGTGAAACTGGTTGCCGCCGAAGAAAAAGCTGAGCACCGTCACGCCGACAATGCCGATCAGGATCGCGCCGCGCACCCGCAGGTGGTCCAGCGTGACGATCGCGAAGAAGCCGATCACGGCGAGAATCACGTGCGGATTGTGCAGGTCGCCGAGCGTCACGAGCGTGGCCGGATTGCCGACCACCACGCCGGCCGACTTCAATGAAATGATCGCGAGAAAGAGGCCGATACCGCCGGTAATGGCAATGCGTATCGAATGCGGAATGCCGTTGACGATCACTTCGCGCACGCGGAACAGCGTGACGATCATGAACAGGCAGCCGGAGATGAACACCGCGCCGAGCGCGGCCTGCCAGGTGAAGCCCATTCCCTTGACGACGGTGTACGCGAAGTACGCGTTCAGGCCCATGCCCGGCGCGAGCGCGATCGGATAGTTCGCGTACAGACCCATGATCAGCGAGGCGAGCGCCGCCACGATGCAGGTCGCGACGAACACCGAGTCCTTCGGCATGCCGGCGTCGCCGAGAATCGCCGGATTCACGAAGATGATGTAGGCCATCGTGAGGAAGGTGGTCAGCCCAGCGAGCACTTCGGTGCGCAGGTTGGTGCCGGCGGCTTCGAAGCCGAAGTAGCGTTTTATGGAGTCCATGAGGCGGGTCTCTCGTCGTTCAGAAAGCTTTTTTGTGGTTGGAGCGGTGCTTGCGCGGCGTCGCCGCCGGCGTTACGGGCGGATTGTAGTCAGGATTGGCGGCGGCGTGCCGCTTCGTGTGGGCGAGCCGCCGCGTAAAGCTCATGCGATGGGCGGTTCGCCGGGAGACTGTGGCGCCGGCGCATCAGACTGCGGCCGTTGCCGTGCCAGCCAGCGGTCCAGCTCACCCGCGAAGCTTTTGCTGTCGCGCGCGCTGAAGGCGGCCGGGCCGCCGGTATCGACGCCGCTGCTGCGCAACTGGTCGAGCATGGAGCGCATGCGCAGCCGTTCTTCGATCGTACCGGGCGTGTACCAGTTGCCGCGCGGATCGAGCGCCTGAGCGTTCTTGGCCAGCACGGCGGCGGCGAGCGGGATGTCGGCGGTGATCACGAGGTCGCCCGCGGCGACTCGTTCGGCGATCAGATCGTCGGCGGCGTCGAAACCGGCCGGCACCTGGATTGCGCGGATCAGCGGCGAGGGCGGCACGCGCAGAAACGAATTGGCGACCAGCGTCAGCGTCATGCCGGTGCGGCGCGCGGCACGGTAGAGCATGTCCTTGATCACGACCGGACAGGCGTCGGCGTCAACCCAGATTGGCATGGTTCGGATTCCGGCAGCGGGGTTGTCGAAGGGGCGAGATGATACCTTGCCAGCGCAAAGGGCGGCGCGGCAAGTGAATTTGCGAGGCGGGTGAAGGGGGCGAGGCGGCGAGGCGGCGAGGCGCTAAAGCGCTAAGGCGTTGAAACGGTAAAGCGGTAAAGCACCGCAGAACGCAGCAAATCGGAACGGCATGCGGAGCCAACCTCGCCCACGACCATTGCAGTCGCAGGCGGCGCCGCATGCCGCGCGGTGTGGCTCGCGCTTACTGTGTCATCGTCGCGCCGGATTGCTGCGCCCGCCGCGCCGCGACGATGCTGCCCGCGCGCTGAGCATTCTGCGGATAGTCGATCCAGTCGAGCGGATCGTAGCCGGCGGCACGCCAGTCGGCCAGATCGGCCCGCACTTCGGCGCGCGTTTTCGGCGCCGACGGGTCGTAAGGCCGCGCCGAAGTCTGCGCAAACGCGGTGCTCATGCTCACGGCGGCCAACAGCGCGCCGAGTCCAACAGTAGAAACGATTTTCATGACGAGCTCCTATGGAGCGGTTAAAAACGACCTCGAGATTCTAGTTTTCACAGGCATTTCGAGTAAGGCGATTGAAGGCAATGCACCATTTCACCCAGTGAACCAAACCCAACTGGGCAAACCTGAGGTTCAGGGCGCCGAAGGCTTGCCAAAGCGGTCCAGCACGGCGCTCAGCAGATCGATCGGCAGCGGGAAAACGATCGTCGAATTCTTGTCGGCGGCAATCGTCGTCAGGGTTTGCAGGTAGCGCAACTGCATGGCCTGGGGCTGGCGCGACAGCGTTTGCGCCGCTTCCAGCAGGTGCTGCGAGGCCTGCAATTCGCCTTCCGCGTGAATCACCTTGGCGCGCCGCTCGCGCTCGGCTTCGGCCTGGCGGGCAATCGCACGGATCATCGTTTCGTTGATATCCACATGCTTGATTTCCACGATCGATACCTTGATGCCCCACGCGTCGGTCTGAGCGTCGAGCACTTTCTGGATATCGGCGTTCAACTGCTCGCGATCGGCCAGCAGTTCGTCGAGTTCGTGTTTGCCGAGCACCGCGCGCAAAGTGGTCTGCGATAACTGGCTGGTCGCCTCGAAGTAGCGCGCCACCTGAATCACCGCTTTCTCCGGATCGACCACGCGGAAATACACCACCGCGTTGACCTTCACCGAGACGTTGTCGCGCGTAATCACGTCCTGCGGCGGCACGTCGAACACAACGGTGCGCAGATCCATGCGCACGACCTGCTGCACGATCGGAATGATCAGCACGAGCCCCGGCCCCTTGACCTTCCAGAAGCGCCCGAGCATGAACACGACGCCGCGTTCATATTCCCGAAAAATCCGTATCGACGAAGCAATCAGCGCGGCCACCAGCAGAATCAGAATGCTGCTGAAGCCGAATGTAAAACCGATCATGAAATTTCTCCTTGTTGTCGTACTTCCGTGGGCACCACGGTCAACGTCAGGCCGCGCCGCGCGGTGACGCGCACCGCGTGCCCTGCCGCAACCGGGGCCATGCTGGACACCCGCCAGCGTTCCCCATGCACGCGCGCCCAGCCGGCCAGCGCGCCACCGGCCGCGGGGTCCGCAGCGGCGGTCTCAGGCAGCAGGCCGCCGTCGAGCACCACGCCGACACTGCCGATCAGCGCTTCCGAGCCCGTCACCACCGGCCGGCGCCGCGCGCGCAGCGCGAGTCTCGACACGCCCAGCACGAACAGCACGCTGAAGACGACCACGGCGGCGATCATCGGCAGCGGGATGCCGTAGCCGGGCACGTCGGTGTCGATCAGCATCAGCGCGCCGATCACGAACGCGACCACGCCGCCGAAGCCGAGCGAGCCGAAAGTGGGTAGAAACGCCTCGCCGATCAGGAAAGCTATGCCGAGAAAGATCAGACCGAGGCCGACGTAGTTGATCGGCATCATCTGCATGGCGAAGAGGCCGAGCAGCAGGCTGATTGCGCCGACCACGCCGGGCAGCAGGAAGCCCGGATTGGCGAACTCGAAGAACAGGCCGTACATGCCGATCATGAGCAGAATCAGCGCGACGTTGGGATCGGTGATCACGGCGAGGAAATGGCTGCGCCAGTCGGCTTCGAGCGTGACGACCGGCGCGCCGGCCGTGCCGAGCGTGACATTGCCGGCGCTCGTGACGATCGTGCGGCCGTCCACCTGGCGCAGCAGGTCGGGTACGTCGCGCGCATTCAGATCGACGACGTGCTGCGCGAGCGCGTCCGCCGCCGACAGGCTCACGGCTTCGCGCACCGCGCGCTCGGCCCAGTCGGCGTTGCGCCCGCGCATTTGCGCGAGGCCGCGGATATAGGCGGCGGCGTCGTGAACCTGCTTGCGCATCTCGGTCGATTGGGTGTCGAGCGGCAAGGCGCTGGCCGAACGGGTGGGCGCCGAAGCCGAGGGTTGGGACGACCCGCCGGCACCGCCGCCGACGCCGGGCAAACCCGGCGCTCCACCGCCCGCCGGCGGCTCGGCGCCGCCGATGCCCATCTGGATCGGCGTCGCCGCGCCGAGATTGGTGCCCGGCGCCATCGCCGCGATATGGCTCGCATAGACGATGTAAGTGCCGGCGCTCGCCGCACGCGCGCCGCTCGGCGCGATGAAGGTGGCGACCGGCACCGGCGAGGCGAGGATCGCCTTGATGATCTGCCGCATCGACGTATCGAGGCCGCCCGGCGTATCGAGTTGCAGCACGGCGAGTTGCGCGTGCTCGTCGGCGGCGCGCTGCAGGCTGCGCACGATAAAGTCGGCACTCGCAGGACTGATCGCCCCGTCGACCGGAATGACCACCACGCCGTTGGGCGCGACGGCGGCGCGAAGCGGCACATTCGATTCGCACGACGCGAACCCGATCGCCAATAGCATGCCGAGCACGGTCATGCCGCGCACCAACCGGCCCACGATATCGCCACGGATAAGCGAGAAGCGCGAGCCAGACTGCCGGAACGGGAGACGCGGATACGTGCTCATCGCTGACGGCTGCCGCGCCCGGTCGAAGCGTATCGACTGGCGCGGGCCGATACCCCACAAGAAGGCTGGCCTGCTCCTTACAGCTTAGTCCGATTCCGCCCGGTGCGTGAAATCCGCCCGCGCCGGCCGGTAATCGGTCGGCCGCATGCCGGTCCATTTGCGGAACGCGCGATGAAACGCGCTCGGTTCGGCAAAGCCCACCGAGGTAGCAATGTCGGCGATGGTGCGGTTGGTGTCCTGCAACTCGCCGATAGCGATGTCGCGCCGCAGGTCGTCCTTGATCGACTGGTACGTGTAGCCTTCCTGTTTCAAACGCCGCCGCATGGTGGCCTCGGCCACATGCAGCCGTTCGGCCATCTGATCGGCGGCAGGCCAGCCGGCCATCGGCATGGCGCGCAGCATCCTGCGCACGCGCGCCGCGAGCGAGCCGGGATTGCGATATTTGACGATGAAGCTGCCCGGCGCATCGCGCAGGAAAGGCTTGACCGACTTGGTGGTCTGGATCACGGGGAGTTCCAGAAACACGGGTGCGAGATCGACGTACGACTCGGCCTGGTCGAAGCACATGTGATCGCAGAACATCAGGCGGTATTCGTGCGCGGCGGGCGGCTCGGCGCAGCGAAAGCGCGCTTCGAGCAACGGAATGCGCCGCCCGACCAGCCAGCACAGCAGGCCGTACACGAGGATAAAGTAGGTCGCATAGGCGAACATGCCCGGCGCTCGCGCAGCGGGGTTCTCCACGAAGCGCAGCCTCACGCGCTGCGCGTCTGTTTCAATCTGCGTGCCGAGATCGTCCAGCACCAGCCGCATGAAGCCGACCGCGCGCGCCAGCGCCTGCGCGCCGTTGCGCGCGGTCAGCGCGGTTTGCGTCATGGCGATGAAGCTGCCGCTTTTCATGCGATGCGAATCCTGGCCGAAGAACTCGTCGTCCAGCGCGCGGGCAATCGCGGCCCACAGCGCGCCGTACTGCGCCGACGACACGCGGCTTTTCGGCGACGCCAGCATCGGCGCCGCGATGCCGGCGGCTTCGGCAAGCGGCAGCGCGTCGAGGCCGCGCGAGCGCGCCAGCGCGAGGGTTTCCTCGACCATGCTGACGGAAATCGTGCCTTTATCGTATTTCATGCGTGTCCGGCTGATTGGGGCGATCTGGCAAAAGCGCTCAACATTTTGCTTCTGACGCTTCGCCAAGTCCTTGAAATTGCGGGTGGAGTCAGCTTCCCATCGTACCAGTATGGCAAATGCGCTCAGTCAGATTGATCGGGCTGAGCATCGAACCTGCACCGTGGCTTGCCTACACTGGGTCCGAACCGATCGCGCGCAGGCTGCCTTGGGCAACCACCGCGATCAGACGCACAGCACAGGATCGAGCGCTATGGACAGCTTCTACACCGACGAACAACGCATGATCCGCGACGCGGCGCGCGACTTTGCCACCGAGCGGCTCGCCCCGTACGCGGGTCAATGGGACCGCGACGCGCAACTGCCCGCCGAGGTCGTCACGCAAATGGGCGAACTGGGCTTTCTCGGCATGATCGTGCCGGCGGAGTGGGGCGGCTCCTACACCGACTACGTGGCTTACGCGCTCGCGCTCGAAGAGATCGCCGCGGGCTGTGCCGCCTGCGCCACGCTGATGAGCGTGCATAACTCGGTCGGCTGCGGGCCGATCCTCAACTTCGGCACGGACGCGCAAAAAGACCGCTATCTGCAGGATCTGGCGGCCGGCCGCCGCATCGGCGCGTTCTGCCTGACCGAGCCGCAGGCAGGCTCCGAGGCGAACAATCTGCGCACCCGCGCCGTGTTGCGCGACGGCAAGTGGATTCTCAACGGCAGCAAGCAGTTCGTGACCAACGGTTCTCGCGCCGACCTCGCGATCGTGTTCGCCGTCACCGATCCCGAGCGCGGCAAGCGTGGTCTGTCGGCCTTCATCGTGCCGACGGATACGCCGGGATTCAACGTCGGCAAGCCGGAACACAAGCTCGGCATTCGCGCCTCCGACACCTGCCCCATCTCGCTCGACGACTGCGCCGTGCCCGAAGCGAACCTGCTCGGCCAGCCGGGCGAGGGCTTGCGCATCGCGCTGTCGAATCTTGAAGGCGGCCGCATCGGCATTGCCGCGCAGGCGGTCGGCATCGCCCGGGCCGCGTTCGATGCCGCGCGTCTCTATGCAAGCGAACGCATCCAGTTCGGCAAGGCGTTAAAGGAGCATCAGACCATCGCCAACATGCTTGCCGACATGGCCACGCGCCTGAACGCCGCGCGCCTGCTCGTGCATCACGCGGCGCGGTTGCGCACGGCGGGCAAGCCGTGTTTGTCGGAGGCTTCGCAGGCGAAGCTGTTCGCGTCGGAGCTGGCGGAGGAAATCTGCTCGAACGCCATCCAGATTCACGGCGGGTACGGTTATCTGGAGGACTATGCGGTGGAGCGGCACTATCGCGATGCGCGCATCACGCAGATTTACGAAGGGACGAGTGAAGTGCAACGCATGGTGATTGCGCGCCATGTGTAATTGCGGCGCGATGCGGACGAGCTTGCGTTTGAGCGCAAAATAGCTTGCCCGTCGAGGCAACAAGTAGTGCAGCAGTGGGACAAAAAACGGAGCGCATACCGCGCCATCTGGAGACGACGATGACTGCAGCGAAAGGCTTTTTCGAAGCGCGCGATCTGTTACTGCGCCATCGAACCGACTACGACCGCGCCTACAGCGAATTCGCGTGGCCGGCACTCGGCGAGTTCAACTGGGCGCTCGACTACTTCGACGTGATCGCGCGCAATAACGACAATCCCGCGCTGTGGATCGTCGACGATCCGGCCAGCGACGGTCTGCGCCTGTCGTACGCGCAGATGTCGGAGCGTTCGGCGCGCATGGCGAATTTCCTGCGCGGTGTCGGCGTGGGTCGCGGCGACCGTGTGCTGTTGATGCTGCCGAACCGCGTCGAACTCTGGGACGTGATGCTCGCGGCCATGAAGCTCGGCGCAATCGTGCTGCCCGCCACCACCCAGCTTTCCGCCGACGACGTGCGCGACCGCGTGCAGATCGGCGGCGCGAAGTTCGTGGTGGTCGATAGCGCGGAGCTGGCCAAATTCGATACGCTGGAGACGCCGCTCACGCGCCTGTCCGTTGGCACGCCGTGCGACGGCTGGATCGATCTGGCCGCAGCCTATGACGCATCGCCGCAATTCACGCCGCAAGGCGTGACGCATGCCACCGACCCGATGCTGCTGTACTTCACGTCGGGGACGACCTCCAAACCCAAGCTCGTCGAACACACGCATCAAAGCTACCCGGTCGGCCATCTGTCGACGATGTACTGGATCGGCCTGCAGCCGAACGACATCCATTGGAATATCAGCTCGCCGGGCTGGGCCAAGCACGCGTGGAGCTGCTTCTTCGCGCCGTGGAATGCTCAGGCCTGCGTGTTCGTGTTCAACTTCCCGCGCTTCGTGCCGAAAGACACGCTGAACGTGCTGGTGCGTTTCAACGTCACCACGCTGTGCGCACCGCCGACCGTGTGGCGCATGCTCGTGCAGGAGCACCTCACCGAGTATCCGGTCAAGCTGCGCGAAATCGTCGGCGCGGGCGAGCCGTTGAATCCCGAGATCATCGAGCGCGTGAAGCATGCGTGGGGCATTACGATTCGCGATGGCTTCGGCCAGACCGAGACTACCTGCCAGATCGGCAATTCGCCGGGGCAGCCGGTCGTGCCCGGTTCGATGGGACGTCCGCTGCCGGGCTACAGGATCGAGCTTCTGGATGCGGACGATCAGCCCGTCACCGAAGGCGAAATCGCGTTGCCGCTGGACGAGCGTCCGCTCGGCTTGATGACCGGCTATGCGAACAATGCCAATGCCACCGCGCAGGCCATGCGCAACGGTTTCTACCGCACGTCCGACGTCGCGCTGCGCCGCGATGACGGTTACTACATCTACGTCGGCCGCGCCGACGATGTGTTCAAGTCGTCCGATTACCGCCTGAGTCCGTTCGAACTCGAAAGCGTGCTGATCGAGCACGAAGCGATCGGCGAAGCCGCCGTGGTGCCGAGCGCGGACGCGCTGCGTCTGTCGGTGCCCAAGGCGTTCGTCACCGTGCGCCATGGCTTCGAAGCCGGGCCTGAACTCGCGCGCGCCGTGTTCGCGTTTTCGCGCGAAAAGCTCGCACCGTACAAGCGGATTCGCCGCCTGCAATTCAGCGAACTGCCCAAGACCATCTCCGGCAAGATCCGCCGCGTCGAATTGCGGCGCCGCGAAATGGAACGCGCGGCCGAGCCCGCGCGCCTGCCCGGCGAGTATTGGGAAGAGGACTTCCCGGATCTGCGTTGATTCTTTTTATTCCCAGTCACTGCCCGGCCGCCTCGCGGCCACTGCACAGGAGCTTCAGCATGAGCGCAACTGCGGCCATTGCCACCGTCAAACTGTTGATCAACGGCGAGTTCGTCGAATCGAAGACCACCGAATGGCGCGACATCGTCAACCCCGCCACGCAGGAGGTGCTGGCGCGCGTACCGTTCGCCACCGCCGATGAGGTCAACGAAGCGATCCGTTCCGCCCACACCGCCTTCAAGACCTGGAAGGACACGCCGATCGGCGCGCGCATGCGCATCATGCTGAAGTACCAGGCACTGATCCGCGAGCATATGCCGCGTATCGCGAAGACCCTGAGCGCCGAGCAGGGCAAGACGATTCCCGACGCCGAAGGCGATATCTTCCGCGGCCTCGAAGTGGTCGAGCATGCGTGTTCGATCGGCACGCTGCAGCAGGGCGAATTTGCGGAGAACGTGGCGGGTGGCGTGGACACCTACACGTTGCGTCAGCCGATCGGCGTGTGCGCGGGCATTACGCCGTTCAATTTCCCGGCGATGATCCCGCTGTGGATGTTCCCGATGGCGATCGTGTGCGGCAATACGTTCGTGCTGAAGCCCTCGGAGCAGGATCCGCTCTCGACCATGCAACTGGTCGAACTCGCGCTCGAAGCCGGCGTGCCGAAGGGCGTGCTGAACGTGGTGCATGGCGGCAAGGACGTGGTCGACGCGCTCTGCACGCACGAACTCATCAAGGCTATTTCGTTCGTGGGCTCGACGGCCGTGGGCACGCATGTGTACCGCCTCGGCAGCGAGCATGGCAAGCGCGTTCAATCGATGATGGGCGCGAAAAATCACGCGGTCGTGCTGCCCGATGCGAACCGCGAGCAAACGCTGAATGCACTGGCCGGCGCGGGATTCGGCGCAGCCGGACAGCGTTGCATGGCGACCTCGGTGGTCGTGCTGGTCGGCGCCGCGCAGCAATGGCTGCCGGACCTGGTGGCGAAGGCGAAGACGCTGAAGGTCAACGCGGGCAACGAACCGAACACGGACATCGGCCCGGTAGTCTCGCGTGCCGCGAAGCAACGCATTCTCGGCTTGATCGAAACGGGCGTGAAAGAAGGCGCCACGCTGGCGCTGGATGGCCGCGATGTGAAAGTGCCGGGCTACGAGCAAGGCAATTTCATCGGCCCGACGGTCTTCACCGACGTCACGACCGGGATGGAAATCTACCGCCAGGAAATCTTCGGCCCGGTGCTCGTGGTGCTCAACGTAGCGACGCTCGACGACGCGATCGAACTCGTCAACCGCAATCCGTTCGGCAACGGCGTGGGCCTCTTCACGCAGAGCGGCGCGGCGGCGCGCAAGTTCCAGAGCGAGATCGATATCGGCCAGGTCGGCATCAACATTCCGATTCCGGTGCCGGTGCCGTCCTTCAGCTTTACCGGCTCGCGTGGCTCGAAGCTCGGCGATCTCGGCCCCTACGGCAAACAGGTCGTGCAGTTCTACACGCAGACCAAGACCGTCACCGCCCGCTGGTTTGACGACGACACCGTGAACGACGGCGTCAACACGACTATCAGCCTGCGCTGAGCGCGTCCCGAGCGAGCGGACACACGGAGAACGACATCATGAAAATAGGCTTTATCGGACTCGGCAACATGGGCGCGCCGATGGCGCACAACCTGCTCAAGGCGGGCCACGCGGTCAATGTGTTCGACCTCAGCGCGCAAGCCGTGCAGGCACTCGTCGATGCAGGCGCGAAAGCCGCCGCTTCGCCGAAAGCGGCCGTCACCGACGTGGAATGCGTGATCACCATGCTGCCCGCCGCGGCGCACGTGCGCAGCGTGCTGACGGCGGACGACGGCATCTTCGCCGGCATTGCCAGCGGCGTGACCATCATCGATTCGAGCACGATCGACCCCGTGAGCGTCAAGGCGTTCGCCGAACTCGCGCAGCAACACGGCAACAGCTTTGTCGATGCGCCCGTCTCGGGTGGCACCGGCGGCGCGGCGGCGGGCACGCTGACCTTCATGGTCGGCGGCAGCGCGAGCGCGTTCGAGCAGGTCAAGCCGGTGCTCTCGGCAATGGGCAAGAACATCGTGCATTGCGGCGACACTGGCACCGGCCAGGTCGCGAAGATCTGCAACAACCTGGTGCTCGGCATCACGATGGCGGGCGTGGCCGAGGCCATGTCGCTCGGCGAGGCGCTCGGCATCGACGCGAAAGTGCTGGGCGGCATCATCAATACGTCGACGGGACGCTGCTGGAGTTCGGATACCTACAACCCGATGCCCGGCGTGATCGAGACGGCGCCGTCCACCCGTGGTTATACCGGCGGCTTCGGCACGGATCTGATGCTCAAAGATCTGGGCCTCGCCACCGACGCCGCGAAAGCCGCGCGTCAGCCGGTCTATCTCGGCGCATTGGCGCAACAGCTTTATCAGACGATGAGCACGAAAGGCGCGGGACGCCTCGACTTTTCGGCGGTCATCAAGCTCTATCGTCAGGACGGCAAAGACGGAGGCGCGTCATGATCGAACTGGACTACGTGCACGACGGCGCCGTCGCGCAACTCACGCTCAAGCGGCCGCCCGCCAACGCGTTCACGCCCGAGGGTTTGTTGCAACTGCAACAGACGGTGGAACGACTGAACGGCGAAGCGCGCGTGAGGGCGATCGTGATTACCGGCGACGGCCCCAAGTTCTTCAGCGCGGGCGCCGATTTGAACACGTTCGCCGACGGCAATCGCGAAGTCGCACGCACGGCGGCGGCGCGCTTTGGCGCGGCGTTCGAAACCTTGCAGAACGCGCGGCCTGTGGTGATCGCGGCGATCAACGGCTATGCGATGGGCGGCGGGCTCGAATGCGCGCTGGCGTGCGATATCCGCATTGCGGAACAGCATGCGTTGCTGGCGTTGCCCGAGACCGCGGTCGGCTTGCTGCCGTGTGGTTGCGGCACGCAGACGCTGCCATGGCTGGTCGGCGAAGGCTGGGCCAAGCGGATGATTCTGACCGGCGAGCGCGTCGACGCAACGACGGCGTTGCGCATCGGTCTCGTCGAAGAGGTGGTGGAGAAGGGCGCGGCGCGCGAGGCCGCGCTGACCATGGCCGCGCGTGTCGCCACGTTGAGCCCGCAGGCGGTCGGCTTCAGCAAGACGCTGATTCATCAGGCCCGCAACGGCGTGCCACGCACGGCGGCGCTGGCGCTGGAGCGCGAGCGCTTCGTCGACCTGTTCGACGGCGCCGATCAGCGCGAAGGCGTCAATGCGTTCCTCGAAAAGCGCGCGCCACGCTGGCAGGTGACGCAGGCCACACAGGCCACGCAGGCCGATCAGGAGACGCGTTGATGAGCGCCTTGCAAAGCGTGGCACCCGATACGAGTCTCGAAGTGGAGCGCGAGATTCTGTTTCGCGTCATCAACCGTGTGGCGATCATCACGCTGAACCGGCCGGCCGCGCTCAACGCGCTTTCGCACGCCATGGTGCGCGAGCTTGCCGTGCTGGTCGAACATTGCCGCACCGACGACGGCATCGTCGCGCTCGTGCTGAAAGGCGCGGGCACCAAAGGCTTCTGCGCCGGCGGCGACGTGCGCGAAGTGCAGCGGCTCGCGAAGAACGGCGACAGCCGCTGGCTCGCGTTCTTCGTCGACGAATACCGGCTCGACTACGCGCTGCACACGTTTCCGAAGCCGGTGGTCGCGCTGCTCGATGGCATTGTGATGGGCGGTGGCATGGGGCTCGGGCAGGCGGCGCGGCTGCGCATCGTGACCGAGCGCAGCAAGATCGCCATGCCGGAGACGCGCATCGGCTTTCTGCCGGACGTCGGCGCGACGCGCTTTCTGAGCGTGATGCCGGCGGAACTCGAGTTGTATGTCGGGCTGACTGGCGCTACCTTGTCCGGTGCCGATGCGTTGCGCCTGCATCTGGCGGATCTGTGCGTGCCGGCCGAATGGCTCGCCAGCTTTGAAGAGCGTTTGCAACGCATGTCGTTGGAAGGCGACCTGATGGCCGCCTTGCGCGGCGTGTTCGAGCCGCCGTGCAACATTGTTCCGCACGCGGCATTGGGGCCGTTTACGCAACTGATCCTGCGGCACTTCGATCGGCGCTCGAGTATCGAACGGATGGTCGCGACCGTGCGCCATGACCTGGAGCGCGAGCCGCCGCGCGAGGTGAAGCAATGGTTGCAGTCCACGTACGACGCACTGACCGGCCATTCGCCCACCATGCTTTACGTTACCCGCGAGGCGCTTTTGCGCGGCCGGCAGATGACTTTGGCGGAGTGCTTCCGCATGGAGTTGGGCATTGTTAAACGCGTGATCGAGGAGGGCGACTTCTGCGAGGGCGTGCGAGCCCAGTTGATCGACAAGGATCGCAAGGCCCGCTGGGCCCCCGCCGCGCTCGCCGAAGTGCGGCCCGAACGCGTCAGGCACTTCCTTGCCTCGCCGTGGAAGCGGGAGTCGCATCCGCTCGCCGCGTTGGGCGCAGAGCAGGGCTGAAGAAAGGCGTGCGCTAGCGCGGCATGCCGTGCCGTGCTGGCGCACCGCCGCGTCACTGCATAGCCGCCAACAGACACAGCGCGCCGATGGTGGTCAGCAACGCGCGCATGCGCAGATACCAGGTCGGCAGCGCATCGATTCGCCAGAGCGCCAGATCGACCAGCAGACAGGTCGCGAGCAGCGCCGCCATGCCAGGAAACGCGTAGCGCGTGCCGATTGCCAGCAACGCCCATGCGGCGATGGCCGGCAGGACACTCCAACTCAGCGCCATTCCCGAATGCGGTGGCGGATCGGCTGCCGCCAGCCAGATTCCCCAATGCACCGCGCCCACGAACGACACAATGCACGCGCCGTACGCCAGCATGGCGTGGCGTAAAAAGTCCTCGTGCGCGCCGACTGTATTGACCAGCACGGCCAGTGCGACAAAGGGAATCGCACCTGCCAGGCCGAGCGTGATCGGCAGCGCCGGCGATCTCGTAGCGGATGGCGTCATGCTCCTACCTCTCCACCGATATTGCGTCAGTTTGACTCGTTTGAGTTCTAATAATAGGCCATATCGGATACAAATCGAAACGAAAAAATGAGTCAAAATGATGGTGTGAAACGGTAAATTCACACTATTTGTAACGATAATCGGTTTTGCCCGGGTTTTGCATGTGCTGGCGCTTGCCGCCGGCGCAGTTCGTTTCGACGAGCCCGAAAGTCCGGCAACCAAAGCCTCCCGCTGCCGCCTCGCCGCCTGCACCTGGTGCGCATGCACCAGTCGGCCTGGTGCATTGGCGATTGGCGCTCTGCCGCGATTTCGGCGATTCTCCGTGCTGGACAGGCTTTCGCGCGCGCCGCTCGCGCTCATCACCCACAATGACGACAACACACTCCGCTGCACCCTTTACCGTGGTGCAATCCAACGATCCGGACGACGCTCCGCCCGCCGACGACAAGGTGCTCCGTTCGCAGACCGACCGTCGCCAGTTGCAGCAGATCATCACCGGGCTGACCGAGGGCGTGATTCTCGTCGAGCCGGACCAGACGATCGTCTGGGCGAATCAGGCCGCGCTCGACATGCACGGCATCACCGAAGTCGCGCAATTGGGCGCCGACGTCACCGAATACCGCGAGCGCTTTCGTCTGCGCTATCGCAACAACCATCCGCTGCCGGAAGGCAGTTACCCGATCGAACGCGTGGTCGCGGGCGAGTGCTTCAGCGACGTGGTGGTCGAAGTCTTCCCGGCGCACGACGACGAGGTGAACTGGGTGCATCGCGTGCGCAGCCTCGTGCTGACCAACGCGCGCGGCGAGCCCGACTGTCTCGCGCTGATCCTGCACGACGCCAGCGAATGGGCAAGTGCCGAGAAGCGTTTCGAGAAGACCTTCAACGCCAATCCCGCGCCGGCCGTGATCTGCCGCCTGAGCGACCAGCGTTATATCAAGGTCAATCAGGGCTTTCTCGAGATGACCGGCTATGTACGCGAGGACGTGATCGGCCGCTCGGTGTACGAGCTCGACGTGTTCGAAGGCGCCGAGCGGCGCGAACTCGCGGTCGAACGGCTGAGCGAAGGCGCGACCATTCCGCAGATGGAAGCCTTGCTGCGCTTGCCCGAAGGCGGCACGAAATTCGTGGTGGTGGCGGGCCAGCCGATCGATATCGGTGAAGAGGCCTGCATGCTGTTCACCTTCATGGATCTGGAGCCGCGCAAACGCGCCGAGAGCGCGCTGCGCCAGAGCGAGGAACGCTTCGAGAAGTCGTTCAGGATGACGCCCGTGTCCACCGCGCTCTTCGCGGCCGACGACTACACCACGCTCGATATCAACGACGCCTTCACCGCGACTACCGGCTTCACACCCGAGGAGTTGCTGGGCAAACCGCTCGATCAGAGCCGCCTGTGGACCGACGACGCCTGCGCGCGGATCAGCGCGGCGCTGGAGGAGAGCGGCAGCCTGCGCAACATGGAGTTCCTCGTGAACAGCCATGCCGGCGAAGCGCTGAATTGCCTCGTTTCCGCCGAGGCGGTCAGCATCCACGGCAAGGATTGCGTGTTGATGACCTTGCTCGACATTACCGATCGCAAACGCTCCGAAATGGAGCTGGTGACAGCGATCGAAACCGTCATGCAGGACGCCTCGTGGTTCAGCCAGACGCTGATCGAAAAGCTGGTCAACGTGCGGCGCGCGAACGCGCCCGACGCGGGCGGCCATCTCGCCGATCTGACCGCGCGCGAGCGCGACGTGTTCGCCTGCCTGTGCGGTGGCCTCGCCGACAAGGAGATCGCCCGCGAACTCGGGCTGGCGCCAAACACGGTGCGCAATCACGTCGCCACGATCTACGCGAAGCTCGACGTGCACAGTCGTGCCGAGGCAATCGTGTGGGCGCGCGCGCGTGGCCATTTCGGCCTCGAACCCGGCAGCGCGCCGCGCCGCAAAGGACCGAAACCGGCATGAGCGTGCGGTCGTCCTGGCGGACTCGTCGACCGGTGAGGGCGGCCGGGAACGAACCGTGCTGATGAAGTCCGGCTGGCCGGAAGGGGGCGACGCGAAGCAAGGCGTCGTTCCGCGAATGGATGCATGCCGGGACGCGTTCAAATGCACCAGGCGATCACGTGCATTCGCGACTGTCGGCAGGCGGGCTGAGCCGGGACAATGCAATCCTGGGTCGAGTGCCAGGTGTGGAGGCGGTCACGCTTTCCCACGTATGGTGAGCTCGGCGTCTTCTGTGCAACTCAACCTTTTTAAAGGAAGCCGTCATGGACAAGAATCGTGTGGAAGGTGCAGCGAAACAGGTCAAGGGTTCCGTGAAGGAAGCGATTGGCAAGGTCACCGGCAACCGGACGGCTCAGGCCGAAGGCGCGGCTGAGAAACTGGCCGGCAAGGTGCAGTCGAAGGTCGGTGAAGCCGCGGATGCGGTACGCAACCGCGTGAAGCGGTAACGGTAGCGAAGGCGGTCACGATAGAGCGCCGGCTTCCGCCGGCGACTGCCTGACCCCCTGTTCAAGGAGGATCACGATGAATTCAAACCAGTTCGAAGGTTCTGTGAAAGATGTGGCCGGCAAGGTTCAGGATGCCGTCGGCGGCTTGACGGGCGATGTGGACCTCCAGGCCGAAGGCAAGGTCCGCCAGCTTGCCGGCAAGGCGCAGGCGAAATACGGCGACAGCGTCGATCAGGTCGCCGAAACGGCTCGCAACAATCCGCTCGGCGCGCTGCTGATTGCGCTCGGTGTCGGATTTCTGTTGGGCAAGCTGATGTAAATCTGTCACGCTCGGCGCCGCCCGGTGCATTCGCCACCCGGGCGCCGGCGCGTGTCGTTGGGCCCGCGGGTGCCTTGGTTATCCGATGTCCGTCCGATGTTCCCGGCGCGTTAGAGGCGCCGGATCTCATCGTCTATTCGAGGAAGGTTCATGCTGGGATTCGACGTAAGCACGGCCAGAAAGGTCTGGACCGCGTTTCTTATCGCGCTGCTGTTCTTCTGCATCTATATGGCGTCGTCCACTGTGCTGGTGGTGGTGTTCGCCGTCTTCTTCAGTTATCTCATCTACCCGATGGTCGAGCTGGTCGAGCGCATCCGGCCGCGCCGTGTGCCGCGAGTGGCGTCGATCGCGCTGGTGTTCGTGGTGGTGGTCGCAGTGATCGCGGTGGCCGGGTCGCTGTTCGGCGTGCAGTTGCAGGATCAGGCGTCGCATCTGTTCGCGCAGTTGCCGGCCTTGATGAAGTCCGACGTACCCAATCGCTTTCCATTGCCGCATTTTCTCGAACCGTTGCGCGAGCGGATCGTGGATTTCGTGCGCAGCCAGATTGAAACCGGCTCCGACAAGGCCGTGCCGATGGCGCGCAGCGTCGGCCTCGGCGTGGTGCATGCGGCGAGCAATCTGATCTACCTCGTGCTGATTCCGATCCTGAGCTTCCTGTTGATCAAGGAAGGTCCGCAAATGCGCGACGCGTTTCTGGACCTGCTGACGGATCGGCACCGCACGTTGTGGGCGGAGATCGTGACCGATCTGAACGTGCTGCTGTCGAAATATGTGCGTGCGATGTTGTTCCTGTCGTTGGCCACGCTGATCTGTTACGGCGTGGCGTTCTCGCTGCTCGGCGTGCCGTACGCTTTCCTGCTGGCGGTGAGCGCGGGCTTGCTGGAGTTCGTGCCGTTTGCCGGGCCGCTCGGCGCCGTGGCCATCACGTTGGTGGTGGCCGTGTTCAGCGGCTATGCGCATCTGCTCTGGCTGGTGATCTTTATCGCGCTGTACCGGCTGTTCCAGGACTACGTGCTCAATCCTTATCTGATGAGCGAAGGCGTGGAGGTCAGTCCGTTTCTCGTCATTGTCGGATTGCTGGCCGGCGATCAGCTGGGCGGCGTGGCGGGCATCTTTCTGGCGGTGCCGGTGATCGCCATGTTGAAAATCATCATTGGCCGGGCACGCGTGTTTTATTCCGCTTCACGCGATGAAGGGGAAGTCGCGCGCCGCGCGTTGACCGGCAAAACCGACTGATGTTTTCGGTTTGCGCGGTCAGCGACGGCTGCAGTTGCCCACCCGCCGACCGGACGAGCAGCGACCGCGACGTCGGGTATCGATGTCAGCGAACGGCGTTGCTATTTGACGAATTCTGTTTTTGACCGGTCGAGCAGCAAGGCCGTCGCGAGCACGACGAGCACACCCTTGATCGCGATCTGTGTAAATGAATTGACCCCGCTCACGTCAAGTCCGTTGCTCATTACCGTCATCACCAGCACGCCAAAAAGCGCTCTGGATACGCCCCCGACACCACCCGAGAGCGCGGTGCCGCCGATGACGGCAGCGACGATCGCGTCGAGCATCAAGTCATCGCCCATACGGGTTGTTCCCGTACTGGTACGTGCAACCAGTAAGAATCCGGCCATACTCGCGAGCAGCCCGCTCATGAGAAACGCCCCAGTCTTCACCGCTGACACGTTCACGCCCGATAGCTTCGCGACCGCCTCTCCGCCGCCAACCGTTACCAGGTTCCGACCAAAGTGCGTACAGGCTCCAACGAACCCACACAGCAGAAACACCGCGATTGAGCAAAGGCCCACGTTCGGAATTCCATTTAGCAGGTGGCCGGACGCCAGCCACGCAATTTTCTCGTCGTCGAAAACGATATTCGCTCCGCCACAAAGCCAGCTAGACACACCCGTGAAAATACTCATAGTGCCGAGCGTGGTCAGGAACGACGGGATACGCCCCACGAGATGCGCCGCCGCATTGAATGCGCCGGCCACAAGTCCGAGGAGCATCGTCACCGGAAGTGCCCACAATCCTAATGAATGGTCCCGAACAAGAAGTGCCGTTGCGATTGCCGAGAGTGTGGCGACCGCTCCCACGGATAGATCGATCGAACCCGTGAGAATGACAAAGCTCGACCCTGTAGCGACCAGTAACACGATTGCCGATTGTCTGATCACATTGAAGAGGTTCGGAATTGACAGGAAGCGTTCGTTGGCAAGGCCAAAGACAAGCACCTCTATCAACAATAGTGTGACGGGGAACACGGTCACTAACAATGCTTGTTGCCTGAACACTCGGAGCCGGGTGCTAATGGGATTATCTATAGAGATGTTGGGCACGACCTGGTCTCCATTGAAAAGAACGTTTCCGTAGGCGCCCCTACGGCTGTCAGTTTCACACCATATGAGCAACCAGTTGCTCTTCGGTTGGTTTGGCGTGGGGCGGGGCCAGGTACTCTTTTACAACGCGACCTTCGCGCATCACCAGGACGCGGTCACTCAACCCGATCAGTTCAGGTAGATCGTCGGAAATGATCAGGATTGCCATTCCCTCGTCGGCGAGGTCGCGTATGAGCGAGTAAATCTCCTCTTTTACGCCGACGTCGATGCCTCTTGTTGGATTGTCCATCACCAGGACTTTGGGATTTGCCAAAAGCCATTTGGCAAGCACGACCTTTTGTTGATTGCCGCCACTTAGATGCACGCAAAGTTGTGTTGCACTGGCGCATTTGATCCGCAGCCGCTCGATCCTGGCTCGAACCTCCCTATTTTCTCTGGCTACAGGAACGAGCGGCAGACCGAAGACCCGCATCTTCGGCAAGGCGACCAGACTGACGTTTGAGCGCACGGGAAGGTACAGTATTACGCCTTCAGTCTTTCGCTCACGTGGAACATAGGCGACGCCAGCGGCAATCGAAGAGCGTGCGCGATCGCGATCGTGCAGCGTTTGACCCGCAACACGTACCGAGCCATGACGCGGATAGGGCCACGCTCCCGCAATGGCGCGTCCAACGGCTTCCTTGCCACAACCCAGAAGGCCGCCAATTCCCAGCACCTCACCGCATCGCAGAGAAAACGAGACGTCGACAACGCCGTTGCCGGATATCCCGTCGATTTCCAGAATGGGCTGCGCCAACACGTTATTGGCCCGTAGGCCTTGTCGTTCCTCCTTGTAGTAGTTTGCTGCACGCTTGCGGCCGACCATCAGTTCGTGCAGCCGTTTCTCCGTCATCTCCGGCTTCATCAGTTCGGCGACGTTTTCACCGTCCTTGAGCACGTACAGGCGATCGCAGTGTTCCGTGTACTCATGCAGGCGATGGGTAACCAGAACAAAGGAGGCCCGGTGCCTGAGGGCATTGACGCGTTTGAACAATGACTCAGCCCCATGTTCGCTAATCGCCGCTGATGGCTCATCGAGCAGAATGATGGGTGACTCCTTTCGATAAAGAGCCGCCAATGCGAACGCTCGCGCAATCTCGATCATCTGGCGATCCTCGAAGCCCAACGAGCCGACCAGAACCGTGGGACTGATATGTTCGAGGTCCAGGTCCACCAAGGCCTTGCTGGCGGCGTCGATCGCACCCTTGCGGTTGTTTCGCCCAAATGCACTCTTGAATGCGCTCTCGTGGGCCAGAAAAATGTTCTCGTACACGGCGAGGTTTTGCACGAGTGCCTGGTCCTGAAACACCATCGAGATTCCGGCCCTGACCGATGCGCGGTAGCCTTGTGGCGCGTACGGGTTCGCATCGAGCGTGAGCGTACCTGAGTCCGGCCGGACAATTCCGCCCAGCACCTTCAGCGTAGTGGACTTGCCCGCGCCGTTCTCACCCGCGATCCCCAGAATCTCCCCCGCCTCGACGTGCAGGCTCACCGATCTGAGCACTGGAATGCCCGCATAGGCTTTACTGACGCGATCGGCTACGAGACGGGTCGAATCACGCTTCACCGCGTCGATAACCGGTTCGACAGACTTCACGCCGTTCATTTCACCAACCCCGCGCGACGATCGTTCATCAGAATCACCGCGATCAAAACCATCGCCCCCTTGATGATCGTTTGTAAATACGGTTGAACTGCCAGGAGGTCCAAGCCGTTGGCTACAAGGGCAATGATCAGTGTGCCGACCAACACGCGCCATACACTGCCGACGCCGCCGGTGACAAATATTCCTCCGAGGACGATAGCGGCAATCACTTGAAGCGTAAGTGAATCCCCCATGGATACAGTCGCCGTGCCCAGGCGTGCCGTCATTAGTGCTCCCGCCAGGCCGGCCACCGCACCGGACAGCGCAAAGACCAGGATCTTGCATCGACCCACGCGCACACCCAACAGCGCCGCTATACGTTCGTTGCCTCCGACGGCCATTACGTGACGGCCAAATAGAGTCCTCGTATTCAGCCAACCCAAAACGAGATACACGATCAACGCGCACAGACCAAGGTTTGGCAAGCCGTAGACCAGTTGCCCTCGTGCCAGCTGCTGAAAGTTTTCATCGATGACACGAATCGGTGAGCCGTTCGTCAGCATCAGCGCGACGCCACTCAGCGAGGTCATCATTCCTAGCGTGCCAAGAAATGATGGGATGCGCAATCCGACGTGGACAACGCCGTTTGCCGATCCCAATATGGCGCCCACAAGCACGCCTGCCAGAACGGCCGCGATGCCGAGTTGAGGAACGAGCATCGCTGTGATAATTCCAGCAACCGTCGCTACAGCGCCCACGGACAGGTCAATGCATCCAAGAAGCACGACAAATGCGCTTGACGACGCAACTGTTAGCAGAATTGCGGCGTACAGAACAATGTTGCTGAGGTTCGCAATACTCAAAAATTCCCGGCTCTTTAACGAGAATGCGGCGTAAAGAGCTAGCAGTACGACCGTCGGCGCGACTCTTGTCGCCCTGGTGCGACTGCGTAGCGATGTGATCGATGTCGACACGGTTTACATGGACTCAGAAAGTGAGTTTCTGTTTATAGTGATCTGCGTATTCCGCGCGGATCTTCTGGTCGTCATGGTTCTTGATCGCGTCCTGGTAGGCTGCCGGTAGCTGATATCCTGCCGGCCGCGGCGTTTTTGCGTAGCCCCATATCTTCACGGGATCCATCGGCCACATGGAGTTTTGCGGGTCCCAGTCGTTCGGGTGCAGAACGTGTGACATTTTTCGCCAGTCATACGGAAGCTTCCCGCTATTGAAAACCTTCTCATAGGCGTCCACATTGTTTGAGCTGATGAGCACCGCGCCGGTATACATCATCGACTCGGTCGGGCTGGGCTTCCATCCATGCGCTACGTCGTACGCCCAAACCATTGCATAGCCGGATTGCCACGCGGGCAGGCTGCTTATGGTGGCGAGAATGCGGCCCTCCCTGATCAGTTTGATGGTCTCCACGCTGCCGTCAAAGCCGATGATAGGAACTTTCAGGCCTGCTTCCTCGTTCGCCTGCAATACGCCAATGGCCTCTGAATCATTTTCGGCGAAGACGCCATCGATCTTCGGATGCGCGACGATGGCATCTTCCATTACTTTGCGCGAGTCGATCTGGTTCCAGTTGCCGGACTGCGAAGCAACGACCTTGATGGCTGGGAACTCTTTCAACGCGCGGTCGAACCCGGTGTTTCTGACCATCACGGCTGATGACCCCGGGTAGCCGGTAATCTGGACAACGTTGCCTTTTCCGCCCATCTTCTGAAAGAGAAGCTTGGCGATCTGATAGGCATTGGCGTCGTCGTCGGGTTCGAAGAAGCCGGCATAGGCGTGGTTCGGGACGTCGAGAGGGTGATACCACGGCACGGTATCCCAGACACCAACGTAATATCCGCCGGCGTCACGGACCTTGCTGACGAACGCAGGAATGTTGCCGATGTTCTGTGCGTTGCCAAAGAACAGCTTCGTCCCTGCCTGAAGTTGCGACTCATAGTTCTGGAGTTGTTTGGTGGGATCGCCTTCGTTGGTCAACGCCCGATATTCGATGCCCAGCGCATCGGCGGCGGAACGTGCGCCGCGGTCCCAGTTAGAGAAGTATTCGATATTCAGGCTGGTCACTTCTCCAACAACCACTTTTTGCCCCAGCGCCTCAGTAGAAGCCACGAGTAACGCGGCCGTCAGAATCGCCGGGGCGAAAGCACAAGCGGTCACGAAAAGGCCGCAACGAGAGGAGTTTGCCATTTCATGTCTCCTGCTGTTTGAGGGTTTTGTCCGCGAGCGTAACGAGTCAAGACTTCATCGACGGTCCGCAACGATCGCGGGCAACGTGAATTGAAAAGTCGCGCCTCGTCCAGTGACTTCGGCGACCCACAAGCGCCCGCCATGCGATTCGACAATCGAACGGCTGATACGAAGCCCCATGCCGGTGCCGTGGGATTTGGTTGTAAAGAACGGGTCGAAAATCTGTTCCGCAAGCAGCGGCGGAACCCCTATGCCGGTGTCACTGACTGAAACCAGAATCTGGTCGTTTTCGGCGCGCCGCGACCTGATCGCCATCTGACGCATTCCATCGACTTCCTTCATGGCTTCGATGCTGTTGACGATCAGATTCATCGCGACCTGCTGCAACTGCACCCGATCGCCAATGATAGGAGGAAGCCCTGCGGGCAGTTCAGTGCGGACCGATATGTCGTATCGCGCTGCCTCGCCGCGCAGAAGGGCGGCAGTTTCCCGGATGATTTCGCTTATGTCGACAACCTCGCGATTTAGCGCGCCTTTTTCGAATTGTGTGCGAATCCTGCCGATAATCTGGGCTGCGCGTTGTTCGTCACTGACGATTCTGGTGGCGGCCGCCCGCGCTTCATCGAGATTCGGCATGTCACGATCAAGCCATCGCAGGCAAGCGTTCGCATAGGCGATAGCAGCAGTAATCGGTTGATTGAGCTCGTGTGCCAGGGAAGCGGTGAGTTCTCCCATGGTTGTCGCCCGGTTGATGCGCGCCAGATCGGTCAGCGCCTGGCGCAAGACCTCTTCTGCCCGCTTGCGTTCCGTGATGTCACGAACGGCTCCGATAAATTCAAGGTTGCCGATATTGACCGCCCGGCCCGTGGCATGGACATGCTTGATTCTCCCGTCCGGCATGACGAAACGATGTTCGCTGTCGAAATCTTTCTTCTCGGTGATGGCCGCTTCAAGCGTTCGGCGAACAGCGTCCCGGTCTTCGGGGTGCATGCGTTGTACTGCGAGGTTGACGGAGGGCGTAACTCCGCGATCATATTCAAGTATGTTGTAACCTTCCTCCGACCAGTAATGCTCTCCGCTTGCAATGTTCCAGCCGAAGCTGCCTGTGTGACTGATCCTTTGCCCTTCGGCCAGGAAGGCTTCGCTGCGTTGCAGGTCGGTAAAAAGAGCGGCATTGGCCAGCGAAATAGCCGCTTGCGAAGCCAGCAACCGCAGTACCGCAACCCGGTCCGACGTGAAGACGCCCGGCGCCAGGTTGTTCTCCAGATAGAGTGCGCCGACAAGCTTCTTCTGCTTGATGATCGGCAGACACAGCATGGACCGGGCACCGCGCTGACGAATGTATTCGTCGGTCGAGAAGGCACTGTCGGCTGCGGCGTCGTGCAGGAGCAAACTCTCCTTGGTCCGCAAAACGAACTGGAAGACGGATGCCGGAAGATCCGCGCCAGTTATGGTCGCCTGGCGCAGCGCAACGATCAGCCCATCTACGCCGGTTGTGGCCTCCGCTTCGATCCGATATTCTTTCGCGCGCGGCAGAATCAATATTCCACGTTCGGCGCCGGCATATTCAATGGCCGTGCGCATGAGCGTATCGATCAGCTTTTCGTGCTCGATCTCGCCCGATACGGCCTCAGATACGCGGATGACTGTCGCCAGATCGAACTGTTCGACGGGGGCGAGAATCGTGCTCGTGTCGGACGACGTATTCTCTGCTCTAAACTGCGGATGTCGCTCCTCGATCTGCCGCACCTTCGCGTTCGCACCCCAGCGTAGATAGCAGTCCCGGGCGTCCCGGAAATAAGCATGCGCGATGCGTGCAAAGCCGCGTGCCAGATAAAAGCGAGCAGTGATCTCGTTGGCGGTGGCTTCGTTGTGGACGAGGCCTGCGGCGTGTGCTGAACTGATGGCGCGCTCGTACAGCCCTTCTGCGTCGAGCGCCCGCCCTTCGATGCGCGCCAGCTCCGCCGCGACCAGTGCCGCCCGGCTGGCAAAATTCTCGGGGCAATTCAGTGCCCATATGTTGAGCTTTTCCAGATGTTCCGCCAACCTCGCGCGATGAAATGTGCGATTCCCGGACGCGGCGAGATCATGAACGGCCGCATGGCTTAGCGCGGCGTAAAAGCGGTACTCGACGGTCTCGAGGGAAAACACGAAATTCCACAGCAATGGCTGCGCCTTTGAAGCCGCTTGCAAAGCGTCCTCGTAATCGCCCGCAAGGAAACGTGCCTGCAGCTTGCAAATGTAGTACCAGAATATCGGGAATGTCAGCGTGGGTGCGTCAGCCAGCTTGCGCTCAAAATCGGGTTCACTGAACCCGGCGTCGTTGAAAGAGCCAAGGCGGGCGGTCAATCCCCGCAGGCTGCGAATGAGACCGAGTTGGCTCGAGATCCATGCCTCGGCTGTTCCGATGCGGACTTTACGAGCGAACACCAGTGCGGATTCAGCTTGCTTCTGAGTCTCGGCCAACGGGTCGCCGGCCATGAGATAGTTGGTATTGATCTGGCCACACGCGTATCCCGCGTAACTTATCTCACCACTTTGGCTGGCGAGGTCGAAGGCACGAAACAGGAACGCCCGCCCATTTCGGACATGCTGAGTCCAGGCTATGATGAAACCAAATGCCTCGAATGTTCTCGCTTGATAGCGCCGGAACCCCGGTCGTCCGACCAGATCGCATCCCAGCCGGCCGAAGCGGTAACCCGCGTCGAATTGGCCGAAGACCGGTCCTGCCAGATAACCCACCTGCGCGTAGGCGATACACGAAGCATCGCTGTGACCTCGCTCAAGTCCTAAGCCAACAGCCGTACAAACGATCACGGCGAGCAGATGAATGGATTCGAAGTGATGCCCTGGGACTGCAACCCGGATCAGAAGATCCAGAGCGGCCAATGCGTCCGGATCGCTCGCGAGCGGCAGATCGACAAGGTCTTCGATGGTGCGAGTACCTAACCGGCTCCAGATACCGTCGTACGCCTGTCGAGCGTCGGCTTGCGTCGGATGCTCGGGAATGTCGACGCCGAGGTGTTGTAACGCAAGCAAACCCACTGCGACCGCATCACCGTTACGATCGATTGCCTGATAGAGATCAACTTGCACGCAGGCCACCGCGGCGCGCTCTCCGGCTGTGACGGCACGAATGGCAAGGCCGCGCAGACGCTCTTCGGCTTTCGCGATCGCACCGGACGCAAACTCGCACTGCGCGGTGCTCAACTCCAGCGCAAAGATGAGTTCACGACGCTGCTGCCAGCTATCCTCCGTGAGCAATGCGGATCCTGCGGTCAAGTAGTTCAATGCGGATATAGAGGCAGACGAGGCTTGGGCACGCTTGCCGGCAAGCAGATTGAATTCTGCCAGCCGCTCGCGCTCTCGCGGCGCCGTCATTAGGGACGACGCGCGGTTGAGCTGATTGACGATATCGAAGAGGGCTTCGTCCAGCAAACCGGGGGGCGTATGGGCGACGAGCATCCTGCCAACGCGCAGATGCATGGCGGCGCGCCGCTCGGTGGGAATCAGCGCATAAGCAGCCTCGTGGACGCGATCGTGAACGAACCGGTACGAGTTTTCGAGGAAATCGACCAACTCCTGACGACGTGCCTCAACGAAGTTCGCGTGCAACTCCTGCTCGGTCATGTCGTGAACCATCGCCAACATCGCGGTAGTCGCGATGTTGCCCAGACAGGCCAGTTGTTGCAGTGCCTGCTGGGTCGCGGCGGGGAGCCGGACCAGCTTGTCTATCATCAGGTCGACCACATTGTCGGTGTAACCCTTTGCGTTGATGCGTTCGATATCCCAAAACCAGCGCGAATGCGCGGCATCGAACGCTATCAAACCTTCGTCCGTCAAGGCCGACAGGAACTGATTGACGAAGAAGGGGTTGCCACCGGTCTTTTGCAGAATCAGCTGGGCCAGATCGGTTGTTCTATGCGCTTCACAATGCAACGCGTCCGCGATCAACTGGGAAACGTGCTCGGCATCGAGTGTGCCCAGCGTGATCTCCTCGACGGTGGACACGCCAGCTGTTTTGATCGCGTCGAGCTTACGCATCAGCGGATGCGAGGCGTCCACCTCGTTGTCGCGATAGGCGCCAATGAGAAGCAGGTGTGGGAGGCAGTCGTGGGTGAGGAGATCCTCGAGCAGATCCAGAGTAGCTGTGTCGAGCCACTGCAGGTCGTCGAAGAACAGGGCGAGCGGATGCTCAGGGCGCGCGAAGACACCAATGAAACGCCGCAGTAGCGATTGAAAGCGTCGTTGGGCATCGACCGCCGCCAACTCAGGAACCGGCTCCTGCTCTCCGATGATGAGCTTGAGTTCCGGAACCAGATCGACGATAAGGCCCGCTTGCGACCCAAGTGCATCGCGCAACTTCTCCCGCCACTGGTCGAATTCGGCTTCACTCTTGCCGAGAACAGGACGGATCAACCGTTGAAAGGCCTGCGCAAAAGTTGCATACGGAATGTCGCGCTTGTATTGGTCGAACTTGCCCGATGCAAATAGACCGCGGGGCGGAACCAGAGCCTTGTGAAGTTCATTGACCAACGACGACTTGCCAATTCCCGTATAGCCCGACACGAGAATCAATGCCGTCGTCGGGCATTCGACTATGCTGTCAAAGGCATTGTGCAATGCGGCGATTTCGCGCGCGCGTCCGTACAGTTTCTCGGGAATCAAAAGCCGCCCGGGCGGCTCGCGTCGAGCGAGGGCGAAGGGCTTGATGCGCTGCCGGCTTTCCCACTGAATCACACACTCACGCAGATCCTGCACCAGTCCAACCGCTGTCTGGTAGCGCTCCTCCGCCGTCTTCGCGAGAAGCTTCATAACAATATCCGACACAGGCGTGGGTATGTCGGTGAACCGCTGGTTCGGCGCGAGCGGCTTACGTGCGATATGACAGTGCACCCATTCCATCGGATCGGCACCCGTGAAAGGAAGGGTGCCGGTCAATACTTCGTACAGCGTGATACCGAGCGAATAGAGATCGCTGCGGGAATCGACCGATCGGTTCATACGCCCTGTCTGTTCGGGTGACATGTAAGCCAGGGTGCCGGCAATGATCTCGGGGGGCTCGGGCGGCAGGCGTTCACGGGGCAACTGGGAGGCGATGCCAAAGCCGGTAAGCCACACGTGGCCGGCATGGTCAACCAGTGCGTTGGCAGGTTTGACGTCCCTATGGATGAGCCCGCGCCGGTGGGCCTCGCCAACCGCTGCCGCAAGACCAATGGCGATGCGCAAAAAACAGATCGGTTCGAGCGGATGTTCCTTGTGCTGCTCGATGATGTGGTCCAGGGGTTCGCCGCCCGGATCCTTGAGAATGAGGGTCGCGCGACCTTGATGGCGGGTCAGTTCGAGTGGCTGAGCTGACCACGCATCATCGAGTTTCGACGCAAGCGACCATTCGTGTTCGAGCCGCCGAATGCTCGTAGGGGACGGCTGCTCCGAGGCGACCGCCAACGCCAAAACCTGCATCTGGTTGCCGAGCTCCCTGCCGCGGTAGAGCGTGAAGTCCGCCGATTCTCGAATCGGCGCCAGCAAGTACCCGGAATCCTCTGCCATTGAGAGCCCCCGTGTTGTCAGGAGGAGAAACCGTTTCTTTCATAGAGAAAGAACCCGATTCCCGAAATGCTGCAATCGTGGGCAATCCTATGATCAATTCGTTAGACGCGCTGATGTTCGGAGGAGCCTCGGCTCGTTGCTGCAAATGTGTCAGATGTAGACACATTCCGGCCCGCATCCGAGAAGTGGAAAGTAACTCCTGTCGAAAAGATTCGCGTCGCGTGACGCTTTACCGGAAGAAACACTCAAGGGTAGAGTGGCTGGTGCACGCCCGATCCGCAAGAGGATTTCTCCTAGGTGAGCACCGCCAGCTTCGACCAGTCGTCGATCACGCAAGCCGTCTCCGATAGCAAGGATCCCTCGCGGTAGCCAGCCAGTGCCATTCGACTGGAGATCACCGCAATCGGGCCCGCTTCGCGACATCCGATCTGCCTTTTCCAATAGCCAGTTTGATAGTGTATTGCCGTATGCGCCGCATCATCCTTGGCGCGGATGCTCTGTGCGGACATTGGGCATGCTCGTACCGTTGGGGCGCGATAGTTGAAACGCCAGCCATCCACGAACAGCGTCACAATCTCTGGCACTCCTGGATATTGGGAACATCGGGGCCTGCGGAGCAATTGCGACTGACATCCACATAAGCTTAACGCGCTCTGCGGAATTTGGCGCCACGCACATTCGGGTAGCTTTCACAGCGCGGACGGTTCGTAGCCAATCGTGAGTGCTTGCGAAGCCGGTGAGCTGGACCACGCCTACCGCTATACGTAGTTCTGCGAAAACGACAAGGCGTTGACGAAAGACTGAAGCGCTCGATACGTCAGATCCGCCGCGCTGGCAACACGCTGGTTGTCTAGTTTGCCGCTCCTATGTTGCCGCTGACCACCGGGTCGCCGCGTATCTCTTTGTGACCGCCACGGGTCCCGCTAACGGCGCGAGTGAAACGAGGGCGGACTGGCTGGGCGGCATCCGGCGGTTGTCAACGTACTTGTCGCGTCACTTCATGCGGACTGCTTTAGTTCTTCCGGCTGCATGCGCTCCGGATTGAGCCAGACTTCATCCTTCAATTTCCAGTTGCGCGTCGATCGGGACCAACGCCGTGGATTGCGCTGCCTGGCCTGTGCATAAACGGCCTCACGTTGCGCAAGCACTGCAGTCGCCACGCCGTTATGGCGCTGCACCGGCGTGACGAATTTCAGGCCGCTGTGTTTGTGCTCATGGTTGTACCAGCGCACAAACTGCTGCGTCCAGGCCCGTGCCTCATCCACGTTGCCGAACGGCTTGCGTGGGTAGTCGGGCCGGTACTTGCAGGTCCGGAACAGCGACTCCGCGTACGGGTTGTCGTTACTCACACGCGGCCGGCTAAACGAGGCCACGACCCCCAGGTTTTCCAGGGTGGCGAGCATCGTCGCACCCTTCATCGGGCTGCCGTTATCCGAGTGCAGCACCAGAGGACGTCCTGCCAGGCCCTCGGCCAGACTGGCACGCCGCATCAGCAACGCGGCCAGTTCCGCCGATTCGGCTTCATGCACTTCGTGAGCAACAATCTTGCGGCTGAACACGTCCAGCATCATGTACCAGTAGTAGTACTGGCCCTTGACCGCCGCCGGCATCCACGTGATGTCCCACGACCAGACCTGGTTCGGCGCCGTCGCACAATGACTGGTAACCACCCGGGCCGAGGGCTTGCGCGCACGACCCCGGTGGTGCTGCTGCGAAGCGCTGCGCAGCACGCGGTAAAAGCTCGATTCCGACGCGACATACACGCCGCGATCCGCCAGACTCGGCACGATCTGGCTGGGTGGCAGGCTGGCAAACTCCGCACAGTTTGCGACCTCCAGAATCTGCTGCCGTTCGGCCTCACTCAGTTTGTTTCGCGGCGGCGGCCGCCCGGTCATCGTGCGGCCATCGGCGAGCACCGCGTCGCCGTTACCCACCCAGCGCTGGAACGTGCGCAGGCTCAGGCCCAGCTCGTTGCAGGCCTGCTCCAGCCGGCAGCCTGACTGCGCCGCCTCGCGTATCAACGATACACATAACAGGCGATCCGGGACGTTGATCAATCGTCCTCTTTGTCTCCCCAGATCGCCTGGGCTTTTTTTCTCAGAATCAGCAGCGCAGCCGCTTCCGCCAGCGCCTTCTCCTTGCGCTGCAATTCCTTCTCGAGCTGCTGGATGCGCTTTTTGTCGTCCTTCGACTGCTGGCGCTGCTCGCGTGCCTGCTCCGTGGCATTCGCATTGGCCGAACGGCAAGCGGCCCGCCAGGCGGCTATCTGTTCTGGATAAAGACCCTTCCGGCGGCAATACTCGGCCAGCTCCGCTGCATTGAGCGGCGCGCTCTCCAGCACTACTGCAAACTTGTCCTCCGAAGACCATCCTTCGGGATTCTTCCCATCGCCAGGCACGACCAACCCTTGTCCTTTCGCCTGTCGGCGCCACGTGTACAACGTCTGTTCGGTAATTCCCGTTTCCCTGGCCAGCGCCGACACCAGCGCGTTTTCCGGCGGCATCATGCGCCGCACCAGCGCTTCTTTTCTTTCTGCTGAGTAGGCTTTCATTCACCCTGATTTTACCGCCCCCGGACCATGTCTATAGGAATCAGATAACACGACAAGTAGTCTGACGCCGGGGGCATCTCGCGTGCGTTGACCTTCTACGGTGCGCTGCCGCAGATGACCGGACATGGAGGTTGTGATCCAGGTGGCCGAACGCTGGATCATGGCGCGTGTGTCATCAGCGGTTTGCCTCGGTCCAATCGGTCAACGAGGGGATCGGTCCGCTAATCAGGAACGTGAACGAGCGTGCGGATCGGACTCAAGCTCCATGCTCGCATCATCAGTGGCAGTTTCGAACTTCTGCATCGTCGTCGCTGTGTCGCGAGCCCCGGCTCATCGTCTCAGGACGGATTGCGTTCGACGTCGAAGCGCCACCGCATTGAAGCGCTCAGAGCGCCCGTGTGATGACAATCTTGAGGGTTCTTGAGTGTGCAGCGCGCCGGATTGCGTGAGTAACGTGCAGTCGTAGAACTGAAGGGGCAGTCCGCGGCACATTGGTCATTCAAGACTGAAACGAGTTCTAATGCGCGACGGTCCACACCGTTTTCGACGCCGACGAGCGCTGCCGGACAAGCGGCGGCCACGCTGTCGCGTGCGAGTACGTCCTTCTCTTTCTCACGTACGGGTCGGTCTTGCCGATCGGGCCTGTACGCACCATATACCGCTATGCCACGGTCGCTGTGATCTAAAAGATTGTAGAAGTTCAGGCGCAAACGTGTGACGCTCGTCTGTCGATAAGCAGTCTTGCAGTATGACAATGCACCTATTCCATCGGATCGGAACCGTTGAACGGGCGGCGGCCAGTCAATATCTGGTTCAGTGCGCGTGATTCCAGCGCACATCACATCACCGCAAAGGTTGGGCTGGCGAGCGCTACCGCAGAATTGCGATGTGTTCTTCTTGCGCAAGATCATTTGGCCGGTGCGGAGATCCGAAATCCAGGTCAATGCGCCTATATTTGCCTCCATCGGGGCCGACGGCCCGATCGGCGTTGAAGCCGAACGACCAATGTCCGAAGGGAACCATGAACACATCACGCCAGTTGGTCGTAGTCACCCCCCGGCGTCAGACTACTTGTCGTGTTATCTGATTCCTATAGACATGGTCCGGGGGCGGTAAAATCAGGGTGAATGAAAGCCTACTCAGCAGAAAGAAAAGAAGCGCTGGTGCGGCGCATGATGCCGCCGGAAAACGCGCTGGTGTCGGCGCTGGCCAGGGAAACGGGAATTACCGAACAGACGTTGTACACGTGGCGCCGACAGGCGAAAGGACAAGGGTTGGTCGTGCCTGGCGATGGGAAGAATCCCGAAGGATGGTCTTCGGAGGACAAGTTTGCAGTAGTGCTGGAGAGCGCGCCGCTCAATGCAGCGGAGCTGGCCGAGTATTGCCGCCGGAAGGGTCTTTATCCAGAACAGATAGCCGCCTGGCGGGCCGCTTGCCGTTCGGCCAATGCGAATGCCACGGAGCAGGCACGCGAGCAGCGCCAGCAGTCGAAGGACGACAAAAAGCGCATCCAGCAGCTCGAGAAGGAATTGCAGCGCAAGGAGAAGGCGCTGGCGGAAGCGGCTGCGCTGCTGATTCTGAGAAAAAAAGCCCAGGCGATCTGGGGAGACAAAGAGGACGATTGATCAACGTCCCGGATCGCCTGTTATGTGTATCGTTGATACGCGAGGCGGCGCAGTCAGGCTGCCGGCTGGAGCAGGCCTGCAACGAGCTGGGCCTGAGCCTGCGCACGTTCCAGCGCTGGGTGGGTAACGGCGACGCGGTGCTCGCCGATGGCCGCACGATGACCGGGCGGCCGCCGCCGCGAAACAAACTGAGTGAGGCCGAACGGCAGCAGATTCTGGAGGTCGCAAACTGTGCGGAGTTTGCCAGCCTGCCACCCAGCCAGATCGTGCCGAGTCTGGCGGATCGCGGCGTGTATGTCGCGTCGGAATCGAGCTTTTACCGCGTGCTGCGCAGCGCTTCGCAGCAGCACCACCGGGGTCGTGCGCGCAAGCCCTCGGCCCGGGTGGTTACCAGTCATTGTGCGACGGCGCCGAACCAGGTCTGGTCGTGGGACATCACGTGGATGCCGGCGGCGGTCAAGGGCCAGTACTACTACTGGTACATGATGCTGGACGTGTTCAGCCGCAAGATTGTTGCTCACGAAGTGCATGAAGCCGAATCGGCGGAACTGGCCGCGTTGCTGATGCGGCGTGCCAGTCTGGCCGAGGGCCTGGCAGGACGTCCTCTGGTGCTGCACTCGGATAACGGCAGCCCGATGAAGGGTGCGACGATGCTCGCCACCCTGGAAAACCTGGGGGTCGTGGCCTCGTTTAGCCGGCCGCGTGTGAGTAACGACAACCCGTACGCGGAGTCGCTGTTCCGGACCTGCAAGTACCGGCCCGACTACCCACGCAAGCCGTTCGGCAACGTGGATGAGGCACGGGCCTGGACGCAGCAGTTTGTGCGCTGGTACAACCATGAGCACAAACACAGCGGCCTGAAATTCGTCACGCCGGTGCAGCGCCATAACGGCGTGGCGACTGCAGTGCTTGCGCAACGTGAGGCCGTTTATGCACAGGCCAGGCAGCGCAATCCACGGCGTTGGTCCCGATCGACGCGCAACTGGAAATTGAAGGATGAAGTCTGGCTCAATCCGGAGCGCATGCAGCCGGAAGAACTAAAGCAGTCCGCATGAAGTGACGCGACAAGTACGTTGACAACCGCCGTCACCGTACATCGCAAGTCATTGGTGTCGAAGTCATGATGGCATTTTCGATGGCTCGGCCAACGAGATGTGACGACCGCGCTTTCGACCAGGCTGTCGGATGACGCAAACATATCAGATGCCCGGTGACGGCTTGAGAGTTGCCTGCCATCAACCGGTTGCGATGAAAGTGGCGAAGGGGAATTGAACGGGCGCACGGCGGCTATCGCGAACCGCCTTCGACTTCCGTTCCCGCTGAACGGTTCGGCGCATGGATTTAGACTCGGCTGAGACGGCATTCGACGGTGGAAACATCGCGGATGACGATTATGGGTGACGTCGCATTTCTTTGGGGGCGCGATGGTTCAGTTCACGTTGCTTGCGTAAGGCAACGTACCGCAGCCAGGCGTCAATCAGGCAGGCGATCGTGATTTACGCCACTCAACCGGCCAGGCTTCGATCCAGTCACTCTCGCAATATTTCGCCAATCAGCGCTAGCAGTCGCGCGTCGTCCAACGGCTTCGAGAAGAACCCAGCGGCTCCTCCGGCTTCGGCTTGCTCGAGAAGTTGCTGCGTCGCGTAGGCGGTAATGAAAATGACAGGGATTGGCCGTTGCCATAGCTTGATCGACTCGAGCAGCGCAAAGCCGTCCATGCCTGGCATGTGAATATCCGCGACAACGAGTTTCAGCTCTGTCCGGCGCATATCACCTAGAAGATGGTTGGCGGACTCATAGGCAACGACCTTCCAGTTTGCCGAGCGAAGCAGGCTGGATGTGGCCATCCGGACGGATTCGTCGTCGTCCACCACCCCAATAACTGCTGGAGAGCCCTTTGATGTCATCTCGAGTCCGCGGGTCAGCGAAGGGATTCAGAAAGGCCGAATCCTCTAGGCAAATTACAGGCCAACGGACGAGGCGACAATAAGACCTTAGAGTGATCTTAGTGATAGTTCGTATTAGCGGGGAACGTTCCGGTCTGAAGACGGCGGCCGCAGCGCAGTGAGCGCAAAGGCTTTTACCTGGCGTCCTGGTGGACAGGCAGCACCTGCTGCAACATCCTGACGACATCGGGCACCGAGCGTGCTTTCAGCTTGTGCATCGCCTGCGCGCGATGGATTTTGACCGTCACTTCGCTAAGACACAGGCGGTCGGCGATCTGCTTGTTCAACAGCCCTTCGGCGACCAGGCTGATGACTTCCCGCTCCCGTGCTGTCAGCGAATCGTAGGTTTGGCGGATGCCGGCAACGATCTTTTCCTGGCACTTCAATTCACTATCCCTTTTCAGGGCCGCGGCGATCGTATCGATCAGGTCCTGTTCCCTGAACGGCTTTGTCATGAAATCGAAAGCACCCGCTTTCATTGCCTTCACGGACATCTCAATGTCACCGTGCCCGGTCAGAAATATGACCGGAAATCGAACACTCTCTTTAAATGGCTCCCGCTGCAGGGTCAGGCCACTCGTGCCTCGCAGCCGAACGTCAAGAATGAGGCAACTCGGCACGTCTGGCATTTCCGCGGCGAGAAAATCGTCGGCCGATTCGTACGCCCGTACCTGAATTCCGATGGACATCAGCAAGGAGGTGAGGGCGCCTCGAACAGACTCGTCATCGTCAACCACATAAACGAGCGAGTCCGGCAATGATTCACTTCCTTGCCCAACGTTGTCATGTTTCATCGCTCGATCTTCGCAAAGTTCGTTGCGCTAAGATAACGCCGATACTCTGCGTATAGTAAGCAATGCTCGGGCTTATCGCCACATATTGCTTACGGTCTTCCCTTTGTTATGGTGATCGAGGGCATACCGTTAGCTCATCGCCTGATCGCCGAAAAAAATTACGCCGTTTCTACTGATGAATCAACCAGTCCGCGTAAGAGGCGTCACATCTCCCGATGATCTCCTGCGTCCATTCCGGGCGCGACCCGGAGACTGCGCGTCGTTGATCTACTGCAGGCAAACGCGACTCAGGTCGACTGTCCGGCGATAAACGTTCTTGTTGATCCACGGGACGAAGGTGTACTCGTCGTACGCGTTACTGCCAATAAATATCCAGTTGTGCAATACGTAAGACATATCCAACTCCTCAAACAAATGCGCTGACGCGCAACTGGATTGCTACCAGGGACGCTGTGGCTGGCGCGACTACTTTTCTCGCGACGATGCGATGCCGAACGCCACTGCGCATATAGCCTTGATGAAGCATTCGACCAACGAGAAAATTGCTATTGCGAAGGACTGGTTGAATTCCGTCGGGAGTACGGGTGCGATGGCCAACACGCTCGCACCGCAGAGGAAGGCAAACGTCTCGCGAGCAAAGCGTGCTTTGGCCACGGCGGCCAGACCTGTGCCGACCACGACGAGCTTCGACAGGAGCAAGGCCGGCAGACCGGCGTGTACCTCTGACTGACCCAGTTCTAGCGGTGCTTCAATCAACGACCAAGCACAGACGACAAGCACGAGTGTTTTGAATACCCGCTCGGAAAGTGCATTCGCCGTGCCGGCGTCGCCCTGAATCCAGCGTGGCCTTAAGGGAAGCGCGTCGCCGTGCAGACTCGTCACTGAATAGGTCGTTTCCTTTGCATTCACGGCTCGTTCTCCTCGTCGGCTGTACGCGAGACGGCCGCGTTTGCCATGAGATCAAGGTAGACGGCTCAGCCGTGGAAAACCATTGTACGAACGGGTGGCACTGCCTCTGACAAAGCGTATGGAACTCATACGGCCGCATATCCAATAGGACCCGACGTCCGCCTCGTGGACGTCAATACCAGTGGCCTGTCCTCGTCATACAGGAGCGAAAGCGTCCGGACGCGCGGCATCTTCCACACCTTGGTATGGGTTTCGCAACCGAAGTGCGGCTGCCCGGCATCCCTTGGATGTATGGTCTGCCGACGCTATTCGAAGTAGGGTTCATTACGCCTGCTCAAACGATTTATTGAGTGAAGGCCGCTATCGTCATAACCGGGCGAGGACATCTTTTTAGAACGTGCCCCAGCCATACCCTCACAGGCATTCGTCTCACCGAACGGAGACTGAAAATGAAGATTCTGATGGTTTTGACTTCGCACAACGTGCTTGGAAACACCGGCAAGCCGACGGGTTTTTGGCTTGAGGAGTTCACGGCTCCCTACTATGCCTTCATAGATGCCGGTGCAGAGGTCACCGTGGCTTCGGTCAAAGGCGGTCAGCCTCCGATCGATCCAAAAAGCGACGAGCCGGGCAACCAGACCGACTCGATGGAACGCTTCAAGAAAGACCCTGCAAACCAGAAGGTCCTCGCCAATACCGTCAAGCTTTCCGAAGTAACATCGGACAGCTATGATGCGATCTTCTATCCTGGTGGCCACGGCCCGTTGTGGGATCTGGTTGGCGACAAGAAATCGATCGCTCTGATCGAGGAGTTTTATAACGCCGGCAAGCCAGTGGCCGCCGTCTGTCACGCTCCCGCCGTCTTTAAAAACGTCACCTATCAGGGGCAGCCCATCGTCAAGGAAAAGCGCGTCACGGGCTTTAGCAATAGCGAGGAGGAAGCCGTGCAACTTACTACGGTCGTGCCGTTCCTCGTAGAGGACGAACTGAAGCGGCTAGGCGGTCTCTATGAAAAAGGTCCCGACTGGTCGATTTATACGATCGTCGACGGGCGGCTGATCACAGGTCAGAACCCTGCCTCATCTGGCCCGGCTGCGAGGGAACTGATCAAGCTCCTGCAGGCCTAGTTTCATTTCGGTGGGGGCTCTGCGGCCCGCGCACGCGTCAAAAGGGGACGGCCGTCCGATCTTGCACAGGAGTCGCCCATCCCGGGACACAGTCCACTTGCTCATTCGGGTCTTTGTTGTGGAGTACACGCGGGTGTGTTGGATTGACCAGGGCGATGACCGGTATTGCCTTGGGTAAATTCGTGGCGGATACCGGGTATGTGCCCGACTGAGGACAGGGTCATCATGATGATGCGGAGTCGGAGTACCTCCTTCCTGTTTGGAGGCAATGCTCCTTATGTCGAGGAGCAATACGAGGCATACCTTGCCGACGTGAACACGGTGTCGGAGGAATGGCGTGGCTATTTCGACGCGTTGCAGGAAGTGCCGGCGGCTGATGGATCAGACTCGGGTGATGTCGCGCACGCGCCCGTCGTGTCGCGCTTTATCGAGTTGGCCCGGCAGGCGCGAACCCGAGGACCCTCGGAGGGCGACGTGCTCCGTTTCGCCCGGAAGCAGGTCGCCGTGCAGGCCCTGGTTTCAGCCTATCGCATGGTTGGCACCCGCAATGCTCATCTGGATCCGCTACGTTGGGCCGTGCCGGTGCCGGTGCCTGAATTAAACCCGAGTTACTACGATCTGTCCCACGCGGACATGAATACGAAGTTCAGCACGTCGGGCACTTACTTTTCCGACGACGACGCGACGCTCGGCGATCTGGTGCAGGCGCTGACAGAAACGTATTGCGGGACGCTGGGCGGCGAGTTCATGCATCTTGCCGATCCCGATCAGCGAGGCTGGTGGCAAATGCGTCTCGAATCTTCGCGTACGAAGGCGACCCTGGACACCGGTGACAAGCTGCACATCCTCGAACGGTTGACAGCGGCCGAGGGCCTTGAAAAATACCTCCATGCCCGCTACGTCGGTCAGAAACGCTTTTCGCTCGAGGGTGGCGAGTCGCTCATCGTGCTGCTGGATGAGCTGGTTGCATACGGCGCCACCAAGGGCATCAAGAGCTCGATTCTCAGCATGGCCCACCGTGGGCGACTGAACGTTCTCGTCAATATTGTCGGAAAGCCGCCGGCTGCGTTGTTCGACGAGTTCGACGGAAAAACCGCGCATCTTCTGCCGGCGGGTGACGTCAAATATCACAAGGGCTTTACCGGCCTGCTCCCGACTGCAACCGGGCCAGCGGAAGTCACACTCGCGTTCAACCCTTCGCACCTCGAAATTGTAAACCCGGTTATTCAAGGGATCGCTCGCGCGCGCGCCGAAGTATTGGGGCAAGGCGCGGCTGCGGTCCTGCCAGTGGAGATTCACGGGGACGCCGCGATTTCGGGGCAAGGTATCGTCATGGAGACGATGAACCTGTCGAATACCAGAGGCTACGGCACCGGCGGCACGATCCATGTGGTGGTGAATAACCAGGTCGGCTTCACCACGTCCGATCCGCGCGATGTCCGGTCGTCGTTCTATTGCACCGACATCGCCAAGATGATCGAGGCGCCGATCCTGCACGTGAACGGCGATGACCCTGAGGCGGTTGTTGCGGCGACGCGCCTCGCTATCGATTTTCGCGTGATGTTCAGGAAGAGCGTCGTTATCGATCTGGTCTGCTTCCGCCGTCATGGTCACCAGGAACAGGACACGCCGAACATCACCCAACCGTTGATGTATCGCTCCATTGCAGGTCATCCGGGTGTCCGCACGCTCTACGCGAAGAAGCTCGTGGACGAACGGGTCGTGACGACGGAAGACGTGGAGAGATATGTCCACGATTACCGTGAGCATCTTGACGCTGCGCAAGCCAACGAAGAGAAGAAGCCGGTCGATACAAAGAGCGAAGAGGTGACCTGGCCGCAGGTGCTCGATGGAAACGTTGGCCGTATCTATTACGCACCACCGTTGCCGGACCACGTTCGGAAACTCGCATTCAAGATTACAAGCGTTCCCGAGCAGTATTCACTGCATCCGCTCGTAGGGAAAGTGATGAGCGCCCGCCGCGAGATGGCGGAAGGCAAGCGTCCGCTGGACTGGGGTATGGCGGAGCATTTGGCCTTTGCCTCTCTTCTGTCTGCGGGGATTGACGTGCGTTTGAGCGGCCAGGACAGTGAACGCGGTACGTTCAGCCATCGTCACGCGGTAATTCACGATCAGAAGCGGTCCATTCGCGGAGAAGGCACGTACGTCCCGCTGCACAATGTGTCGGATGACCAGGGCCGATTTGCGCTTACTAACTCGATTCTGTCGGAGGCGGCGGTCCTGGCCTTCGAGTATGGATACTCGATTGTTCGACAGAACGCACTCGTATTATGGGAGGCGCAGTTTGGCGACTTTGCGAACGGGGCGCAGGTCGTTATCGACAATTTTCTGTCGGCAGGCGCTGCAAAGTGGGGGCAGCATAGTGGTGTAACAATGCTGCTTCCCCACGGCCAGGAAGGGGAAGGTCCGGAACACGCGTCCGCACGCCTCGAACGTTACCTGCAACTTTGTGCGCAGGACAACATGAGGGTTGTTCAGCCCACGACACCGGCGCAGATTTTTCACCTGCTGCGGATGCAGGCAGTGCTCCCCGATCGCGTTCCACTCATTGTGATGACGCCAAAATCCCTTCTGCGCCACCCGGATGCTATCAGCAGCCTCGAGGACCTTGCGAAAGGCCGATTCAACGAAATTCTTGCCGAACCGCCGACGACGGAAGCAGCGTCCAGGGTCGACCGGGTCATCCTGTGTTCGGGCAAAGTCTACTTCGAACTTCTAGGGCGTCAGCGTAAGGTTAAAAGGGACAATATCGCGCTGATTCGCATTGAGCAGTTGTATCCGTTCCCCGCAAAGCAAATCAGTTCGGGGCTGGAGCGCTATCCTAATCTGAAGTGCGTCGTCTGGTGTCAGGAAGAGTCAAAAAACCAGGGTGCGCGGAATTATGTGCTGGAGCAGATGCTGGAAATCGTGAAGGCTCCTGCGACGCTGCGTTATATCGGACCTGATGCAACCGCATCAACTGCGCCGGGTTACCGGTCGATACACGTAGCGCGTCAGGAAACGTATTTGCACGCAGCGATCGATGAGTAAGGCGACGGCAAGGGCGACCCGGAGACGAGGCAATCAATTCACTCTCGTTGGTAGGTTCAAAGTGTCGGGTCTGAGCTTGCGTGTCCATGGATTCCTCGGCCGTGTCCATATGATGCTTCGTCGCATTGAATTCGAGGTTCGACGTTTCAAGTGTTTTTGGCGGCGATACATGTCCGCACGGCGGAAGAACCGTTACTCTGATTTGAATTTCTAATGAAATCGCATGGATAGATGCGAGCGCCTCTCGGCGAACCAGAGTCGGCAGTCCACGACATTCCTTTGAGATCGGATTCGGGATGCGGTCGCGTGTTCCGCGAACACGAACTGACGGTTGGTCTCATTTCGCGGTTCTACGCACCTCAACTCTTCGCTGGTCATGATGCGCGATCACGTGGCGATGGCGCCCGATACTGCTGGTCTTGGTTACATGGTGTAAAAAGTGAATTGAGCCTGGCCTGGTTCGTGGCGCCACGCTTCACCTCTATGATCCTCTCAGCGAACGTCACCCGAAGGCATATCACGGTTTTCTTGAAGACTGGCGAGATGGGCCTGTGCAATAGAGAAATTTTGCGGAATTAGTTATGAAACTTATATTTGTAGGCGATCCAATGTGCTCCTGGTGTTATGGCTTCCAACGGGAGATGACAACGATTGCAGAGGCGATGCCTACCCTTGAAGTGCAGGTGGTGCTGGGCGGCCTGGCCGCGGGTTCCACACAGGTTCTGGACGACGCGGGTAAGCAGTTCCGCTTGGGTCACTGGGCACGCGTCGAGCAACTCAGCGGTGCGCAATTCAATCGTGAAGCGTTGCTCGCGAGGAAGAACTTTGTCTATGACACTGAGCCAGTTTGCCGTGCTGTGGTTACGGCACGTCTGATTGAGCCTTCGGCCAATCTGCTGACGGTCTTCGGTGCATTCCAGCGGGCTTTCTATGTTGATGGCCTGGATACCACCGACGCTAAGGTTCTGGCGGCGATTGGCGCGTCGGCGTTGAAGGCGGTGGGGTTTGATGTCGACGCCGATGCGTTCCTCTCCGTCTGGTCTTCTGAGGAAGCGGTGCGGGTAACTCGTGAGGATTTCGCGCTGACCCGGCGCCTGGGTGTGTCAGGCTTCCCTTCGCTGTTTGCAGAGCTGAACGGAAAGATAGGGCTGCTCAGCTCGGGATACACATCGGCGGCCAGCGTTCAACAAACGCTCATGCGCCTCGCCGCATAACGAACCAACGGGGTCTGGAAGGTAGGCACGTCGCGCGAGAATCCGATGGTGCCGACGCTGGGCGTGGGCGCATGTAAGCACCGAAGGATATGGGGCCATGCTGGAAGTGTTGTCCCGGAAAGAACCCTTTTCCTAAACGCGCGTTCTATCCTCAACTGAGTAGCCCTATCATGTCCTTGGAGCAAATACGCAGACGCGAGAACCGATAGGTGGACAGGCCGCTGCATCGAATATCGCAGAGAGCTAAAGGGAGAGCCGCGGGACGGTCGCCCAAATCGAATCAATTCTGCCGCATATCCCCATGACGGCGGGTGGCATGTTCAATGTGGCAGTGTCGATTAAGACGAGACTGCGAGCTGTCGATTGCTGATTGAAAAGGTCAGTACTGGTACCGGCGACGCGGACACCTTGAACGCATGGCCAGCACCTGAAACGACTTGTGCGAGCGTATGACGAGGTTGAGCGATGGAAGTGTTTTGTACATCCATTCCAACGACCTGCGACGCTGTGGAACACCGGATATCTCGCCGTGACGCACAAGCTGCCGTCCGGATGCGGGTGGGTCACACGCATCCGTTCGGTGCGCTGAAAGTGCTGGTGCCAACGTGGTGTCCTGCTCGGCGAGAGTGAAACGTCACGGTTCTATTCGTAAGGAGCGGGGCCATGCTGATTAGCCGAGTTGATCCTTGGTCTCAGACGATACAGCTGTTGTCATCGGGACTGCGATGTCCAGATGCGGGTACCGATAGGATGTCCGTGGTAAAGCGCGGGACATTTTATGGCGGTGGGGCCACGTCAAGCACCAGTCAGTTGCCTCGCCTGAGTCTGATTGAGCGAACCACCTCGCTAACCGTGACGATTGCGTGGCGCGATTCTACGAGCTGTTTCTACGGCGCGCAGATCTGGCGGGTCGCAAAGGCCAGGGTATCAGGTATATGCGCGTTGAGCGGGCAACGGATCAGGCGCGGTGACCGCATATTTCATCCGCAGCGCTCCAAACCTGAACCGGTCAATGCTCGGGCGATGATCCTCGAATCGGTCCTCAACGCGATTGAACCGCTGGAGACAAGCCAGATGTAGATGCTCTTCGTTTCGCCAATCGATATGCGGCTTGTATTCGCGCCTTCGCCGAGTGCCAACCCGCCTCGCTAGCCCATGATGAAGGGCGATGGCGTCCTGCAACCACGAAAGTTTTCGAAGGTCCAATTCTACTGAATGGATGCGCGCATCCGATCGTATTAGATGCGCACGCGAGCGCACGGTGCGTTACACCTTATCGGACGATGGCACCACGCCGCGTTCGCGGTTACCCTGCATTCGTTTCCCGGCTGTTTAGATTTTGTCGTCAAAGACGAATCATGGCACCTGGATATTCACTCTATATTGACCAGTGAGGTGCGAGATGGACCAGCTTTCCATGTTACGTGCATTCGTTGCTGCCGCACGGTATCAGAGCTTTAGCAAGGCTGCAGAATCGCTGAATGTCACCACAGGGTCAGTATCGAAAGCGATCGCCAAGCTCGAAGAGTGCATCCAGACCAGGCTGTTGCTCAGGACAACAAGGTCTGTTTCTTTGACTGAGGCGGCACAAACCTACTATCACAGTTGCTGCCGCCTGCTCGAGGAACTCGACGAGGCGAATCGGCGCATTACGCGGGAGCGTGAAGTCGACGGCGGAAAGCTGCGGTTGATCGTGCACCCGATGCTGATGAGCGAAACATTTTCACGTCTCGTGCGGGGCTATCACGCCATTGCTCCCAATGTGAACCTGATCGTTTCCGTCCAGGAGGGAGCCGCAAACCTGTACGACGGCAGATTTGACATGGCAATTCTTCCGCCGCACCTTGTCGAGCAGTCAGCAGTGATTCGCCGGACGTTGTCGAAGTCACAGCGCATTTTCGTCGCAGCGCCCGCCTATCTGAAGCAGTTCGGTGTTCCGCAAAGCGCCGCCGACCTGACCCATCACTTTCTTCTGTTGGACGCGAGTTTACGGAAGAAAGGTGTAGACGTTGTCGATCTGCTGGAGAGCGAAACACGCGTAACAGTATCTCCAATGTCGTCGATGGACGGGAATGAAATATTGCTCAGGACGGCGGCGCTATTGGGGGCTGGCGTCGCTGCATTGCCTGAATCCATGGTGCGCGAAGATATCGAAGCGTGCCAGCTTACGCATATCTTGCCGCGGTGCACTACATTCGACAGCAAGGTTGAGATCTGCCTGTTCTACTCGCATCGGGAGATGCTGCCCGCGAGGCTCAGGACATTTGTCGATTATTGCACTCAGTTTTTCAGATCGTCGACTCAATGTGGCGTCAAGGATGCAGCCACGCTTTTGCCAGAAAAAGGCTATCGGGAAGACTACGATTGGCGACCTTCGCCGTTGGAAGCGGTGGGGCAGTGACGCCGGGATCGGTCTGTCAGGTCATCGCTGGCCACCTGCCTGATATGAGGCGCCGCCTTGCGAAGGCCTGTCCAGAATCTGCGCAGTCACGCAAGATCCGTTGGCGTCTGCGCCGCTCCCCGGCGCTTATGCCGGCCCATGGCGCTCATCGCTTCAATGGCGTTGATGAAGGAAAATTAATGCTACTTCGTTTCAATGAGGCTCTCAGCGCGTAGAACTGGTAACGGCGTCGCGGGGCCACGCGCTGGGCGAACACCCCTATTTCAGGGCTCGCTGCTTGCCATATTGGTCAGTCGGCAGACCGCCCCAGCCCCAGTTCTCCGTTTCCACCTCCTGGACAGCCACGAAGGTTGCTTCGAGCGGCTTTTTCAACACATCGAGTAACAGGTAGCTGACTCCCTTGATGAGCTCAGCCTTTTTCTCTGCTGTGACCGAGTCGACGCCCGGCTTGGCGCCCTCGCGGGTCACCTGAATCGTGACGATTGGCATGATGCTCTCCTTGCGTGATTGACGACACGGACGCCATCAGGCGGTGGCGGCCGGCCGCGTGGGATGTTTGCCTGGTAGTGTGTGGCTGCGCCTAGTGCCCAGCGCTCTGGCCGCCGTCGACGTGCAGGATCTCGCCGGTAACGAATGGCGCGGAATCCAGATACACGATCGCGTTGACGATATCGCTCATTTCGCCCATATGACCAAGCGGGTGGAGCGCGCCGAGTGCCGCATGCGTTTCCGGCGCATGCATCGGGGACTTGATGATGCCAGGCGAGACCGCATTCGCTCGGATGCCGCGTTTTGCATATTCGATGGCAAGGGACCTGGTTGCTGCGTTCAGGCCTCCCTTGGTGAGCGAGGCGAGTACCGACGGCACGCCGTCGATCGCGGAATCGGCGAGGGTGGTGGTGATGTTGACGACGTGGCCGCTCAAACGCTTTTCCATTTCTGCAATGGCGAGCTGGGTGATGTAGAAGAAGCCGTTCAGGTTCACGCCAATGACCGCTGCATAGTCTTCCGCGGTGTAGGCGGTAAAAGGCTTGGCGATGAAGATGCCGGCGTTGTTGACGAGCGTATCGACACGGCCGAATTGCACCATGGCTTCGCTGATCACCCCGCGTGCGGTTTCGGGGGCGGCGATGTCGCCGGCAACGGTGAGGACATTGGGATCCTCGGATGGTTTGATGCCGCGAGCGGTGGCGACAACGCGATAGTCGAGCTCACGGAACGCCTTGACGATTTCCGCGCCAATGCCTTGCGATGCGCCGGTAACGACGACGACTTTGTGTGACGTGCTCATGTAAAGCCTCCGAATCAATTGAGTTGGATCTGTTGCCGGTTGGGCCTGCGGCTCGCGTAGAGGCCCAATCTAGGCTTTTTGACCTGGAGTTTGAATACTCGGGCTGGACAAACACTTGTGATTGGGAGGAAGAAAACCGGGCACAACGGATTTATTCATGGGCGACACAACAGTTGTTCTACTCCGGCGGTTTACCCGGAGAGCTTGCTTCCGCACAATCGCTTCAACCACCTGAACTACGGCTTGTGGTCTGTCACGGTGGGAACGATATGAGACTCACCTACCGTTCGTCAGCAAGGACTGTTCAATTGAGCGATCGTGAAAGCGTCCAACCGGGATATTGCGTTGCTGTGGCATTCATCGCTCCCCCCCGACTCGTACTTATTGAAAATAGGAGCTTGTATGCAAAACGACATCCTTCCCCCGACATCGTCGCGCCGTCGCTTTCTTCGTGTGGCAGCAGCGGCCGCCGTTACGGGCTCATTGAGTCAGTTCGCGTTCGCAGCAACGAATCGATCCATCACTGAGGTCGTACAGTCGACAGACGGTGACAAGGCCGCTATTCGCGCCCTTCGTGTACATGCGCCGGAATCGCAGCTCGTCGATCTGAAAAGGCGTATTGAGGCGGCAAGGTGGCCGGAGCGGGAGACGGTGACTGACGCATCGCAAGGCGTTCAGCTCGCGACGATGCAAAACCTCTTGCGTTATTGGGCGACCGATTATGACTGGCGCAAAGTTGAAGCGAGATTGAACGCCGTGCCGCAGTTCGTCACGGAGATCGATGGGCTCGACATTCATTTCATTCACGTTCGTTCGAAGCATAAAGATGCGTTGCCGGTCATCATCACGCACGGGTGGCCCGGCTCGATTATTGAGCAGTTGAAGATCATCGATCCGCTGACAAACCCGACGGCACATGGCGCGGCTGGATCGGATGCCTTCGACGTGGTGATTCCGTCTCTCCCGGGTCACGGGTTCTCAGGCAAGCCGGTAACGACTGGATGGGATCCTGCTCGCATCGCACGTGCATGGGTCGTACTGATGAAGCGCCTCGGGTACACGCGATATGTCGCGCAAGGCGGCGATTGGGGAAATGCTGTCACGGAGCAAATGTCCCTTCTGGCGCCGCCGGAACTGCTGGGCATGCATACCAACATGCCGGCTACCGTACCGGACAATATTGCAGAGGTACTTAAGCTGGGCGAGCCGGCGCCTGCAGGCCTCTCAGCCGACGAGAAGCACGCGTTCAATCAGCTCGACTATTTCTACAAGCACGGTCTCGGTTACGCACAAGAAATGACGAACCGCCCGCAGACGCTGTACGGAATTGAAGATTCACCTGTCGGCCTCGCCGCGTGGATGCTCGATCACGACGCCGCCAGCCAGGCACTTATCGCACGTGTGTTTGCCGGTCAGACCGAGGGGCTTTCGCGCGACGACGTTCTCGACAACGTGACGCTCTATTGGCTCACGAGCACGGCAATTTCTTCGGCTCGTTTGTATTGGGAAAACAAGCTCAACTTCTTTGCCCCGAAGCACGTTGTCATTCCGGTTGCCGTTAGCGTCTTTCCGGATGAGATATACGCTGCCCCGCAAAGCTGGGCGGCGAAGGCGTATCCCAATCTGATTCACTATAACCGCCTTCCCGAAGGTGGACACTTTGCGGCCTGGGAGCAGCCTCGTGCTTTCTCGGAAGAGATTCGCGTAAGCTTCCGTTCGCTGCGTTGAAGGCAAAGATGCGGGCGCTGCCTTCCCGGGTCGCCCTCGGCGAGCAAGTATCGGGGCATGTGGGAAGAGCTGCTTTCGCGAAGGCCTCGTCGCGCGGAGAAGAGAAGAGTACCGCAAGGATGGTCGCGCCGTCCGACGCTTTGATCGAAGGGACCGTTGCTGCGCAATCGACAGCGCGCGCTGGTTCAGGCTAACGATCGTTGTTGGGCAATCGCGCCGCCGCTGTTTTGCGTCATAGACGATGAGAGCGTCGTTCACCTCTCGCCAGGCTTCGAGTACGGTTCGTTTGTAGACAATCGAGGCTTCCTGCTGTTGCGCCTCGACCAATTGGAGTGTTTCCTTGAGGTGTCGATGGGTTCTGCTTTATTCAAGCGTTTTTGACTGGAGGAGTAGCAAATGAAATTCTCGATAGAAAATGAAATCCGCTCAGACGATGTTTCAGGAATCGAACGTGCGATGAGAACCGTCGATAGCGACGCGAAGGTCAAAGTTGACACCGACGCGAAGACGGTGAGCGTCGAATCATGGCTGATGCCTGAAGAGTTTCTCGTCGCATTCGAAGACGAGAACTACGACGTGATCATTGTTGAAGCGTAGACAGGCACGAAATTCGGTCCGGTGGTGGCGTGCGACGCACGCAGCTACTTGAGGACGTCGGGTCGCACCGTATTCGAACATTGCAGTGTATAAACGTACTCTGACGCGGCGAAGCTTGCATAGGCACGGGTCGATGTTCGCGTTACTGCCTCCTACTGATCGGTTGCAACTGTCTACCGCGGCACCGCGAGGTATAACCATGAAAAATTTTAGTTTGACCGGGCAGCTGTGCGTTGCATTGTTAATATCACCGGCAATTCAGGCGCAAGAGCCGCCGGCGCCGGGCTATCACTACACATTGCCGCTCGACGTGGCTCTCGATGCCGCGAAAGAAGCGATTCGCGTGTGCGAAACAAAGCATTACTGGGTGACTGCTACCGTGCTCGATATGGACGGCGTACCGCAAGTGATACTGCGCGGAGACAGGAGCACTGTACACACTGCTGAATCGAGCATGCGTAAAGCGTTCACCGTCGTGACGCTAGGTCCGGAGTTCGGCTTCGACCGGTCGAGTGGCTTCTTCGATTTGATGAAGACGAGCCCATACGCGCCGCAACTCGCAACCGTGCACAACGTCATGGCGTTGCCGGGGGCAGTAGCCTTCAAGGTGAGGGGAGAGATGGTCGGCGCGCTCGGCGTCGGCGGGGCGCCCGGCGGTGACAAGGATGAGGTGTGTGCCGCCGCGGGCGTGGCGAAAGTCACGGACCGCTTACCACACTGAACCCGCTGTACGGCACGTTTCAAGCAGGAACCTCGAAGCCAGAGGCTTGCGATGAGTCATGCTTTTTGATCGCCGAGTTTCACTGAACGTCCGCGCTGCATGCCGGGTCGGCAAGAGGATCGTCCAGCGAGATCCGGCTAATAGCGTGTGCTCAAGCGGCAGGGGTTCGAGGATCGAAGTCAAACTCAATCCGAATCCCGCCGGGTTCAAAAATCATTGCGTGCCGCTTTGGGCCGGCTCCCATGAGTTCGGGTGCAAATTGAACTTCGACGCCGGGCCATTTAGACACCTTCGAGAATACGTCCTCGAGCGCTGTTTCGCTTCCGACGCGCAATGCCAAGTGGTGCAGACCCACGTTTGTTTTGCGGTCGAACTCTACCCGACCCGATTGATTCTGCACTTCCCACAGCGTCAGCATCACCTGCCCGTCAGACACGAATGCAGCTGGATAGCTCGGTCTCTCGCCGATTTGCGTCCATCCCAGACAGTTGATGAAAAAATCGCGAGTGAGATTCAGATTGCGAACGGTCAAGCCGATGTGATCGATCCCAAGCGTAAGTGGTTTCGCCGTCATTCGAGCCTCCGGGTTGTGGTGACGATGTTACCGCAGAAAGGCAACGTGCATCGATTGCGCGCAGGGGCTGCGCTCAGATCGAGATTGATGTAGTTGAGGCGCGGACTCGTAGTGGTAGCTTTGAACCTCACAGGTCGATCGAATAGTCGCGGATGACGTCCATATCCGGCTCCAGCCCAAGTCCGGGTCCCTGAGGCACGGCAATGTGTCCTGCCTTCGGGATAATGGCGTCGCCGTAGAGTTGCGCCATCAGGTCAAAAGAACGCCACTCAATGAGCGACTTTCCACCACCCAGCGCCGCACTCGCATGAACGCTCGCGAGCAGGCCGGGACCGTCGTAGAAGGTATGTACCATCACGGTCGCGTTATGGGCTGCCGCCAGCGGAAACACCTTTTGCAGTTCTGTGATTCCGCCCATCTTCGCCGGACTAGGCTGGATAAAGTCAACCGAATCAGCCTCGAGGAGATGCTGGAAATCCATCAACGTGGAGGCATTCTCCCCAGCGGCCACAGGGATACGCCCTTGCTTTCGCACGATTGCGAGACCCGAATAATTTTCTGGCGGCCACACCGGCTCTTCGAACCAACGCAGATTGAAGGGGCGAAACTTCTCCGCCATGTCTATTGCTTCCCGTACCGACCAGGGACAGTTCACGTCCAGCATTATCTCCACGTCTTGACCTGCCGCCTCTCTGGCTGCTGCCACGGCTTCAACCGTAATCTCGTGCAGCTTCAGGCGTTCGTAGCCAGCATCGATTGAACGCTTTACGTTGTGCGCGACAAGTTCGGGGTCCGAGTATCGAATCAAACTTGCGTAGCATGGCAAGTGTGTCTGAGCACTGCCACCCAGCAGCTTATAGACCGGTTGCCCGATCGACTTTCCTGCAATATCCCAGAGTGCTATATCAATTGCCGACATCGCGTACATCAACGCGCCGCTACGGCCGAATACATGAAGTTTTTTCTGAATCTCAAGCATCGCCAGTTCACGCTGGGACGCGTCACGACCGATATATTCGGGGCCGACGATCTTGTCGACAGCCACTCGCACTGAAGGGATAGCGGTAAACCCAAAGGTTTCTCCCCAGCCAATAATGCCGTCGTCCGTCGTTACCTTCACGACAAGAGAGTCAGTGGCGTTGAGATTTCCGCTTCCCCATGCCGCAGGCTCGGACTTCCCGTCAACCGTATACGGAATACGTAGGGGAAACGTCTCAATCATTTCTATTTTCATTTCAAGTCACCCAGCTGTTCACCGCGGTCACAAGATTTTCTGTCTGATGGAATTCGCAATGGCAAGGCATTGCTCGAGGCCTCGACCACCTCGTGGTGCGGGTAGATGCCGATATGAAGAGATCTTTAGGCTCCTACACCTGTTTGAATTCTAGACAATTGTTGGATCGAATATCTTTTTCACGTTGGAAAGGCAATCTTTCCTGACGAACGAAAATCCTAATTTGACTGATTCATAGGCTATAGGCTGGATTTAATTATCTATTCGAGGAAATTCAGCTTAGCTTCGCGGGAGTAGAAAAATATAGAGTGGATATTTTCCGTTATGCAAAAGTAGGTTTTTCGATCGGCATGCTAGACTGAAAAATGATATGTAAAGCGGAGGATCAATGTTGCGCCGCTACTCAATCATCAATCTGCACATGAAATCGTCGATCAGGTGATGAATGTGCCCACTACAGTAAAGCGAATCCATGTTCGAGCGAATCGTTGGGCCGCTTCTTCCAGTCGCGTTGATTATCGCCTTGGGCTACATCGCGGGAAAGCGTCGGAGGCTCAGTCATGCCGATAGTCTTCTGATAAGCAGACTTATTCTTACGTGGATATTTCCTTCGCTTCTCCTCATCGGAATGGCGACCACTCCTAGGGCACAGATCCTTGACTACCATTTCGTTGCAGCGACGTTTGTAGGGATCATGGGCATGTACCTACTCGTTCTCGCACTGGGTTGGTTGCAACTTCGCAAACTCGACTCAGCAACGATCAAGGCGCTTGTTTGTGCCTACCCCGACGCGGCCTTTATGGGAATCCCGATCCTCCTGAGCATGTTCGGCCCGGAAGCATCTATTCCGTCCTGGTACTGAATATCATCGCAGCGCTGTTGATGCTCCCGTTGACCGCGATGCTTTTGACTCTGACGCAAGGAAGGGTAAGTGGTGGTGCTGCTTTCATGAGCAGCCTGAGACAAATGCTTACCAAGCCGCTCGTGTGGGCTCCTGCCCTTGGCATAGCGCTGTCGCTGTTGGGGATAAAGGTTCCGGCTATTCTGTCATCGGCTCTGGATCTGTTAGGAAAGGCAACGCCAGGCGTGTCGTTGCTATGCCTCGGAGTCATCATGTCAGCTGTGAAGCTCACCATGTCGCGGGAGGTCATCGCCAATCTTGGTCTCAAGCTCATAGCGCAGCCGCTATTGATGTATGGAGCAACCATTTTATTTTCAGTCAAAGGCGAATTCGCTCAGCAGATGATTCTGCTATGTGCGTTGCCCTCGGCTACCATTTCCGCGATGTTTGCAAACGAAGCGGGTGTTTATCGAAGCGAGGCCGCTACGTCCATCCTCGCGGGCACGGTGTCGTCGGTCGTCACGTTCGCGATCTCTATCGCGTTGACTTCGTCGTGAAGATATTTCGCAATCCGGCCGTGTTCTTGAGCTTATCGCTCTGATGCGAGCTCGCCCAAATACCACCAACTCGGCTCATCGGATTAGCTTTCGTCCCGCGTTTCGATTAGTACCGCGCAGCGCGACCGTTCGATGACTTCTCCGGAGGCCGACGGGTGGGCCCATCGGCGTATGCGCGACAAATGGTGATGGCCCATCACGATGACCTCCGCGGTCCGCAACTGAGCTTGTTCGACGATAACGTCGGCGGGATATCCCGCGCAAAGGTGTTGCTCCACCGTTAGATCCCGGTCGGCAAGCTGTTGCGCTGCGGCAGCCAGGACGGATTGTGCGAATGCTGTCTGCGCATGTGCGGGCGGATAGATCAGGCCGTCAGGCGCGACACCGTTTTCGAACCCGGGAGGCAACGCGTAGGATGGATCGACTACGCATAGAAGATGTACGGTTGCCGTACCTGGCGCCGCGACGCGGCTGACCAGGTCGATGACGTGGGTACTCTGGGGCGAGCCGTCCAGCGGAACGATGAGAATATTGAACATGATTGGGGATACCCCTTGAACTTTGGATTGACATGGCGGCTGCTATCGTTGCCAGAAAGCGTGTCGGGCGTTGGCGGGGCGCTCAAATTAGTTCAGCCATTGGTGGAACTCTCGTACGACGCGGAGCCCGTCGCGGCATGCCTTCGGGACAAGCGCTCGAATCTGCCGTTTCCCTTGCATTCACCGCACGCCTTCTAGGTCGTCTCGCTCGAAATGATCACGCTCGCCGTGAAATCAAGGTAGACCGTTCAGCCGCTGAAAACCACTGTGCGAACGGGTGGCGTTGCCTTCAAAAGGGCGTGCCGAAATCATGCGCTTGTATATCCGATTGATTCGATGGTCTGCCTTGCGGATGTCGAGGCGAATTGACGTCCTGCCTCGTACAAACCGGCGGGCGCAAACCGAAGAGTTTCCGAAATTCTTGGGGCAGGCCACCGCTGCTATACGACCGTATGAGCAGCTAACGCTATTGCTGCAGCGACGTATCCGTTAGAAGAGTGGATATGCCTTGCGGCCAAACCTATGCTGCTCTCATCGAGACAGCGATTCAGTAATAACAGGCGAAAGAGAATAACTTGGCGAATGCCAACTCCGCCGCTTCCCCGGCTGGGCCCAACCCATTTCCATGCTCGTCATCAGGTTGATGGTGTGGGCGGTTTTCAATAGCTGGAGACCTAAAGAAGCAACGCTTATCCAATCACGAATATCAACCTTCATTGTCCGTTACAAAGCGTTCCTTAGTGTAGGGGGGAGCATGTCCGCAGTCGTGAATGATGTGTTGACGTACGTTCGTGACCCGCAGAATGATGATGATCCGCAAGAGACTGCCGAATGGCTAGGTGCTCTTGACGGTGTCATCGAACACGTTGGCATGGATCGCGCACATTTTCTCATCCAGCAGCAGATCGAATTCGCTCGGGCGAATGGTGAATATCTACCGTTTTCCGCCAGTACGCCTTATATCAACACCATCCCGACAGGGATGCAAAAGAAGATTCCGGGCGACCAGGCCATCGAGCATACGATTCGCTCATACACTCGCTGGAATGCTATAGCGATGGTGCTTCGAGCGGGAAAAGAGACTAACGTGGGCGGTCACATTGCCTCGTTCGCATCTGCAGCGACCTTGTATGACGTTGGTTTTAATCATTTCTGGCATGCCGCTTCGGATGATCACGGGGGCGACCTGCTTTTCTTTCAGGGTCACTCGTCGCCTGGGATGTATTCGCGCGCCTTTCTTGAGGGCCGTCTGACGGAGTCGCAACTCGAGAATTTCCGGCAGGAAGTGGGCGGTCAAGGGATGCCATCGTATCCGCATCCATGGCTCATGCCAGATTTCTGGCAATTCCCGACTGTGTCGATGGGCCTTGGGCCCATCATGTCGATCTACCAAGCGAGGTTCATGAAGTACATCCTTACATTCGACGAGCACTCGAAGGAGTACAAGTATATGCATGCTCGTCGTCACGACCTGGGTGGCTATCTCCCATCGCGTCGAAGAAAGGCTGAATCTTTACCCACTCCGGCATTGAGTACCTTCGAGGCCCTCTTAAAGGGAAGCGGCGAGGGACGCGGAATGTCCACCACAATGGCGTTCGTGCGTTTCCTCAACATCGTTCTGAAAGATAAGGCACTGGGTAAGCGCGTGGTGCCAATCGTGCCAGACGAGTCACGTACTTTCGGCATGGAAGGTTTATTCCGCCAGATTGGTATCTGGAATCAGGACGGTCAGAAGTATGAGCCTGAAGACTCTGGTCAGTTGATGTTCTATCGTGAATCTGAAACAGGTCAGATTCTGCAGGAAGGAATAAACGAAGCTGGAGGGATGTCAGACTGGATCGCGGCTGCTACGTCGTATTCGACACACGGCGAGATAATGATCCCGTTCTACATCTTTTACTCGATGTTTGGGTTTCAACGCATTGGCGATCTGGCATGGGCGGCCGGTACATGCGCTCACGCGGCTTCCTGCTTGGCGGCACGGCAGGTCGCACGACGCTTAACGGCGAAGGCCTGCAGCACGAAGATGGCCATTCCCTTTTGTGGGCGTCGGGCGTACCCAATTGTGTCAGCTATGACCCGACATTTGGCTACGAGCTCGCGGTCATCCCCCGGCGTCAGACTACTTGTCGTGTTATCTGATTCCTATAGACATGGTCCGGGGGCGGTAAAATCAGGGTGAATGAAAGCCTACTCAGCAGAAAGAAAAGAAGCGCTGGTGCGGCGCATGATGCCGCCGGAAAACGCGCTGGTGTCGGCGCTGGCCAGGGAAACGGGAATTACCGAACAGACGTTGTACACGTGGCGCCGACAGGCGAAAGGACAAGGGTTGGTCGTGCCTGGCGATGGGAAGAATCCCGAAGGATGGTCTTCGGAGGACAAGTTTGCAGTAGTGCTGGAGAGCGCGCCGCTCAATGCAGCGGAGCTGGCCGAGTATTGCCGCCGGAAGGGTCTTTATCCAGAACAGATAGCCGCCTGGCGGGCCGCTTGCCGTTCGGCCAATGCGAATGCCACGGAGCAGGCACGCGAGCAGCGCCAGCAGTCGAAGGACGACAAAAAGCGCATCCAGCAGCTCGAGAAGGAATTGCAGCGCAAGGAGAAGGCGCTGGCGGAAGCGGCTGCGCTGCTGATTCTGAGAAAAAAAGCCCAGGCGATCTGGGGAGACAAAGAGGACGATTGATCAACGTCCCGGATCGCCTGTTATGTGTATCGTTGATACGCGAGGCGGCGCAGTCAGGCTGCCGGCTGGAGCAGGCCTGCAACGAGCTGGGCCTGAGCCTGCGCACGTTCCAGCGCTGGGTGGGTAACGGCGACGCGGTGCTCGCCGATGGCCGCACGATGACCGGGCGGCCGCCGCCGCGAAACAAACTGAGTGAGGCCGAACGGCAGCAGATTCTGGAGGTCGCAAACTGTGCGGAGTTTGCCAGCCTGCCACCCAGCCAGATCGTGCCGAGTCTGGCGGATCGCGGCGTGTATGTCGCGTCGGAATCGAGCTTTTACCGCGTGCTGCGCAGCGCTTCGCAGCAGCACCACCGGGGTCGTGCGCGCAAGCCCTCGGCCCGGGTGGTTACCAGTCATTGTGCGACGGCGCCGAACCAGGTCTGGTCGTGGGACATCACGTGGATGCCGGCGGCGGTCAAGGGCCAGTACTACTACTGGTACATGATGCTGGACGTGTTCAGCCGCAAGATTGTTGCTCACGAAGTGCATGAAGCCGAATCGGCGGAACTGGCCGCGTTGCTGATGCGGCGTGCCAGTCTGGCCGAGGGCCTGGCAGGACGTCCTCTGGTGCTGCACTCGGATAACGGCAGCCCGATGAAGGGTGCGACGATGCTCGCCACCCTGGAAAACCTGGGGGTCGTGGCCTCGTTTAGCCGGCCGCGTGTGAGTAACGACAACCCGTACGCGGAGTCGCTGTTCCGGACCTGCAAGTACCGGCCCGACTACCCACGCAAGCCGTTCGGCAACGTGGATGAGGCACGGGCCTGGACGCAGCAGTTTGTGCGCTGGTACAACCATGAGCACAAACACAGCGGCCTGAAATTCGTCACGCCGGTGCAGCGCCATAACGGCGTGGCGACTGCAGTGCTTGCGCAACGTGAGGCCGTTTATGCACAGGCCAGGCAGCGCAATCCACGGCGTTGGTCCCGATCGACGCGCAACTGGAAATTGAAGGATGAAGTCTGGCTCAATCCGGAGCGCATGCAGCCGGAAGAACTAAAGCAGTCCGCATGAAGTGACGCGACAAGTACGTTGACAACCGCCGTCATCATGCAAGATGGTTTGCGACGAATGATAACGGAGCAGGAAGACGTGTTCTATTACGTCACCGTGATGAACGAAAATTATGAGCATCCGGCCATTCCATCCGGTGACAGCGTCGTAGCCGACATCATCAAGGGGATGTACTCGTTCAGGAAGGCGGAAGCCGACGAGAGCGCGCCGCGCGTACAACTGATAGGTGCAGGCACGATTTTCAATGAAGTGATCGCGGCAGCGGATCTGTTGAAGAATGATTGGGGCGTCGTCGCTGACCTGTGGAGCGCACCAGGCATTACAGAGCTGGCGCGTGAAGGGCGTGAAAGTGCAGCGTTGGAATCTGTTGCATCCGATCGAAGAGCAGAAGGTTTCGCACGTCGAGAAGTTGCTGAAGAACTCCAAAGGGCCTGTTATTGCGTCTACCGACTACATTCGGGCACTGACCGAGCAAATTCGGGCGTTTATCCCACAACGCTTCGTCGTTCTTGGCGCTGACGGTTTCGGCGGTTCCGATACACGAGAGAAACTTCGCCATTTTTTCGAATTGGATCGGTATTGGATCGCTGTTGCGGCCTTGAAGGCGCTTGCCGATGAGAGAGCGATTGAAAGCAAGGTCGTGGCGGACGCTCTGAGGAAGTACCGGCTCGATCCGTGCACGCCCAATCCGATGACCGTCTAAACGTGCGCACAGAGCGCCTGGCGTTCGCGCAATTGAGGTCAAGGCTGGCGACGGTGTTTCCATGGGCGATTGATGAACCTCGATTGCCCCAAGGGGGCGCGCCTTAAGAGTTAGATCCGATCTCTGCGGGTCATGATTTTGTTGTGCGCCTGAGTGCGTACTCTTCTATGAGGGGAAGCGTGGATGTGGAACGCAACAGCTATCTCCCAGCGTTTGAACATTGAATATCCAATTATTCAAGGGCCATTTGGTGGTGGCGGATCATCCGTTGATCTCGTGGCGGCGGTTTCGAACGCCGGCGGCCTTGGTTCTTTCGGCTTGCAAAGCGTAGAAGCCGACGAGATTGGCACAATCGTCGGACATATCCGGAAAGTGACTGAACGTCCTTTCTCAGTCAACCTCTGGGTTTCAACGCCCGGAAGCATTCCGGAACTCGATGATGTAATGGCCGTAAAGGTCCGCGACATCCTTGCGCCGCACTTCGAATATCTTGGACTTGAAGTGCCCGCGCTTGCGGAGAGGCTTATTCCCGATTCTGACCAGCAAATGGAAGCAATGCTCGATGCGTGCCCTCCGGTGGTCAGCTTCGTGTATGGTGTTCCGCCTGAATGGGTGGTGGAGCAATGTCGTTTGCGGGGGATCACCATGATGGGTACTGCGACCACGATCGAGGAGGCGATGGCACTTGAGTCGGCTAACGTTGACTGCATTATCGCTTCATCGTTTGAGGCCGGCGGTCATCGTGGCTCGTTCAGCACGTCTGCAGAAGACTCGCTTTCGGGAGCCATGTCTCTGATCCCGCAGGTTGTGGACAATGTAAAGCTACCAGTTGTCGCCGCCGGCGGAATTGCAGACGCTCGAGGTATCGCAGCAGCGTTCGCGCTCGGTGCCCAAGGTGTCCAGATCGGAACTGCATTCCTGGCTTGTAACGAGTCGAACGCGAGTGACCTGCATCGCGCAGCGTTATTTTCTGCGCATGCGAAAAATACAAAACTGTCGAGGGCAATTACGGGGCGGCTCGCGAGAAACATTCAGAGTGATTTCATCGACGAGATCCATGTTAACGGATTGAATATCCCGCCGTATCCAGTGGAAGCGTGGTTTATCAAACAGCTTCAGGCAGCTGCTTTAGAGCAGAAGCGGTATGAGTACCTGTCATTCTCGGCAGGCCAGACGGCATCACTCATCCGTCACAAAAAGGCGAGCGAATTGATGGCCGATCTGATTCGCGATACCCCGCGTCTTCTCGAAAGAATCTTGCGCGGTTCGGTTGCAGCGTGACGTTTCTCGGTGGTCAGAAGAGGACTGATCCTGGCGGGCATAGGGACCTGGTGCCATGAGTCGTGGGGCCTTGCACAGGTTGAGTGGGACGCGTGTAATGGCTCCGCCTCATGCGCTCGCCTACAACACCGCCGTAGCGGATGAGGCTGGGAGCCGAATCGCCAGGCCGTTAGACGAGCCATTGCACGCACACGGTGCGTCGCACGAAAGCAACTTTGATATACAAGCGCACAAAAAACCTCAGATGCTCCCTTCCTCGTCGCTGCTGACTTTTACAACAGCGTGTCCGCCCCAGCAGCCCGAACCGACTCGCGCCGGTAGCCCGTCGTCGCGAGCAGCAGGCTGCGCGTGTACTCATGCTCGACCTGCTGCGCGCGAATGGCGGCGATGTCGCGCTGCTCGACGATCTCGCCATTACGCATGACCGCGACGCGCGAGCAGAGAAAGCCGACCACCGCGAGGTTGTGGCTCACGAGAATCATGGTCAGATTGCGTTCGCGATGAAGCCGTCGCAGCAAGTTGAGGATTTCGGCTTGCACGGAAACGTCGAGCGCGGATGTCGGTTCATCGAGCAGCAGCACGCGCGGTTCGACAATCAGCGCCCGCGCAATCGCGACGCGCTGCCGCTGTCCTCCCGACAATTGATGCGGATAGCGGAAACGATACGCCGGACCCAAACCGACTTCGCGCAGCGCATCGACAATGCGCTGTTCCTGCCGGTCGATGCCGTTGATGGTCAGCGGCTCGCGCAAGGTCTGATCGACCGTGAAACGCGGATGCAGTGAGCCGTACGGATCCTGAAAGACCATCTGTACGTCGCGTCGAAAGGAACGGTCGATTTTCTCGCCGAGCACGTGTGAGCCGATTTTCATATGGCCGGCGGCGACCGGCGCGAGGCCGGTTAGCGCGCGCAGGATCGTCGACTTGCCGGAGCCCGATTCGCCGACCAGCCCGAACACTTCTCCTTCGCCGACATGAAAGCTCGCCTCGCGAACTGCGTCGAAATCACCGGTTTTGGTCCTGAAGCGGACCGTCAGGGCGTTGACATCGATCATGCTGATTCTCCTGCCGGTTGCGTGAGCCATGCCGCGTCCCGCTTCAGCACGGGCAGTTCATCGGGCGGATTGACGAGCGGTGGATTCGCCGCGAGGAGGGCGCGCGTATAGGGATGCTGGGCGTGGATGAGATCGCGCGCCGCGCAGGTTTCCACCACACGCCCCGCAAACATTACGACGACGCGGTCGCAGAACGACATGACGAGGGGCAGGTCGTGGCTGATAAAAATGAGGCCAGTATCGTGCTTATCGATCATCTCGTCGAGAATTCCGAGTACCTGCATCGAGACGAGCACGTCGAGCGCGCTGGTCGGCTCGTCGGCAATGAGCAGACGCGGTCCGGACGACACCATCATGGCGATCATTACACGCTGCCCCATGCCACCCGACAACTCGTGCGGGTAAGAGTCCGCGACACGCTCCGGATGGCGGATATGCACCGCGGCCAGCGCCTCGATAATCTTCTCGCGCATCTCGCGCCGGCTGAACTTCGGACCGTGCAGTTCGAACGCTTCGCGCATCTGTTGCGCGACCGTCATCACCGGGTTCAGTGAGAATTTCGGATCTTGCAGGATCATGCCCATCTGCTGGCCGCATAGTTGCCGGCGCTTGCGCACCGACATCGCTAGCAGATCCTGACCGTCGAACTTCATCGCCTTCGCATGGCATTGCGCCGCGGTCGGCAGCAGGCCGAGCAGCGCCCGCCCGGTGAGCGATTTGCCCGAACCGGATTCACCGACGATGCCAAGGCGCTCGCCGCGCTGCAGCGTGAGCGAAAGGCCTCGTACTGCTTCGGTCAATTCACCGTCGTGACCGCGAAAGCCGATTCGCAGGTCGTCGATTTCACACAGGGGTTGGGTCGTCGCGGCTGGCATGTCAGCCTCCATGGCGCGGATCGAAGACGTCTCGCAGACCGTCGCCGAGCAGGTTGAAGGCGAGGCTCACCAGCAGAATGGCAAAGCCTGGAATGGTAGCCACCCACCACGAATCGAGCAGCACGTTGCGGCCCGACGCGACCATGAAACCCCATTCAGGGCTCGGCGGTTGCGCGCCGAGGCCGAGGAATCCAAGACCCGCGACAGTGAGAATGATGCCGGCCATATCGAGCGTCGCGCGCACGATCACCGACGACGAGCAGAGCGGCATGATATAGCGCAGGAGGATGCGCATCCGCGAGGCGCCCTGCAAGCGCGCGACGTGAATGAAATCGGCCTGCACGAGCCGGAGCGTTTCCGCTCGCGCGAGGCGTGCATAGGCCGGCCAGGCCGTAATCGAAATGGCGATCACCGCGTTGATCACACCGGGTCCCAGCGCGGCCGCGAAAGCGAGCGCGAGCACGATCTTCGGAAACGCTAGCGCTACGTCGGTGATCCGCATCAGCACGTTGTCGACCCAGCCGCCAAAGAAGCCCGCCGTGGTGCCAATCAGCAGACCCACCGGAACCACGATCACCACAACGAGAATCGCAATCGACAGCGTGAGGCGCGAGCCGTACACAAGACGTGAGAGGATGTCGCGGCCAAGCTGGTCGGTGCCGAACCAGTGAGACGGCGAACCGGGCGGCAGCAGGCGGTCGGAGAGCACTTGTTGCAACGGATCGTGCGGCGCGATCAGCGGCCCGATTGCCGCGATGACGATCAGCAAGGCCAGAATCACCAGCCCGAAGACCGACAGCGGATTGCCCGCGAAGCGCCGCCAGCGCCGGTAAGCGAGGCCGAGCGCGGCCTGCTTGCGCGACGCGGGTGTGTCGCTCAGCAGCCAGTCTTTCCATCGTCGGGGCGCGGCATTCATCGGCCAGTCCTGCGGTTGCGTAGATTGATCGGTTGGGGGAAGCACGAAAGAGACCTCCGGAACATCAGCGGGCGCGCGGATCGAACACGCGATAAAGCGCGTCGGTCAGCAGGTTGAGCGCGATGAACGTGACGCCGATTACGAGCGTGCTGCCGAGCACCGCGTTCATATCGGCGTTCAGCAGGGCGCCGGTCAGATACGATCCGATTCCCGGCCACGCGAAGACGATTTCGGTGAGCACCGAGCCTTCGAGCAGATAGCTGTATGTGAGGGCGATCACGGTCAGCAGCGGCACGGCGATATTGCCGAACGCGTGGCGCCAGATCACCCGGCGCTCGGGCAAGCCTTTCGCGCGTGCCGTGGTGATGTACTCCTGGCTGAGTTGTTCGAGCATGAACGAACGCGTCATGCGGCTCAGATAGGCGACCGAGTAGTAGCCGAGAATGGCAGCAGGCAGCGCGATATGCGAGAACGCATTGAAAAACACGTCCCATTCGCCCGCCATGAGCGAATCGATGAGCAGGCTGCCCGTGTGCGTATCGACCATCCCGTCGAATACCGGATCGACGCGTCCCGGACCCGCTACCCAGTGCAGCTTCGCATAGAACAGCAGCAGGCCCATCAGCCCGAGCCAGAACACCGGAACCGAACTGCCGACGAGGCCGACGAAGCGCGCCACGTGATCGATCCAGCGATTGTGGCGCACGGCGGCGATCACGCCCAGCGGCACACCGATCAGCACGCCGATGATGGTGGACAGCGTCGCGAGTTCGAGCGTCGCGGGAAACACACGCTGGATGTCTTCGATAACAGGGTGCGCGGTTAGCAGCGACATGCCGAAGTTGCCATGCAGCACATCGCGCACATAGATCAGGAACTGCACGGCGAGCGGCTTGTCGAGCCCGAGCTGCAGACGCGCCGTCGCGTAGGCCGTCGCCGACGCGCGATCGCCGAGAATAGCCAGCACCGGATCGATCGGTATTTTGCGGCCGATCACGAACGTGACCGCCAGCAACCCGGTGAAGGTGATCACGAGCGTGATGAGCCAGCGCACGAGGCGCAAGGTCCAGCGCACGCTGGCGCTTTCAGCCGAAAGCGCGCGCATGCGCTCGAAAGTCGTGAGGGGAGTCGACATGATGAGTTCCTGGGTCGAAGGCGAAGCCTGGACAGTATCGCCTTCGCCGCCAACGTTACTGCTTCTTCAGATCACGATACGACACGAGGTCGTTGATCGGACCCACCTCGAGTCCCGTCACACCCGGTCGCGCCGCGACCTGCGAGACCTGCTGGAACATGATCACGAAGGGTGAGTTCGCGAGCACCTGCTTCTGCATGGTCTGGTACAACTCGGCGCGCTTTGCTGTCGACGATTCGGCGAGCGCCGCGTTGGCTTCCTTCGTCAGGCCGGGAATGTCCCACGAGTTGCGCCATGCGAGCATCTTATAGGCCGACTTGTCGGAATTGTCGGGATTCCAGGTAAAGCCCTGGGCATTGCTGTGCGGGTCGATGTAGTCCGCCGACCATTCACCAATGTAGATGTCGTGCGAGCGCGAGCGGTACTTGGCGAGCGTCTGCTTGTTGTCGCCGGGGATGATCTGAACCTTGATGCCGCCCTGGGCGAGATTGGCCTGCACGGCTTCGGCGATTTCGCTGTACGGGTAGCCGTTACGCACGTCCATCGTCACGGAAAAGCCATTCGAGAGGCCAGCCTTTGCCAGCAGCGCCTTGGCCTTCGCGACGTTCTGCTGGTACGGGTTGGTGTTCAGCGCGCCGAGAAAGCCTTCCGGGAGGAACGTTTCGTGCACCTTGTAGGTGGTTTTCGCGACGTTGCTCTGAATGCCGTTGTAGTCGATCAACCACTTCATCGCTTCCTGGACTTCCGGTTTGGCCAGGTTCGGATTCTTGACGTTCAGGCCGAGGTACAGCAACGTGGCTTGCGGCACTGCGCTCACATGCGCCTTGCCGGATTTCGTCAGGGCGACGAGATCGTCCGGACTCAGGTTGCGCGCCACATCGACGTCGCCGTTCTCGATCAGCAGGCGCTGGCTCGATGCTTCCGGCACGTGACGCAACACGATACGCTTCATGGCGAGCGGTACGCGATAGCCGTCGAAGCGCTGCAGGACGATGCTGTCGTTAGCGGTCCATTTGACGAGCTTGTAGGCGCCGGAGCCGGCCTCGTTCGTGCGCAGCCAGTCGTTGCCGAGGTCATTGCCTTTCTGGTGCGTGAGCAGCAACTGCTTGTCCACCACCGATGCGGGCCACGCACCGAGTACGTTCAGCACGAACGTCGGCGCGTATTTCTGGTCCGTCGTCACACTGACGGTTGTATCGTCAACCTTCTTCACGTTGTTGAGCACATTGTCTTTCGTCAGGCCAATGCCTTGCAGCACGGCCGCCGCGCCTTTGTCGAGCAGCACGGTGCGCTGGATCGACCACGCCACGTCGTCGGCGCTCAGCGGATTGCCCGAGTGGAACTTGAGACCTGAACGGATCTTGAACGTGAAGGTCAGGCCGTCGGGGCTCACGGTCCATGATTGCGCGACATCGCCGTTGAACTTCGACGGGTCTTTCAGATCGACCCGCACCAGCCGGTCATACGTATTCGCCACATATTCTTCCGGCACCAGCTCGTAGATTTCGCCTGGATCGAGCGTGGTGAATTCGTCGAGGAACGTCGCCATGACGAACATGTCTTTCGGCGTCGCCGCGGTAGCGGGGCTGACCGCTGCGAACGACAAGGTCAAGGCGGAGGCGATCGCTGCCGCCGTCAAAGCATTGCGCAATACCAGTTTCATTGCCGCTCCATAAGAATGGGGTAGAGCCTGTCAGGGAACAACGGATGGAGAAATCGAGGGCACTACATGAGACGCAGCGGACCGCTTTCGCTGTTGTCGATTACCGGCAGCGCACGGGAGCCAGGCAGCTCGTAATGCCACCATTCGCTCTTGATGTGGGCGAAGCCGGCGGCGTGCATGATGCCGAGCAATAACAGGCGGTTGCGCTGCACGTGCGCGGGCAGGCCGGTATGGAAGTGTTCGGACTCGATCGTCATGGCGTCGAAGCCCGTGCCCATGTCGAGTTCATTGCCGCCGGCATCGAGCAGCGTCAGGTCGATCGCCGTACCGCGGCTATGGTTCGACCCACGGCCAAGCTCTGCGATGTAGGTGGGATCGGGCAGGAAATCCCACAGCACCTGTTGCGCCTGCGGCGGACGGTACGCGTCGAAAATCCGCACGGTCAGGCCGGCGTCGCGGGCAATTTCAACGGCCTTGCGCAAACCGGCTTCGGCGGGTTCGAGCAGCAGGCAGTGAGCTTCCTTGTAGATCGGCTTGCCGGTCAGGTTGCGCTCGGTGGCATAGACGAGGTCGATGTCCACGCCATGCGTGGCGGCGGTGATTTCGATGAGTCGCGGTTTTGTCATGGAGGACGCGGTGGGATGCCAGTTGTGAGAGGGTTCAGAGATCGAACTGGTTGAATTCGCCTTGCAACTCGCGATTGCGTGCGACGCGTTCGTCGATGGCGGACCCCAGTTGCGCGACGATCGCGCTAATCAGCAGGTTGAACAGGCAGGTGAGCGGCGCCAGAGAGTCCCAGAACTGGCCGACATCGGTTTTGACCTGCAACAGGTCGCAGGCGAATTCGCGAGCCCAGGGGCAATAGATGTCGGTGACCAGCGCGAACGGCACGCCACGACGTGTCGCGGCTTCACAGTAGCGGCGCGCGATCATCGAGTAGGCGCGCGTATCGGTAATGACGAGGTACGGTGAGGCAAACTCCGAGTTCAGCGAATCGACGTATGAGCCCGACATGCCGTCGGAGTAGAACACACGCGCACGGATATATTCGAGGTAGCTGTAGAACGCGTTGCTGATGCCGCGCGTCGACTGGATGCCGAGGATATACACGGCGTCCGCATTGGAAATGCGCTCCGCGATACGGGCGAACATGGGCGATTGCGCCAACTGGTACACATGCTGGATCGCGTCGATTTCGAGTTCTAATGAGTGGGCCAGGGCCCCGTTTTCTCCGCTCTCGCCGTTATGCGCCGCGTTGCCGAACTGTCCGGACACACGCCGGTATTCGTCGAGCCGGTCGGTAATCATCCACGGGCGCGCTTGTGCGCCGCGCAGCTCGCGCTTGAGGTCGTCGAGATTGCGATAGCCGACGCTGCGCAGAAACCGGCCCACGGAAATACCGGTTGTGGCCGTCTGCTGCGCAATCTGATCAGCCGTTTCCAGTCCGAGTCGTTCGAGATTCGCCAGCATATAACTGGCAATGCGCTTGGACGTGGGGGTGAGGTCGGCAAAGTGGGCTTCGACGGTTTGTGCGAAAGCGGTCGGCATGTCAGCGCATGGGTTGGTTAGTTGCTTGTCATTTCTTTGATCGGTGACATGTATCTAACAAAGCCAATAAACTCAGCGCCAGCTTAAAAAATCAATTGGATGTGGTTGTCTGATAGTTTTTGACCTGGCGTCCGGTCACGCTTCCGTTCACGCTGCTCCGCAAGCTTCATTTAAGGCTTTCAGTTGATGGCTCTAAAGTTCCGTCCACATTTGCCGTTAGATCAGGCTGGGTCTTCGTATTGCGTTTTTCTCCCTCGTCGGGTTGCAGGTGCGTCTTGGTCCCTGCCAGATTAGAGGCGGCTCAGTTCATTCCTCGGTTTCAAATCCAGACTTCCGGGCCTCACCCGCGCGTCAGAATGGAAACGTCGGCGTGCATTGTCTACAACGACAGCGGTCTTGCCAGAGACTCTATCTGTTGCCGCGAGCGGACCGTTCACTTCCTCCTTCGACATAAGTTTAGTGCGACGGTAATGCAGACACGCTTAAAGGCGAGCGGCCTCCGAATGTATCCGGGACCCCACCTCGACTATCATCCAACTATCGATTTTTTTGCGTAGAATTGCCGCCCCGGTACGCTGGCGCAGGATTCTCTCCTCAACGATGCACGTCGATCTTCTCACCCTTTATTTCCTCATCGTCGGGACGCTGTTCGCCAGTTCCGTGATGACGCTCTGGGAACATCGAACACATCCCAGACGCAGCGGGGAATTGAAAATACTGTCAGCGGGGTACGCCACGCTTGCGATCGGATGTGCGGCGGCAACGGTTCGTCACAAGCTGCCCGGTGCGACGGGCTCCGCCTTGAGCAACCTCGTTATCGTCACTGGCTATCTATTGCTTCTGCACGGCGCCGCGTCCTTGAGCGGCCGGCAATACCGTACCGGCTCTATTGCAATGCTCATCCTGCTGGCGCTCACATGGGCCGTGGCCGGTGCGCGCTGGGAGGATTCGGTGTGGTACTACGCGAGTGCCATTCCGATCGCGTTGGCAAGCGGCGTGACGTCTTTCGAACTGCTGCGATGCGACAGCATGAAAGCGATGCAATCGCGGCGCATCGCAGTATGGGTGACGGGCATTCATGCGCTCCTGTATGCGGCCAGAGCATCCATCCTGCCTTTGTTGGCGTCACGGTACGGGCAGCACGTGGTGCTGGTCGCCAGCAACATTACGATGTACGAAGGTGTGCTGTACTCGGTTGTTCTGCCAATGACCTTGCTGAGGCTGATCCGCGAAGAGACTCATGGCGAGCTTCTGCGAGATTCGCAAACGGATTACCTGACCCGTCTTGGCAATCGCAGATGGTTTTTTGAAGAGGGCGAACGGGTGATCCGCGACGCAGAGTCATGCCAGCCGATTTCCCTCCTTGCATTCGATCTCGATCTCTTCAAGGCAATCAATGATCGCTACGGTCATAAAACGGGCGACGAGGTGCTGAAGGCATTTAGCGACATCGCTCGGAGCGGGGTGAGGCCCGATGCGATTCTCGCGCGCATCGGCGGAGAAGAGTTCGCCGCGCTACTTCCCCACCATGACAGCCTTCGCGCCAAAGAAGTGGGCGAATTCATCGCTAAACGTTTCGCCGAGGCGATCCCTCACCGCATTGACGGCGTCGCGATACACGCAACGGTCAGCATTGGGCTCGCACAGCTCGGAACCGATGCGCCCACGCTTGCCGACCTGCTGGCGGCGGCCGACGCGGCGTTATACAACGCGAAGTCGCTCGGCGGCAATCGGCTCGTCACGGCGCAGCCTGCCTCGCGCCCCGAGGCTGCCTGACGATCAACGATGCCGGCAAAGGATTAACATGGCGTGCCTGGCAAAACGCAGTGCGATTCAAAAGGATTGATTTCACTTAGCCGCCGCTATAAACGCGTGACCGGGTTTGTATTGGTTTCGCCAATCCAATATCGAGACCTGTCCGTCACATTACGCTTTCGAGTGTTTTGCCTGAAGCCTCATTGTCTCGTTGGCGATCTTCAGAAAACTGTCGACGATCGGATTGGTGGATTGAAGCTGGGGGCACACCGTGAAACCACGGAACACGATGTCCGGTGAAAACGGCCGGAACTGGATCTTCGCGGTATTGGCGTCAACCGTTGTAAGCGGATTCACGATGCCGATTCCCAAACCGCGCGACACCATCGCGCAAATCGTCGCACCGTACGGTGTTTCAATGGTTGGCACCTGATTGACTTCCGCCTGACGCAACACGCGATCCAGCGACGAACGCGTGTCGTCGGCATACGAAGGCAGGATCAGCTTTTCACCGCGTAGATCCCGCGCGTGGATACGCTTGCGCGCAGCCAGCGGGTGCCCGGCCGGCAGCGCACATACACCCGGCAACCGGTATAACTCGGCGCTCGTCACACCGAACGCATCGGGCGTCGTCGTGGCGAATCCGATATCGCAATAGGCCGACGAAGCCCAGCGCTGGATCGTGCCTTCGCTGCGCATTTCCAGCGATATCGCGATGCGCGGATACACGGCAAGAAAACGCTCGATCACCATCGGCACGAATGACAATGCCAGCACCGGCGCCGCGACGAGCCGCAACCGGCCGCTGCCGAACTGGCGGATCTCACGCGCGGAATGCGCGAGTTTTTCGAGGCCCACGAAGCTTCGGTCCACCTCGCGATAGAACGCGCTGCCCGCATCCGTGGCCTGAATACGGCCGCCGTTGCGCGTGAAGAGCGCCAGACCCGTCGACGTCTCCAGCTCCGCAATCAACCGGCTGATGCTCGGCTGCGACGTGCCGAGCTCCTCGGCGGCGGCGGTCATCGAGCCGCGCAACATGACTAGCCTGAACGCTTCGATTTGTCGTTGGTTCATCTGCCCGGCTCACCTGATTTCGTTGATTCGGTCCTCAGCTTGCCATATCAAAATTGAATGGCAGCCGTTTTTGATCGTATTTGACCGGATGGATGAGCGAAACCTAGACTGGCTGGAACCTTGTCACTGGCGATCCACGATGCGTTCCGAAGCCTTGCTGTTTCATGACGACTTTCGCCTGACCCCTTACTGGTGGGACGCCGCACCGCCGGAGACGGTCCGCGACGCGTTGCCGTCCGGGGTTGACGTGGTGATTATCGGCAGCGGGTATTGCGGCTTGGCGGCGGCAGCCGAAGCTGCGCGACTCGGCACGCGCGTCGCCGTGCTCGACGCCGCCGAAATCGGCGCGGGCGGCAGCACGCGCAGCGGCGGCATGGTGTCGAGCGGACAGAAGCTTGCGCTGACCAATGCGATTCGCGGGGTCTCGGCAGAACGGCTGGGACGGCTGATGAGCGAGTCCATGGCGAGCTTCGACTATCTGAAACGCCTTGTCGCCGACGAGCGGCTCGACGCCGATTTGCAGATCACCGGTCGCTTCTTCGGCGCATTCACGCCACGTCACTTCGATGTCTTGCGGCGCCAAGGCGATCTGTTGCGCGACAAAACCGGCGTCACGGTGCACGTCGTGCCGCGCGCGGATCAGCATGCGTTGATCGGCTCGGACTACTACTACGGTGGGATTCTCGTCGACGAATACGGCGGTCTGCATACCGCCAAATATCATCGCGCGCTACGCGATCTCGCACGGCGCTGCGGCGCGACTTTGCATTCGCATGCGGGCGTGGAGCGGATCGAACGCAATGGCGCGGGTTTCAGGGTTCATGCAACGCGGGGAAAGATCGACGCGAAACATGTGCTCGTCGCGACCAACGGCTATACGGGACCGCTGCTGCCGTTCTTCTCGCGGCGCGTGCTGCCGGTGGCGAGCTACCAGATTGCGACGGAACCGCTGCCGCCTGGACTGATGGCCGTGCTGAATCCGGGGCGACGCATGATCAGCGATTCGAAGCGCAATCTGTTCTACACGAGGCCGTCGCCCGACGGCACGCGGATGCTGTTCGGCTCGCGCCCGGCGATCCGCGAGGTGAGCGAGCGCGTGGCGGCGAGAATGCTGCACGCGAAGATGATCGAGTTGTGGCCCGCCTTGCGCGACGTGCGCATCACGCACGCGTGGAAGGGTTATGTCGCGATGACGGGCGACAGGCTCGCGCATATCGGCCAACACGACGGCATTCATTACGCGCTCGGTTGCAACGGCAATGGCGTGGCGCTAATGAGCTATCTAGGCGCGCGGATCGCGAAACACCTGCTCGGATTCGACGCAAAGTCGGGCGCATTCGGCGAAGGCGCGTTTCCGATCAGTCCGGCCGGCATGGCGAGCCGCCTGAGCGTGCCGGTCGGCACGGCGCTCTACACATTCGACGATCTCTGGAGCGGCCGGGTGCGTGCCACCCTTTCCTGATATCGACGTCGACACTGACACCGAAGCCGATGCGCTTCAGGCTTGAGGAGTTGCAGATGATTTCTCTGCGTAACGTTTCGAAGTGGTACGGCGAGCAGCGCGTGCTGACCGATTGTTCCGCCGACATCGGCCGGGGCGAGGTGGTCGTGATCTGCGGGCCGTCCGGTTCCGGAAAATCGACGCTGATCAAGTCCGTCAATGGACTCGAACCGGTGCAGCAAGGTGAGATCGTCGTTGACGGCACGCTGGTCTCGGCACGCGGAGCCAATCTGCAAACGCTGCGCGCGCGGGTCGGCATGGTGTTTCAGCATTTCGAACTATTTCCGCATCTGAACATTCGGCAGAACCCGATTCTCGCTCAGGTCAACGTATTGCGGCGCAGCCGCGACGAAGCCGCCGACAAGGCGCGCATGCTGCTGCAGCGCGTAGGCTTGCGCGCGCATGAGGACAGGTTTCCATCGCAGTTGTCGGGCGGCCAGCAGCAACGGGTGGCGATCGCGCGGGCGTTGTCGATGGATCCCGTTGCAATGCTGTTCGACGAACCGACCTCCGCACTCGATCCCGAGATGGTCAATGAGGTTCTGGACGTGATGACCGAACTCGCGCAGGACGGCATGACGATGTTATGCGTCACGCACGAAATGGGCTTTGCGCGCCGTGTCGCGGACCGGGTCGTGTTCATGGACCAGGGCGCCATCGTCGAGGACGACACGAAGGACGCTTTTTTCGAGCGTCCGCGCTCGGCTCGTGGCCGCGACTTTCTCTCCAGGATATTGCAGTGATGTCCACTTGATTTTCTTTCCATCGCAGGTCTTTTCGACGGAGCAAACATCATGCGTTTTCGCCATCTTCTCAGCCTCATTGCGGTTGTCGTGCCGCTATCGTTCACCTTGACAGGTAACGCACGCGCCGACGATCTCGGCACGCTGACTCCCGGCAAGCTGGTCGCCGGTGTCGATGCGAACAACAAGCCGTATTCGTATATCGACAACGGCAAGATGACGGGCTTCGACGTCGAATTGCTGCGAGCGGTCGCGGCGAAACTCGGCCTGAGCGCCGAGTTTCGCGCGCAGGATTTCAGTGGATTGCTGCCGGGCGTTGCGAACCAGCAGCTCGATCTGGCCGCCGGCTCGATTTCGATCACGAAAGACCGTCTGAAGATGGTCGATTTCTCAGAGGGCTACCTGACCGGCCTGCTGAGCGTTGCGACCTTGCCCGACAGCACGATTACGAGCGATCCAGCATCGGTGAAGGGCAAACGGATCGGCGTCGTGCAGGGCACCATCGAGGACACCTATTCGGACAGCTATCTGCCGGGTGCGCAGATCGTGCGCTTTCCGAATCTGAATGCGGGCTTCCTGTCGATGCGCTCGAAATACATCGACGGCTATTTCGTGGACAAAACGCTCGTCGAGGGTTTGCAGAGCAAGTACCCGCAACTGAATATCGCGGACAAGCTCGATATCTCGGCCGTCAACCTTCCTGCCGGCTTCCCGGTGCACAAGGGCAACGCGAAGCTCGAGGCGGCGCTGAACAAGACCATCGACCAACTGGTTGCGGACGGTACGTGGGTCAAGCTGTACATGCAGTTCCACCCCGGTTATCCGAAGCCCGCGAATCTGCCGCCCTACGCGATGAAGACCGGTAGCTGATCAGGCCCGGCCGGCGGCTCAACCCGCCGCCGGCGCTCAACAAGGAGCGCACCATGAATGCTTTCTTGCAGAACTTTCTCGACTGGCCGCTGCTGGTCTCGTCGATGCCGTCTTTGCTTTGCACGGGTCTCGTCAATACGCTGGTGCTGTCGGTGTTTTCAACCGTGCTGGGTATCGTCGCGGGCATGGTGCTCGCGTTGATGGCCGTGTCGCACACGCGCTGGTTGATGCTGCCCGCGCAGGTGTTCGTCGACGTGTTTCGCGGCCTGCCGGCAGCGCTCGTGATCCTGCTGGTCGGGCAAGGCCTCGCGCCCGTGGGACTGGCGATCTTTGGGCCCAATCCGTACCCGCTCGCGATCGTCGCGCTTGGGCTGATTTCGTCCGCGTATATCGCGGAGATTTTTCGCTCCGGCATTCAAAGCGTGGGGCGCGGACAACTGTCCGCATGTCAGGCGCTCGGCATGACGTACTGGAGCAGCATGCGCTATGTGATCGTGCCGCAGGGCGTGCGGCGCATCTTGCCGGCGCTTGCGAATCAGTTCATTTCGATCGTCAAGGATTCGAGCCTGGTCTATTTTCTCGGCCTGCTGACTTCGCAGCGCGATCTGTTCACGATCGGCCAGAACACGTCGGTGAATACCGCGAACCTGTCGCCGCTGGTGGCCGCGGGCGTGGTGTATCTGCTCGTGACCGTGCCGCTCACGCACGCGATTAACCACATTGACCGTTGGACCAACCGTCATTCGAATCCGTCGCGCGGTCATTCCAGAACGGGATCGTCACGCAGGCAGCGCAAGGCGCAGGCTTCGGCCAATTCGACCGTCGCGGTCAGGGCTGGCGTCGCCGATCAACATAACTAGCCTTCACAGGCAGGATATCAGCCACGATGGGACCGAAAGTAGAAACAGTCGCCGACGACACCACCTTGCCAGCCAAAGTCGATGTCGTCGTGATCGGCGGCGGCATTATCGGCGTGAGCACGGCCCTTTATCTCAGCGAGAAAGGCTTGCAGGTCGCGCTATGTGAGAAAGGCCATATCGCGGGTGAGCAATCGAGCCGCAACTGGGGCTGGGTTCGCGTCACGCATCGCGACATGCGCGAGTTCGCGTTGAGCATCGAGAGCCTGAAGCTGTGGCGGAAACTGGATGCGACGTTGGGTATCGACACCGGCTTCAATCAATGCGGCATCCTCTATATGACGGACGAAGACGCCGTGATGGACAGTCACCACGTATGGCTCGACAAGGCGCGCAACGTAGCGGGTGACGCGTTCGATACACGTCTGGTCGACGGAAGTACCGTTGGCGCACTGCTGCCTGGCGCCACGAAAGCGTTCAAAGGCGGACTCTACACACCAGGCGACGGCCGCGCCGAACCGCAAAAAGCCGCACCGGCGATCGCGAATGCGTTACGCAAACGCAGTGTCAAGATTCTGACGCCGTGTGCCGCGCGTGGCATCGAAACGAGCGCGGGGCGCGTCAGTGCGGTGGTCACCGAGCACGGTACGATCCGCTGCAATAGCGTCGTCGTCGCGGGCGGCGCATGGTCGCGGTTGTTCTGCGGGAACCTGGGTGTCGATGTACCTCAACTGCTGGTAAAAGCCTCGGTGCTTCGCACTGAGCCGCTCGACGGCGGCCCGGCCTGTAGCGCGAGCAACAAGAAATTCGCGTTTCGCAAGCGCGCCGACGGCGGCTACACGATCGCTTTTGGCTTCCGCACTTATAGCGATCTCACGCCCGATTCATTTCGCCTGTTCTTCAAGTACGTCGAAGCACTGAAGAGCCAGTTGGGCTCGTTGCGCATTGGCATTGGCGCTCGTTTCTTCGATGAATTGCGCCGTCCACGACACTGGGTGCTCGACCGTCCCACAGCGTTCGAAGAGATCCGCACGCTCGATCCTGAGCCGATCACCCGATACACCGACGCCGGCTTGCGCGAGTTCATCAAGGTCTTCCCGCATCTGGCGCACGCGCGAATCGCGCAGCGCTGGGCGGGCTACATGGATGTGACGCCTGACGCGATTCCGGTGATTTCCGGTGTCGATACGGTGCCGGGCCTCTTCATCGGCACCGGCTTTTCGGGGCACGGGTTCGGCATCGGGCCGGCGGCCGGCAAGCTGATGGCGGATCTGGTGACGAACGACACGCCGCTCGTCGATCCGCACGCGTTTCGCCTCAACCGGTTCAGCGACGGTACGAAAATCGTCATCGATGCGGGCTTTTAAGGTAATGCTTTCACGGAGAGAGTCATGCAAAAAGTAGCCATGATTTCCGGCGCGAGTCGCGGCATCGGGCTGGCAATCGCGACCGAGTTGTCGCGACGCGGCTATAGGCTGTCGCTGGGCGTGCGCGATCCGTCGGCGCTCGCCGGTCGTTTCGATGCGCTCGCGTTTCCATACGAAGCGCGCGACACAAACGCGGGCCGCCGCTGGGTCGAGGCAACGGTCGAACGCTTCGACCGTATCGACGTGCTGATCAGCAATGCGGGTATCTGCAAGCACATCGGGCTGGAAGAGGGCACCGACGAACTGCTCGAAGAAACGCTCGACATCAACGTGAAAGCGCCGTTCCGGCTGATCCAGGCTGCGTTGCCGCATTTGCGCCGCGCGGGCGATGCTCGTGTCGTGCAGATCGCGTCGCTATCCGGCAAGCGCGTGAAGAACCTCAACGCGGGCTATCAGATGTCGAAGTATGCCGCGATAGCGTTGACTCATGCCGTACGTCGCGCAGGCTGGGACGATGGCTTGCGTGCGACGGCGATATGCCCCGGATTCGTCAACACGGAAATGGCCGCCGGCATCGCGGATCTCGAGCCGGAAGCCATGACACAACCCGAGGACATCGCACGATTGGTCGCCAACACAATCGAGATGCCGAACTCCGCGAGCGTCGCGGAAATTCTCGTCAATTGCCGGCATGAGGATCTGTTTTAGCAGGCTCAGTCGTCGAGCGTTTCGTGCACCGCTTCGGCACCCTGTTTCCAGTAGCTGGCCGCGCGAATACGCGATTTGTCGACGCCGCGCTCCGTGCACAGGTGATAGCGCACCGCGCGCATGGTGGCGGCTTCGCCGGCCGCCCACACGTACCCTTCGCCGTTTTCAGGCAGGTAGATTTCGCGGACCGCCCGCAACAAAGCTTCGCCGCGTACGCTCACATCGTTGCGATGGCACCAGACGAGATGCAACTCGGCCTGCGTCGTGAATTCGATCTGCGCCGACGCGTCGGCGACTTCGATTACCGCGGCGACGCGCGTGCCGGCCGGTAGTTCTTCGAGGCGGCGGGCGATGGCGGGCAACGCGGTATCGTCGCCGATCAGCAGATGCCAGTCGAAGCCCGTGGGGATCACGAGTGAACCGCGCGGGCCGCCGATACCGAGGTACTGGCCCACCTTGGCTTGCGCCGCCCACGTAGCGGCGGGACCCGCGTCGTGCATGGCGAATTCGATGTCGAGTTCGCGCGCCTCGCGATCGAAGTGGCGCGGCGTGAAGTCGCGCGCGACCGGCCGCGGCTGGCCGGCGGGAAACACCGGGCCGTTCGGGCCTGCTTCCGGCAGCACCGGCTTGTCCGCGCCGGGTTCGGGGAAGAACACTTTGATGTGGTCGTCGAAGGAAGTGGAGACGAAGTCGTGCAGGTCTTCACCCGTGAAGGTGACGCGGATCAGATGAGGCGTCAGCGCGCGCACCTGCTTGACCTGCAGCAGACGGAATTTCAGCGGATGCCGCACGCGTTGAACGGCCAGATCGGTTGGTTGGTGTTTCATCAGCATGAGAGTGCTACTCCTGTTGGTTCGATAGGCGCGTTCACGCGCTGGGGGCGCTGCCGGCGCGCAAGTCCGCGCGCGGTGCGGGCCGCTCGATGTCAAACGGCCGTTGCGCCGCCGTTGCCGGTTTCGCTGCTGTCCGGCTTGACCTGGCTTTCAATTTCTTTGGCCGCGCGCATCAGAATGTCGGCGATGCGGCGCTGCTCGGCCGCTGGCGCGTTGTCGCGCAGCAGCAGCGCACGCTTGAGCGCACGGCGCGCTTCGTTCAGCTCGGGCAGCCAGCCGCCTTCGCTGATGTCGGCCGGCTCTTCCCCGGCAAACGCGCGGCGCACCGAATCCATCTTGCGCGCGATATGGCTCAGCCTGGCGAGCATCAACTCGACGCGCTCGCGGTTGGCGGCCAGGTAGTCACGGCCCGTTTCCGACAGTTCGTAGCGCTTGCGGTTGCCTTCGAGTTGCACGGTCACATAGCCGAGTTCTTCCAGATACGTGAGCGCCGGATAGACCATGCCCGGGCTCGGGCTGTAAAAGCCGTTCGAACGGGTTTCGAGCGCTTTGATCAGTTCGTAGCCGTGGCTCGGCTGCGTGCCGATGAGCGAGAGCAGCAGCAGTTGCAGGTCGTCGGAACTGAATTTGCGGCCGCGCGGAAAACCGTCGCCGTCGCCGCCGAAGCCGCCTGGGCCGCCGCCGAAGCGCCCGCCGCGACCGCCGCCGCGCTGCTCATGATGGCGGCCGATGGCGTGCCACAGGGCGTGCGGCGAAAAGCGGTCGAAGCCGCGGCCGTCGTGGCCGTCGTGGCCACGAGCGTCACGGCGGGCATCGTGTTCGCCTCGTTCGCCTGGTGCGCGACGAGATTCGTGGTGGCGCGCGAACGCATGCCAGAGTGCATGAAGCGACGCCGCTTCGCGGCCGGTGTACGGACTGTCGTCCGCTTTGTGCGGACGGGAAAATCGATGGTGATGACGCATCTTGGGTACTCCCGTTTGTGTCTTAAGATGTGTCGTAAGATATATATCTAAAGATAGTTTGTCAAATTTCTTTTTGCGAAGTATCGGGAGACAACAAAGTGTGCGGGAAGCTGAAAACGGCCGTCCAGAGACAAAAAAGTCTGCGGCATTTCGAAATTTCGTTGTGCGGTGCACAAATTTTGAGGACTGACTGCTTCGGATGCGCGCTGCTGACACACAAGATGTGAGCCGTCCAATAACGAAGCTTAGAAAAATAGCAACATGCGAACTTGCCTCGACATCGCGGATTCGTTCGTCGAGTCGAGCATTGGGCAGAGGTGGCCGAGCGCGTATCGCGAACGATGTAGTCGAGCGCACACCAAAGCGCCGTTAATTAGGCGGCGATTTCAGGGCGATTCGAAAAGTCCCACATCCAAAGGATGTTTCGAGCCCTTTCATTAAGGCTCTTTGGAGCTATACGAATTAGCAGTCACTTGTCGAAGCGGCGTGTCCGAGAGACCCAGCCCTCGGCAGAGATATGCAGTGGAGGCACGAAGCAGGTGCCAGAGTCAATCAAACACGATAGCTAACACAATGAATGGCATCGAAGTATTCGACATGAATCCCAGTTTCATCGCGATTGGACGGTTGGAGCCTCTCCAATCTTTCGAGTCCAGGCCTAACCAGGCTATCGGTCTGCCTGGCAATATGCCAGTGCTGATGTGCCCGGTTGGAGCTTCAGATGCACCTTCGAGATCCGCGTCAGCCAGAACGATGAAAGGATCTGAGCCTCCGAGTTCCAGGACTGACTTCTTGAGTGCTCCGCGGGCCTGTGCTGCAATAGCTGTTGGTGTCCGTTAATTCTGTTGGTGCTCACAATTGCCACTAGCCATGTTCACAGGAATGCTAGCGGCCAAAACGCCGGGATGGCTTGCTGCGTAACGCGTTGCGTGCGATCACGCCTGTCGCGACGGTACAACAATCGTGATGATGCTTGTTCGGTAACTCTGCTAGCGTGGCATCGGTGCTGGATATCAAGTCTTACGGACGATGCGATCCGAGGGACACTTTTTTTGGGTGGAGTTCAGGATCGTTACCGGCCGCATGCAGTCAGAAAGCGCTTCTGTGTTTTGTTATCTGGTTTAAGGAAAGATAACTTTAGCTCTTGTGCAAAGAGCTATTTTGATTAGCACGCGTGGTAGTGTTCGGCTGCGGCCATAATCCGCGAGACGTCTCCTGTGCGAAAAGCGGTGCTGCGGCTTCGAGGTAAAGTGCGATGCACGAATTGATTAACAGCACATGCAAGGCACGCTAGCGCAATTACTGGACATGCTAGCGGTGCTGTGCACGCTGGCTAGCGCCAATTCTGAACACCAACACAATGCGACAGAATCGGCACGAGCGTCGATTGACTGAAGGGTAGCGAGGAACAGAGGGCGAACGCAGCGCGACGAAACAGTGAAAGCGGTTGCGAAATCTTCCTCACGGTTCGGAAGTCGTGCCGTGCCGTATAGTGGAGTGGAAGCTTGGTTTTAGCGGTTCTCCCCGAATAAGGTAATCGTCTGAAGGAATCCTGCTCCGTGAGCGGGGATCTATTTCGAGCGATCTCGATAACGAAGGTCAGTCACTATGCGCAAGACTCTTTCGTTCTTCTTGCTTCTTTCCGCCTTGACCGCAACCGTATCGACCGCGAGAGCGACCACAATCGGTGTCGTCCTACCCGGATCATCGCTTGTCTTCTACCAGGCAATGATCAAAGGCATTGAACAGGCGGCTGAGGATCGGCATGTGCATCTCCTGATACGCAATCCTTCGGATGGGGCGTCGCTGGACACGTCGAATCTCCAGTTGCGCATGATCGACTACCTGGTGCAGCAGGGGGTGGCCGGCGTTGTGTTAGCGCCGGAACCCCTGCAGAGCAAAACGCAGGTTTCGATCCGAGTCCCAGTGATCCTCGTTGATCGGGACAGCCCTGATTACAGGGGCATCTCGACCGTGTATACAGACAATTTTGGTGCAGGCAGAAAGGCCGCGCTCAGCCTGGTACCGGCCCTGCAAAAGGGTGCCAAGGTAGCCGTGTTACGGCTTGCAACGAACATCAGCTCTACGACCGCGCGCGAAAACGGGTTTCTGAGCGTCGCACGGGAGAAGGGTTGGGATGTGGTTATTGATACTTACGTGGGGTACCGGCCCCGTGATGCCGAGCGTTTGATCACGGAGGCCTTGAGCGGCTATCCGGGCCACCTCGATGCCGTTTTCGCGCCGGCCGAACCGATCGCCTACGGCGCCCTGCGGATCATTGACGCAAAGGCGATCGCCGATCGCCCGCGCCTGGTCGTATTCGACTGGCGTCCGGAATTCATGGACGGACTCAGGCGTGGCGTCATATATGCCGATGTATTGCAGGACCCTTACCGCATGGGTTATCTTGCGTTGGAAGGGTTGGTCTCGGCGTTGCAGGGCCATCCGCCGCGCCCTCAGATATTTGTTGACGTGGTCACGGTGACGCCGAACAACATGAATGACGCCGCAATCCGTTCGTTGCTGGCGAACTACGCTCACTAAGCGCTCCAGTACAGCGTTTCCAACGACGGCCACCTTACCCGGGAGGGGATCTTGCCGCCTACGCATTCTGGCTTGCTTTCCAATACGTTCAAGACGCAACACGGTGGAATTGCTGTCGCCTTACTTAGCCGAGTCTTGCTGTTCAGTACGACAGTTACGCTGGTGCTGACAGTTGTTCAGCTTTTGCTAAGTTTCCAAGCGGAGGTCTCGGGATTGCAAAAACCGTTTCAACGAAATTGAGCAAGGCTATGCGTCGGGGCTCGGCAATGCGCTTTGGGCTCTCGATAGCAGACAGTTGCAGGATCAGCTCGATGGAATGCTGCATCTGCCACTGATACGCTATGTCGAAGTCCGCGAGACGCAGATTCCTAACCCGTTGAAGGTTTACCGAGGCTCCATACAGGTCAAAGACGCGGTTGTCAGGGAGTTTCCGATTTATTGCTGTGAAAACGACCGGCATCAGATCGGGGTACTGCATATTGAGGGGAGCCTGACGGACATCTATCGGGATCTGCTGCGCGAGGCGTTGGTAATCCTCGTGAGCAACGCAGCAAAGACGTTTCTGGTCGCGTTGTTCATTTTGTTTATGGTTCATAGGCTCGCGACTCGCCATCTCGTCGATATCGCTGCGACGCTTCGGGGACGCGCACCGGGCGTCGCAATGGCGCCGCTGCGATTGCGCCGGATACAGGAGAAATCCGACGAACTGGATCAACTGGTCAATGCCCTGAACGTCATGTTCGAGGGACTCGAACAGCATTCGACTCAGCTCCGTAACGCGAACGCGCAAATGGCTGCGATCCTCGACAACATTCCGGACCTCGCCTGGGTGAAGGACACGCACGGTCGATACGTGGCGGTCAACCGGGCACTTGCGCGCACCTTAGGCTACGCCGAACCGTCTGACGTGATCGGTAGGACGGACTTCGATCTGCATCCGCTTGAGCATGCAAAGGCATACCGCGCGGACGATGTCGAGGTGATGGTCTCCGGGCAACGCAAACGGATCGAAGAGGCCCATGTTCAGGCAGGCGGTCACTGGAGCTGGGTAGATACGATCAAGACATCTTTCGCAGACGGACATGGGCTACTGGCAGGTACCGTTGGCATTGCCCGGGACGTCACCGAACGCAAGAAGGTGGAAGAGGACCTCGCGCGGGCGATTGCGGGCTTACGCTCCGAGATCGAGCGACGAACAACGGTCGAAGTGCGATTGCAGGCTAGCGAGGCGCGTTTTCGCGCCATTGTCGAGACAAGCCCGGTACCCCTGTGCATTGTCTCGATGCCGCAGGGCGAGATCCTTTATACGAGCGAGCCGTTGCGCGCACTGTTCGGGCTCAATGCGCGCGACGGCATGATCCGCAATATCGCCGAACTCTACGTGGACACCGCCGAGCGCGACAGGCTGGTAGAGCATTTGCGGCAAGAAGCGAGCTTTCGTGACACGGTGGTCCACTTCCGCAGACCGGATGGCAGCACATTCTGGGCAATGGTGGCGGCGCGCGTCGCTACATACGAGGACGCACCAGCAATCTATATAGGCCTGAACGACATCACGGAGCGCAAACGCATCGAGTTGGAGCTATTCGAGTCGCGTGAGCAGTTGCGCGAGGTGTCTGGCTATATGGAGGAGATAAGGGAACAGGAGAGAAAGCGCATCGCCATGGAAATCCATGACGAGCTGGGCCAGTTGCTCACCGCATTGAAAATGGATGTGTCATTGCTCAAAATGCGGCTTTCCGGCGACATGGAGGCTGCGAAAAAAGCCGACGACATGCGTGAGCTGGTTGAGAAAACCATCTGGATGGTGCGCAATGTGGCGAACCATCTGCGGCCAGCCGCGCTGAACTTCGGGATCGTGTCCGCGCTCGAATGGCTGGCTAAAGACTTCTCTCAACGCAATGGCATTCCCTGCAGATTGCGGATTAATGGCCCTGAACCCGTCTTGTCGGATACGCAAGCGACGGTTGTGTTTCGGATTGTGCAGGCGTCGCTGACGAATGTCGCACGCCATGCGGATGCGACGAGGGTAGATGTAACGCTGACTCGCTCTGCATCGGCGCTCGACCTGCACATCAGCGACGATGGCCGCGGTTTCAATCAGGAAGCGATAAAAAAGGGGTATTCATATGGATTGCTTGGCATGCGCGAGCGTGCGCGGCTGATCGTTCCCTGCATATTGATAGCACACCCGGTGTGGGTACATCGGTCTCCATTCACATTCGGCTCTAGAGGGTCTGAGGCACTCGGACCGCCGGCGCAACTTGTACAAGAATGAGCATGGGGAACGCAAAGTGAGGGCCTGCTAACGTTTCCGGCAGACGCGCGTAGTCTCGCGCCAGTCGCCGGAACCGGTTGAGCCAGCCGGAATTACGCTTGCCAATCCTCGGCGAGTGCGAGCTTTGTCTCTTCCGTGTATTTGCACACAAAACACCCTGCAGAAGTGTCCGACTTCTGGGGGCAGTCCTTCCCGGGATGGTCGACATCATTGGACGGCTACTTCGACTCGCAGAACATCGCGGGTTCCAACGACCAAATGGGTCCACCCCTGAACAGGTGGGCGAAATCTACGAACTGCGCGGACTGCTCGAAGCCAATGCCGCGCGCGCGTGCGCCGAGCAATCGACGCCCGAACTCGTTCGGCAATTGCGCGAGAACTATCCGCGTATATGGAAGCGGTTCGCGAGGAAGAAAGAAAGCACATTGCCATGGAAGTCCACGACGAACTGGGACAGTTGCTGACAGCCATTGAAAATGGATGTGTCGCTGTTACGCATGCGGCTCGACAGTGACTCGGAGGCCGCTAGAAAAACCGAGGACATGCGGGATCTGGTGGAGAAAACTATCTGGATGGTTCGGAATGTCGCCAGTCATCTGCGACCGACTGCGCTAAGCTTTGGGATCGTCTCGGCACTCGAATGGCCCGTAGACGATTTTGTCCGGCGTAGTCGACTGCCTTGCGAATTGTTGATCCATGGCAGCGAACCGGCCCTGCTGGACGCACAGGCCACAGCTATATTCCGTATCGCGCAGGCCTCGTTGACCAACGTTGCGCGCCATGCTCAAGCGTCGCGAGTAGACGTTACCCTCACGTCGCGTACCGGTTCGTTGGCTCTTCACATAAGCGACGACGGCTGTGGCTTCGATCTGCGCAAAGCACGCAGGCAATATTCGTATGGATTGCTCGGCATGAGCGAACGCGCCCGGCTGATCGGCGGCACGTTACAGATTGAGAGCGCGCCGGGAACGGGCACACTCGTGTCGGTCCGCATCCCATTCACACCGGCTTGCCGGTGCTGGTCCTGAGCATTCACAATGAGCCCCAGGTGGTGTCGCGCGCGCTGCGTGCGAGCGCGACCGGCTATCTCACCAAAGATAGCAACCCGGAAGTCCTGCTCACGGCAATCCGCAAGCTGGCGGAGGGGCGAAGATTCATCGATTCGAACTTGGTCGACTCAATTATTTTCGGCAAGCATCCAGAAGAAGCCGCGCCACACGACAGTCTCTCCGATCGCGAATTCCAGGTGCTGCAAGCACTGATTGCCGGAAAAAGCATCAACGATATTGCTGAATCCTTTGCGCTCAGCGCGAAGACCATCAGTACACACAAAATGCGCCTGATGAAAAAACTGAGGGTCAGCAATAATTCAGAACTCATTCGCTATGCGATTCGCCATCGCCTCAGCGCCGATTGACGTCCAGACTAAGGAAATTCCTACACAAATATCAGTCGTAGCCTAGGGGAAATTAAGCACTATCCGAATGACGAATTTCTATTCGCAAGTTTAGGATTGTCTTACATTTTCTGACTCTCCAAGCGCCCCATTGTTCAATCTCTCTCAGGTTCTGGCGGACACGCTCGATAGCCAGGGTCTTGAAGGCCGACACATCTGTGCCGGCCTTTTTTATAGGTCGATTTTGCCGGAAATAAATAGAAACATTTTCCGAATCCGGAAGGTCTGATTGAATGAAAAATGACATTCACGTGCAAACCTTTGCGCGATTAAAGTTCGTACAAGGCACGTCGTTATTCTGGTTGGATGCCAGTCATTGCGTGACCGACAGACGAGGCCGTCAGCATTGGAAAAAGCACTCTGTGATTTCCCGGATACGATAACGGAAGTTTATGGTATGAATAATAGGCATGTGTCTGTCAAGGTGAAGCTCTATGGCGCATTTTCCGCACTTGCGGTCATAGTCATTCTAGTGTCGGGCATGTCGTTCTTCATGCTCGGGAGTGCCAACGCGCGCTTTGCCGGCTTTGTTTCCGGGATCAGTGCACGAGCCGAAGTCGCCCAACAAGTTCGCACGGCTGTCGATCGACGGGCAATTGCAGCGCGCAATATGGCGCTCGTCACCCAACCTGGCGACTTTGGACTTGAAAGAGACGCTGAGGCGCGAGCCCAGCAGGACGTCCAGTCAAACCTGGCAAAACTCAACGCGATGATCTCTGTCGCTACGGATAGCGACGAAAAAGCTGGCGCTTTAGTGCAGGAGATCGACCGGATTGAGGCTGCGTATAGTCCTGTCGCTCGGGCGATTGTTGAGCTGGCAGTGGCTGGTAAACGCGATCAGGCCGTCGCAAAGATCAACCGGGAATGCCGGCCGTTGCTGGCGTCGTTGGTGAAGGCTACCAACGATTACGAGGTCTACACTCGCGAGCGCGCCAATGCCCTCGTTCGGCAATCGGCGGACCACTACGCGGCACAGCGCATTCTTTTGATGACCATCTGTATTATGGCGGTGGCGCTATCGGTGGTTGCAGGTCTGCTCATCACGCGCGGGCTCCTGCGCTCGCTTGGTGCCGAGCCGGACGATCTGAATGCCGTGGCACGCCGCGTCGCCGCCGGAAACTTGAGCAATGTGCCAAGTGCGTCTTCTGCGCCCGCTGGCAGCGTGCTTGCGTCGATGGCGCAGATGCAGACGAGCCTCGTCGAATTGATTGGCCGCGTGCGATCGACTGCCGACAGCATCGCGACGGGTTCTAGCCAGATCGCATCGGGTAACATTGATCTGTCGTCGCGCACTGAACAGCAGGCTTCCTCGTTGCAGGAAACGGCGTCTAGCATGGAGGAACTAACTTCGACCGTGAAACAGAATGCGGAAAACTCGCAGCAGGCCAGCGTTCTGTCGGCCAATGCATCGGAAGTCGCGGTGAAGGGCAGCCTGGTAGTCGGGCAAGTGGTGGGCACCATGAGCGACATCAGCGCCAGTTCGACGAGAATCGCTGACATTACCGGCATCATCGAAGGCATCGCTTTCCAGACCAACATTCTTGCTCTGAATGCAGCAGTGGAAGCCGCGCGAGCCGGTGAACAGGGCCGCGGGTTTGCAGTGGTCGCAAGCGAGGTGCGCAACCTCGCGCAACGTTCCTCGGGAGCGGCCAAGGAAATCAAGGATCTGATCAGTGAATCTGTTCAGAAGATCCAGATTGGCCAATCGCTTGCCACTGCAGCGGGGGCGGCCATGTCGGAAGTGACGCAAGCGGTGGCACATGTCACCAATATTATGAGCGAGATTGCGGTCGCTTCAGGTGAACAGAGTCGTGGCATCGAGCAGGTCAATCTGGCCATCACGCAAATGGATTCTGTCACGCAGCAGAATGCGGCACTGGTCGAGCAAGCAGCGGCGGCGTCGCAATCGCTCGAAGATCAAGGGCGACGTTTGAATCAAGCGATCGCGTTCTTTCACTTTGATTCCGCCACCGTTCCGAGCCAAGTCGGCTAACCCGCTGGATCCTCAAAATCCGACGGGACGATTCAAAAGGAAACGCTCGCCATCCAGTTTGGTAAGAGCAGAGATGCGAATCTGCATTGCGTTGAGCATCCAGGCATGAGTGCCGAAGCTGGATGCTGTGTTGTTGAGGTGGGTTCGAATAGACATTCGCAAACCCGACCAGTGGGCAGTCCTAAAGCAACTTGGGCGATTGACCCAGACTTTAACCACTGCGATGACGGCACCCAAGCCCGTACTCACCCGCGGCTATCCGACCGGTAGACTGTGTCCAGATCGACGCAAGTTTGGCGGCATCAGGGACAAACTGAGGCAGCCGCGTCGATGGCTATAGCAAAGAATCCCTAAGGCGCTCGACGCGGTTGCTGCGTTAGGATGATCTTGTCAATTGCTTGCGTGAGCGCTTATGCAAACTGAAGTTTTTGTTGCCAGGCAACCTATCATGAACCGACGCGGCATGACGGTCGGGCAGGAACTCTTGTTCCGCGATGCCCGCACGGAAGCGGCGAGAATCAGCGACGGGTTTTCGAGCACTGCTGCGGTTGTTGAGCGAGTGTTAGGAACTTTTGGATTGGAGCAGATACTCGACTCCTGCGACGGTTTCCTGAACTGCACTGATCAGTTCCTGTGGTCCGGCCTGACCGACGTGCTTCCTGCTTCCCGCTTTGTATTGGAGCTTCTGGAGAACACGGAGCTTACGCCGGAGCTTGGTGCAAGATGTGATACCTTACGAGATGCCGGCTTTCGTGTTGCGATGGACGATGTGCGTTCACTGACACCTTCTCTCGAACGCTTCCTTTGTCACGTCGATATCGTCAAACTTGACTGGCCGTATATTGCGGCTAAGCGTCGTGACGATATGGTGGCCTCATTCAGACGAGCGGGGAAACACGTTCTTGCGGAGAAGGTCGAGGAGCGCGACGAGCAAACTGCTGCCATGTTGTCCGGGTGTGATTTGTTTCAAGGCTTCTACTTCTGCAGGCCGCAGGTACTCGCGGCTAGAAGGATTACGCCTTCGGTCGGGGTCGTATTTCGGATGATTCAGCTGCTGATGGACGGTGCAGGGAGTGCGCATCTGGAGCACGCCTTGAAAAGTTCGCCCGCTCTGGTCGTCCAGTTACTTCGACTTTCAAACAGTGCCAGCTGCTTTACGTCAAGCGACGGCTTCATCGTCTCTATCAGGCAGGCGCTCGCGGTTGTCGGGACACGTCAGCTGTTGCTCTGGTGCAGTCTGCTTTTGTACGGCAATTCGTCGGGCTCGTTGCAGTTAGTGGACCCGCTCGTTCAACTTGTTGAACGGCGGGCAGGCTTCATGGAGCGGGCGGCCATGCAACTGAATCCTGGCGATGAGAGTTTTTGTCAGGCGGCGTGGCTTACGGGGCTGCTTTCGCTAGCACATGTTCCACATGGCATGAGCGTAGACGCCTTTATCAGTGATCTGCCTGTCAGTGCATCGATTCGGCACGCAATCATTGCATATTACGGCGAACTGGGAGCTCTGCTACGAATCGCAGAATGTCTTGAGCGAGGGGACTTCGCAATGGCCTCTGTCTTGGCTAAGGCATCCCATCCAGGCCTTGTCGCCACGCTCCCAGGTCTGACTTTATAAATGCAGAGGGGGGCCGTTCGTTCAGACAGTCTTCACGCAGTTCAGGTCGGAAGGTGCGGAAAGTTAAGCTACCGATCTGACTCATCAGGTTTTCCAGACCGAACGATGACGCGTGCCCTACGCGGATTTCGCCAAATCCTTCTCTCAGCCTGAAGACCATCAGCACACCCAAGATGTGCATACTGCAACAACCTGGGGGCATCAATAACAGATAACTCGTCCGTTATGTGATTCGCCATCGCCTGAGCGCGGATTGACGTTTTGATTAAGGAAATCCCTACACGAAAATCGGTAGTAACCTAGGCTAATTTCAGCACTATCTGAATGACGAGTTTAATTCGTGGGTCTAGAGTTTTGTTGTGTTACTCGGTTCGTGATTGCAAATGCCACATTCTTGAATCTCTCCCGGTTTCTCGCCGCCAGTCTCGATATGCCAAAGTCCCAAAGGCCCACACATTGGCCTTGTCACATTGTCGAATCTGTCGCGTAAGCTCACGTGATGAAGACTGCCAAGTCGCCTTGTCACGGCCACCGTTTTCCGACTACCGTAATCGTCACGCTCTGTACGCTGGTATTTCCGCTGTCAGTTGAGCTTGCGCGACATTGGAGGGTTGCCCTTTGAACGCGGGGAACAGCCATCAACCTACACGTGAACGCGAGCGATGCTTGCGTGACTTTCGTGTTCCAAAACGTACGCGAGTGTTCCCGTCGAGATCGCAGGCGTATTACGACCTACCGCCTCATGGTTGCGGATTCGGTCGTTGAAAAAGCTCTCGCTACTCACTGGGTAGATACGTGGGCGAGTGCAATTGGTGATCTTCACATTTCTGTGTTTGCCAAAGGACGCCCAGGATACAAGCATAAGCGATGATCGTACGAATTCACGACGTTGAAGTTCTCGGTCATTCCGATTCGAGACATTACGCCTTCAATTCATTCTTTTTCGCAGAGAGCAACCACATTCCGGAGAATTTTTTTGAATAGGAAGCCGACTTGTAAGGATACTAGTTGCTCGAGTGAGACAACCGAACAGGCGTTGGTGGTATTGACGATACAGATCACGAGGTTCGTCCAGAGCGTGGCCTTGGATAGCCGGTTTGCTGCGAAGCTCGTCAAGCGACTTAAGAGGGAAGCTGATGCCATTTCGCAAGGCCGCAATGCGACGAGGCTAGGACAGAAGGAACTTCGGAAGGCTTTTGACGCCGTCGACGCAGTGCTGCGTAACCACGATGCCACATTGTTGGTTATGGCCAATGCGGCGCTCCGTGAGACGGACAAGAAGATCGGTGGCGAAAGGTCACAGCAACGCCCAGCGGAGGGCTGACCAGGCATTAGCCTGTCGAATGCCATCCCCCTCGCATTGGCAGATGAGGTGAGCAGAGTGGACTTGCCTCCGCGTAAGCGGACACGCGCAGGTTGGTGTTTTTTCTCGGGGGAGATATTCGATTATTTCGAAACACAAAAAGGCGACGTAATGCATGCGCGGCGATGCTGTTGCAGTCGACAATCAACCCGCGCAACCGTGGTCCGTCGACCTACGCACTTTGCTGCGTTCATCGCCGACAACTTGCCCGATGGCGTTTCAACGTGCCGAGAATGAGGCGAAACGCCGGCAGGGGTGACGATCGTCCAGAAACCAGTTGTCGGACTTTGGGCGAGTTCCGCGATTTCACGCCAAGTGACGAATCGCGCCGCGAGATGTTTTGGATAGAGTGAAGTGCGTAACAGATGCCGCTAGAGCACGAAATGTTGTCGCATGGCCCGAAGCAGGAGAGGCATATCTGTGTGCGTTTAGGCTTGCGAAGGCCACGCACTTGCTGCTCGCGCTCGCGTGTTGGTTGGTGGCTATTCTCCGCGCTGCCGCTTTGAAGAACATGTGCTTCACGTTCGCAAGTTCTGGAATCTCGCCCTTTGTCTCCGGATTGCTGAGCAGTTGATCCGTGACGATCCTGTGCGGTACCGGACTCGAACATGGCGCACGTTTGGAGAAACGTTTGGCTGTGGCTTTGTCGCACCGCGTCTGCAGCAGAATGTCAAGCTCGGCGCCGTGCTCGTCAACTGCCGCCATAACAGGTACGGTTCGCCACGAAGCGTGATGAACATATCGTCAAGGAGCCATGTACTAGCCGGCTTGCATCGCCCCGCTGTCACTCGAGAGCAAAGCCCTGACCAAACTTGTCGCAGCAGCATCGGATCGACTCGTGCGTCACGATGACGCCGCGCTCGAAAAGCAGTTCCTCGGTGTCGCGTAGGCTCAACTGGAAGTGAAGATACCATCGAGCAGCACTATTGATGACAGTAGACGAGAAATGTTGAGCGTAATAAAGCGTTTTTTGATTTCTTCGAAGCGCCATCGTATCCGATGCGTCGCGCAACCTGACAACGCCGCAATCAGGCAATGTTTTCCTCGTGAGGCGATTGCGCCCGGACAGATCTGGTAGCCCTTTTTTGAATCAGGTGATTTGCACCGTATTGACTTCCGAAAAGAGGTCGATCTGCTTAGTCGTTTTGCTGTCCGGATTCAACTTAAATCATATTTTTGCCGTTATCCTAATTATCACAACCACTCCTTGGATAGACATTATGGGCATGACCGTAGGCAGGAAGCTGGCCGCATCGTTTGGCGCCGTCGTGGTGGTTTCATTGCTTGGCAGCACTATATCGATCATCAACTTCCTTCGACTGAACCAGGCCAATGGCTGGAATGTTCACAGCTATCAGGTGCAGCGAACGAGCGACGACATGCTGACCAGCATGGTCAATATGGAAACGGGTGTGCGTGGGTTTGTGGCTTCCGGGGACGCGAACTTTCTTGAACCGTATAACGCAGGCAGGACGCAATTCGGCAAGTCGCTGGATCTGGCGCGTTCGCTCACAGCGGACAACCCCGCCCAGCAGCAGCGGCTTCAGACACTGGCCGAGATGCAGGGAAAGGTGCAGGAGGTCGACGAGAACCTGCTTGCACTTCGACGGGACGTCAGTGCCGGCAGGCAGCCGGAAAGTGCGCTGACCGATTATTTCAGACAGGGCAATGACAAACAATTCATGGACCGCTATCGGTCAGTGGCCGCCGAGTTCAGCGGAGCGGAACAGACGCTGCTTGACAGCCGCACGGAAGAGGTCGCCGCGCTGGCCTCGCAGACCAAGCTAACCCTTGCAACCGCCGGGATCTTCACGATTCTCCTGGCGATAGTGTTGGGCACTGTGATTACTAAAGGGATCATGCGTTCGCTTGGCGGCGAGCCGGCCGACGCTGCGGCTGTGGCGGGACGCATCGCTGAAGGTGACCTGTCAGTTGCGGTGCCCGTCCCACAGGATGATCGTGTCAGCCTGATGGCCTCGCTCGAATCGATGCGGCAGCAACTAAAATCCATCGTTGCGGGCATCCAGCTGTCTGCGGAATCGATCAGGATTTCCGCTAGCGAGATTGCACAGGGTAACGTCGATCTGTCGCAACGCACGGAAGAGCAGGCAGCATCGCTTGAAGAAACGGCTGCGAGTATGGAAGAGCTGACTGCAACGGTTCGCCAGAATACAGAGAACGCAAGGCAGGCGAATGCTCTGGCCGGCAGCGCATGCGAAGTTGCCATACGTGGTGGGGAAGTCGTGCATCAGGTGGTAGAAACAATGCAGTCGATTTCGCAGAACTCGGATAAGGTCGCCGAGATCATTTCTGTTATCGAGGGTATCGCCTTTCAGACCAATATCCTGGCGCTGAACGCCGCAGTGGAGGCTGCCCGTGCGGGAGACCAGGGCAGAGGGTTTGCGGTGGTGGCGGGTGAGGTCCGTACGTTGGCGCAGCGCAGTGCGAGCGCGGCCAGGGAAATCAAGGATCTGATCACGCGCTCGGTCGAGCGGGTTGCTGAAGGATCCGAACAGGTCGGTCGAGCTGGTTCGACGATGGACGACATCGTGGCTTCCGTCCGGCAGGTGACCACCATCATGGGCGAAATTGCTACAGCGTCGGGGGAACAGGGTACGGGCATCGAGCAGGTGAACGTAGCCGTCAGCCAGATGGACGAAGTTACGCAGCAGAATGCGGCACTGGTCGAACAGGCCACGGCGGCGGCGCAGGCCATGGCCGAGCAGGCAACGACACTGCGTGCTGCTGTCACGGTGTTCAGGATTGGAAACAGTGAGGTGAGCGCGTAAATAGGGACTGCAGGACTGTGGTCTTGACGGACCACAGTTGTCTGGGGAGCGTCAGCGCATTTTTGAGACACTTTGCTCCGCTTTCGCAGCACGAACGGCCGTCGTCGCGGGGTGCGCATCAGGTGGTCAATATGCCGGCACCGAGTGTTGGCAATTCGGCGGGCCCTCACAAAACCGCCGGGCGCTCGATGAAGTGCTCGAAAACCAGTGGAGAAGGCTTCAACGCAGTGATGGATTCCAGTCGCTGCTGTTTGTCGATGTGGACAACTTCAAACGGTACAACGACAGGGCGCTGTCACGTTAAATCGTCCGCGACGCAATAGTGGAGAGGACACACGCTTGTTCAGAAAGCGGACGGATTTTGGACGTTCTCAGTGAAACGATGCCAGGCGACGAAGCGCGTGGCGAGCTGTTTGCGATAGAGCGAGGCGCGTAGCAGGTGACGCTTGAGCGCGAAGTGCTGCCGGATGAATCCGAAACTCGATAAGAAGGGTTGCGTGCGCTCGGGATCGCGGAACCCACGCATGCGTCGCTCGCGTTCGCGCGTGGGCTGATGACTGTTCTCAGCCCGGTTATTGGCCCGCGCGCTGGCTTTGACGAAGACATGCCTGACGTGAGCCAGCTCGGGAATCTCGGCCTTCGCCTCCGGATAGCTGCGCAGTTGGTCGGTTACGATCTTGTACGGTGCTTCCGCACATGAGGCAAGCACGCGCTTGAAAAACCGATTCGCTGCAGCCTTGTCACGGCGTTTCTGTAGCAGGATATCCAGTTCAGCCCTGTGCTGATCGACGGCGCGCCACAATAGATAAGGCTCGCCGCGCAACGACACAAATACTTCGTCAAGATGCCCGGTGGTGCCAGGCTTGCGACGTGCGGCTTTCACACGGTATGCGAAACACGCACCGAATTTATCGCACCAGCGTCGAACCGTTTCGTAGCTGACGATAACCCCACGCTCGAACAGCAGCTCTTCGATATCACGCAGGCTGAGCTGAAACCTGAAATACCACCGCACAGCGCAACTGATGACCGCCGCCGGAAAGCGATGACCGTGGTAAAGCGATTTTGCATTCATCATCTCGCGATCTTACTCGACCATCTCAGCAACGTGACAGTGCCCTCTCGGTAACTTGACAATCCGTCACGAGGGCGATTGCCACGATAGCGCGTCGATGGAAAGCTTCTGGGGCTCGCTGAAGAACGAACTCGTGTTCGCGACACGCGCCGACGCCCGACAGGCCATCACCGATAATATGGAGATGGCTTACAACCGGCAACGCAGGCAAGCACGTCTCGGCTATCTATCGCCCGCTGCCTTCACGCAGCGATTTTATGAAATGCAACTCGCGGCTTAACCCATTGCTCTCCACCGTTGACGGCCGACCTCAAGACCCTTAAGGTCGAAAGAATCTACCGGGTTCACTACTAAACGCGCTCACGCCTGTCTGGACATCGTCGACTGAATCGAGGGCTATTACGATCGAAAAAGTCGACCTACCTCTATCCATTGCCTCACGCCAGTCGCCTATGAGGTCCGGTTAATCGCTGCATGACTTGCTGTACGTGGAAACCAGGCATGGTCAGTGCGGGTATGCGTCAGATCTTCTGAACGAGGATTTCGCGCAATGGAGTCCGCCGGCCGATGCAACGGCGACGGAAACAGCGAACTGAATTGTAAGGCCGCGAGCCGCTAGATGATGACCGCATGGAGGCATTTGATCATATCGATCAAATTTCCAACCGGTAACCTACGCCGTAAACGGACGCGATAGGCTCGCTGTCTGGCCGTGCGCCCTGTAGCTTACGGCGCAGATTCTTGATATGACTGTCAATGGTGCGGTCGGTGACTACCCGATGATCCGCGTAGAGATGACTCAGCAGATAGTCGCGAGAGAAAATGCGTCCTGGCGATTTCATGAGTAGTGCGAGGAGTCGCAATTCAAGCGGAGTGAGCTTGAGTTCCTTGCCGTCGAGCAAGGCATGATGAATCCGCTCGTCGACCTGCAGACCGTGTTGCCCCTGTGGCGATCCGTCCGCAGCCGCCGCAGGTGTAGCACGGCGCAGGATTGCTTTGACGCGGGCCACCACTTCGCGCGGACTGAATGGTTTGCAGACATAGTCGTCGGCACCAATCTCGAGACCCAGCAGACGATCGATTTCGTCGATACGCGCGGTCAGGATAATGACGGGCAATGCCGAAAATTGCCGCAGCTCCCGGCAGATGTCCATGCCGCTGCGCCCGGGCAACATGAGGTCGAGCAGCACTAGCGCCGGCGGCGTTGAGCGGATGAAGGGTATCACTTGATGGCCGTCGTCCAGGGTCGTGGTGACGAAGCTTTCGAACTGCAAATAGGCTTCGAGTACGGCGGCGAGCTTGGGTTCATCCTCGACGATCAGGATGTGCAAAGGGCGCCCTTCGGTCATGTTGTCACGTCTCCTTCCGATGGAAAGCTGGCGGTGATCCAGACGCCGCCCATAGGCGACGCCTTGGCTCTGATCGTGCCGCCATGCGCGGTCACAATAGCGTGGCACAGCGCGAGCCCCAATCCCGCGCCTCCGTTCTGACGACTGCGGGATTCGTCCACGCGATAGAAGCGGTCGAACAGCTGTGCGAGCGCGACCTCGGGCACCCCGGGCAGGGAGTCCTGCACGTCGAGCTGCCAGCCTACCGCGCTCTGCGAAAGCGACACACGCACGTGGCCATCCGGATCGGTATAACGTAACGAATTCTGCAACAGGTTTTTCAGCAGTTGCACGAAACGCGCGGGATCGACTGCGAAGGTCGTGTCCGCAATGTCCTGCATGCAGGTCAGGTCGAGCTCGATCCGTTTCGCCTTGAACGACTCCCGCATGGCTTCGATCGACGCCCGCGCCAGTCGCCCGACTTGGGTTGGCGTCTTGCGATAGCTGAGGGCGCCGACATCGCTCAGCGAAAGCTCGTAGAGATCTTCGATGAGCTTGTTGAGCATATTCACTTCGGTTTGCAGCGAAGTGAGCGAATCGCGGTTGAACACATGCACGCCGTCTTCGATGGCTTCCAGCTCGCCGCGGAGCACGGCGAGTGGCGTGCGCAGCTCGTGTGAAATATCTGCAATGAAATCGCGCCGGGAGCGTTCGGCTTTTTGCAGCGAGTCGGCCAACACGTTGAAGTCGCCCGCAAGTCGGCCCAGCTCGTCACGTCTGCCGGCCGGCACCCGGGCCGTGTAGTCCCCGCCGGCCAGGCGGTGGGTCGCGTTCATCAAGCGCTTGACCGGGGCGAGCACGATGCGCGCAAGGACCAGCGCGACTAGCGCCGCGAGCACGATGGCCACGCCTGCGATCTCCCAGGTCGCGCGCTTCTGCTGCGCCTGAAAGGCTATGTCGGCAGCGTCCGAAAGGGTGTCGGGCCCGTTCACGGCAAGCCAACCGACCACCTTGCCCGCGTAGACGACGGGCCGCATCGTGCTGCCGGGCGGCGGCGGCGGCTCGCCGGTGCTCGCTACTAGTTCATGGCGGGCGTCGTAGAGTGTGACGGGTGGCCCTTCGGGCGGCGTGTCTCGGGTCATGCCGTCATGCGACGGCGGCGAGACAGGAGACGACGCCAAAGGGGCTGAAGGAGGCGGCCGGTCATAGCGACTGTCGCCGCCCGCGACACCGCTTGCCGACACACGGTCTCGCTCCATTGCGATGTCCGGGCCGGACGGCGGCGCTGGTGGCAGGCGCATGCCCCAGTGCGGTCCTTCAGACGGGCCGGAGAGCGGCCCAAGCAACTGCTGCACGCTGCCGCTCCCGGGAAAGGTTCTCCAGCCCGGCAGCTTGCCTGTCTGTGCCGTGGCGAGTTCTTCGCGCAGAGCGTCGTGTGCGGCCTCGTCCAGCAGCGCGAGCCATGCTTCGGGATGCTCCCGCAGGAAGCTCCAGTTGCCGTGAGCGGCATATTCGCTCGTCACCTTCGCCATGACGGCTTTGATGCGCCCGGCGTTGCGTTCCCGAACATAGTGCAGGAAGCCGTTTTCGAAGCTCACGCGCAAGGCGTAGCCCATCGTCAGGGAAATCGCCAGACAGGCGATTAAAACGGCGAGAAACATTTTCCAGGTAATGCCAAAGCGCATCTTCGTTCGCTGCTGCCGCGCGCGCGAGAGAAGGGTCCCTAAAGGGCGGCTTGGGCGAATTCGGATAGTTTCACTTTGCATATCCGAATTTTAGATGAATGCCACGTCAATCCACACTTGGTGACGAATCTTCACAACTTCTCCATCCTTTCTTCGTTGTGTCTGCGTGTTCTCTGAATATGATGGTATGGCACTTTCACCGTGGTCTCAAAGAGGCCATGCCCGGTGATCAGATCCGTCAGTGGAGCAATCTCATGCAAGTCTCCTCACCTGTGAATCGCGCCGAGTCGCGCGGTTCCCGGCCCGGCCGGAAGACAGTCGCCGCGGCTGCGACTCGCGGCACGGCTAAAAACGGCGTTAGCGCAACCCTCGCCACCGACGTCGTAAAGATACGCGGCTGCCGTGTGTCCGCACCGGTCATGCAGCCGTGGGGCGAGTGCTGCCGGATCGTCGAATGGATCAACCGCAACGGCGAGTACTCTTGCGTTGCCGTGCCGGGCGCGGCGACTGTGGCCGAGATTCGTGAACGCGTGCGGACGCATCGCAACGGTCAGCGCCACACTCTGGCGGACGACCCCTCTACGCCTGCGGGCCGCGGGCGTCTGCGGCGCGGTTGAGCGCTGCAGGACCTCGTTGCCGCATGTGGGCCAGTCCAGCCGAAAGGGATTGTAATCGAGTCAAAAAAATTCGGTGTCCTATGGCTATCTGATTTTCAAGATCAACTTTGAACACTTCCACTATGCGCATCCTTATTGTCGTCCTGGTCGTGGCATCGATCTGCTGCCCTGCGATCCGCCATGGTTTGCGCCGGGAGAGCATCAATGCTTTCGCACTTGGGAATCACAGCGTGTCTGCTGGCGTCGTCGACGATCTGAACAGCTGCGCGGCGCGGACACACTATGCCTCAGGGTTCAGGCCAATCGTTTCGGCAGATTTCCATTACGGATTCGGTGGCCTGCTGGCCGCGACCGGTGACCTGTATTCCGACTATGTCGACTATATCGACATCATTGACGTGATCGACGCCGCGATGACGGGGCCTATCATGCAGCTAGCCTTGGAAGAAGGTCAAGAATAGTGCGGTATGGCGGCAAGCACGCAACGATCGTGCTATTCCGTTCGCTTTCGCCCGCTCAGAGAACAGGTGTTATTCGAGCGACGGTACGAACATATAGCCTCGTCCACGCAAGGTCTGAATGAACTTGGGATTGGTCGGATCTGCCTCTATCACGCGCCGCAACCGGCAGACTGCAACATCCAGACTGGCATGCTGGCTCTCCGCTCTTCCGAGCTGGCTATGGACCATCGAGCGGGTCAAGATTCGCATCGGATTGCTTGCGAACAGCTTGAGCAGCGCAAACTGGCCGGAGCGCAGTGGAATTTCGCAGCCGTCCTTGAGCAGACGCCGCGTAGCGAAGTCTATCTGGTAGTTGCCGAACAACACCTTCTCACGAATTTCTGGCGCGTCGCAAAGCGATCGGTTGCCGCGTTGCACGGCGCGCTTGATTCTGGCAGTTAATTCGTATGGATCGACAGGGTCGACGATATAGTCGTCCGCACCCAATTCGAAGGCGACGATTTTGTCGACGATCTCATCTGAGGTGCTTTGTACGAAGATGGGCATGTCGTAGCCGGCAAGCCGCAGTTGCCGGAGCGCCTCTCGCGCCTGGTTCATCGGCGACTCGGCGCGCAACAAAATCGCAGACGGACACTCCAGTTCCACCCGGCTGAGAAGCTGAGCGGCACTGTACAGGACCGAGAGTGCGATCTGGCTCTTGTGAAGGTGAAAACGCAACTGATCCCGAATCGATTGGGTGGGTTCGACAACAAGAAGGTTGATCGTCATAAATCTGCCTTATCTCCCAACCGGAATCGACGGTTGCAGCCCATGTGACGTCCACGCTCAGCCATTTCAACGATCTGCTGGTTCGGACCGACCTATCTAACTCAGAAAGGGAACCGGAGCCGGTCCCGCTGATGATGAGCGAATGATAGATATCAACGTTGGAGCAACGATGGTGAAATTAAGGAGACTTTGTGAAATTGGAGCCGGAGGACGCAGATGGAGGCCGTTGGCAGGCGCTGTCGCACCGGCGCGACTAATCGTTGGTAGCGTGAGTACCCCTGGAGGGCACTGTCAACTTGTCGGCAGCGGCACGGACTCCGGCGAAGAGTCAATCGCTCAGGAGGCGGTCGACGGATTTTGGGCTACGGCTGTGAATCCGTGCCACGCAGCGAATCGAGAAGCGAGTTGTTCGCGATGGAGCGAGGCGCGCAGCAAGTGCCGCTTGAGCGCGAAGTGCTGCCGGATCAGTCCGAAGCTCGAGAGAAAAGCCTGCGTGCGCTTCGGGTCACGAAATCCGCGCATGCGCCGCTCACGTTCACGCGTAGGCTGATGGCTATTCTCCGCGCGATTGTTCACCCGGGCCGCAGCCTTGACGAACACATGTTTGACGTTCGCCAGGTCGGGGATGTCGGCCTTGGCTGCCGGGTAGCTACGAAGCTGATCGGTGACAATCTTGCGCGGCACGCGGCAAGAACGAAGCACGTGCCTGAAGAACCGTTTGGCGGCCGCTTTGTCCCGCCGTTTCTGCAGCAGGATGTCGAGTTCGGCCCCATGTTCATCAACGGCACGCCATAGCAGGTAAGGCTCACCGCACAACGTCACAAACACCTCGTCCAGATGCCATGTGGTGCCGGGTGTGGGGCGAGCCGCTTTGACCCGTCGTGCAAAGCCCGCGCCAAATTTGTCGCACCAGCGTCGAATCGTTTCGTAGCTGACGACGACACGGCGTTCGAATAGCAGCTCCTCGATGTCGCGCAGGCTCAGCTGAAACCGATAGTACCAGCGCACGGCGCAACTGATGACGATCGCGGGAAAGCGATGGCCGCGGTAAAGTGATTTTGTGTTCTGCATCGCCAGATGTTACCCGACCCATTCGGCAACGTGACAATGCCCTTGCCGGCGATGGCGCGATCCGCAATAAGGACAGCGGTTACTTCACGATCACCGGTCGGATCGACGACGTGCTCAATGTTTCCGGGCACCGGATGGGGACGATGGAAATCGAGTCTGCATTGGTCGCTCACCCACTGGTGGCCGAGGCGGCCGTGGTGGGACGCGCCGACGAAGTGACCGGAGAGGCGATCTGCGCCTTCGTGGTCCTCAAGCGCGAGTGCCCATCGGGCGAGAAAGCCCGGCAACTCGCTGCGGAACTGCGTAAATGGGTTGGCGAGCAGATCGGACCCATTGCCAAACCCAGGGACATCCGGTTCGGCGACAACTTGCCGAAGAGACGTTCGGGGAAGATCATGCGGCGACTATTGCGTTCCCTCGCTAAAGGCGAACCGGTCACACAGGATGTCTCGACCCTCGAAAATCCACCAGTCTTCAACCAACTGGGCGAGGCGTTCTAGCGCCATCCTGGGAAGGAGAGTGGTGTCCATCCCACGAAGCTGTTCGCACAGTCTTTGCGCCAGGCCAATGACCTCCGCCTCTTCGTGACGAGCGGGACGATCGAACGATCGCCGCCCGCTTGTCGCGAAGAATGCGGGGTTATCGCTACTTGTCCAGCGGTCTCATGCGCCGATAATCGTCAATTTCGACCATTCCCTGCATCGAAATGCGCGACCGAATCGACGATGAGATCACCTTTCGCAAGCTGGAATTCCTGCTCGCATTCATGAAGACCGGAAACCTGTCGAAGGCGGCCGAAGCGCTGAACGTGAGCACGGTCAGCGTGCATCGAGCGCTGCACTCGCTCGAACAAGGCGTACGATGTGCGCTGTTCCGGCATGAAGGCCGCAATCTCAAGTCGACGGAAGCTGCGCAAATGCTAGCCGAGGTGGCGCAAGAGGTGCTCACTCTGATGTCCGCCGGCATTCACGCGACCCGTGAGGCGGCGGGGTATTCGTCGGATCGGCTGAAGATCGGATCGCTGTACTCGCTGACCATCAGGACCGTGCCTGACATCGTCGTCGACATCAAGGTACGGCGGCCGACGCTCCAGGTCGAACTCGTGCTCGGTTCGAATGCGGAACTGCTCGACAAGCTGAAGCAGGGCACCGTCGATGCGGCCCTGATGGCATTGCCGGACGGCGAGCCCGAAGTCGAATTCATCCCTCTTTTCGAAGACGACATCTTTTTCGCGGCGCCTGCCGATTCACCCTACGCGAACCAGCAGGCGGTCGATTTGCGGGATTGCCGCGACGAGACCTTCGTCTCCCTCGGCGAGGGGTTCGTGACGTATCGAGGCTTTATGGAGGCGTTTCGCGTCGCGGACTTCACGCCGAATGTGACCATGAAGGTCGGCGATATTTTTTCGCTGATGAACCTTGTGAGCGGCGGGGTCGGGTATACGCTATTACCAGGCCGCGTGCGCGGCGTGTTCGGCGACAAGGTGCAGTTCATTCCTCTCAAGCCGCAATATCTGATGCGCCAGTCAATCGGTGTCAGCTTTCTGCACGCACGCGAGCGCGACCCGAACCTGTTGGCGCTGATGGCCGTCTGCCGTCTTTGCACGAGAAGGGCTGGCTGAGGTTTCAGCCTTCACTCGCGCATCCGTTCCCGCTCGATCAGCGCGCCAAGGTCAGGCAGCGCCGTCTCGCTGCAACTCACCGCAATCCCCTCTGTGAAACTCGCGCTGGTCAACCGGGTCAGCGCATTGGCCGGCGGCATCTCGACGGCGAGGCGTGCGCCGCGTTCCCACGCAAGCCTCACGGTGTCATGCCAGCGCACCTGCCGCGCCATGTTGCCAGCAAGATCGGCCGCGATGCGCGGGCCGTCAAAAAGCGGGCGCGCAAGGTTGCTGCTCAGATACACGATACGAGGCGCGCGCACGCTGATCTGGCCAAAGGCATCGGCGAGCGCCACCGCGGGTGCGTCGAGCAAAGCGCAATGCGACGGAACCGCCACGTCGAGACGCTCGCTGCGTTGCGCCCCGTGATCGATCGCAAGCGCCGTAAGGCGGTGCATGGCAGCATCGCTTCCTGCAACGACCATCTGCGTTTCTGCGTTAATGTTCGCAAGGAACACGGGCGCGGCCTCGCTGTTCACTTGCGCGATCAGTCGTTCAAGCGCCCGCTGCGTCATACCGATGATCGCAGTCATGCCGTAGCCGCTCGGGTAGGCGCGTTCCATCAACTGGCCGCGCAGCTCGACGAGCTTCACGGCGTCGGCGTATTGAAGCGCGCCCGCGATCACGGCGGCCGGATAGGCGCCGATCGAAAGCCCCGCCACCATGTCGGGTTCATAGCCGCGGGCGCTCATCACGCGCGCCTGAGCGACACCCGCGATCAGGACGCAAAGTTGCACCGCGACGGTCGAGCGCAGCGAATCGGTATCGTCGAGCGATGTGACGTCGTAGCCCAACGTGTCGCCGGCTTCCTGCAGTGTTCGAGCGGCTTCGGCGTGCGACGGGAGCGCATGCAACATGCCCGGGCGCTGCGAGCCCTGACCGGGGAATGTGAACAGTACGCTCATGATGCGTCGTCAACCCAGGGATCCGGTACGAGCAAGGGGCCACGCCCCGTCTTCAGCAGACCGGGATCCGCGTGGCCGGCCCACTTCGCGAGCGCGAACCCGCCGTGGCCCGTGTCGACCTGCCTGTCAATGCGCGCGGGCGACGCTTGCAGCAACGCGAGAAGCGAGCGGGCTGCGTCGCGCGGCAGCCGCTTCGATGCGCGCAGATCGTGCGGGCGAAGCGGTTCGTGAGCGGTAGACAAGCGGATTCTCCACGCGCATCAAGCACCCATCAAAGCCTTCGTCGCAAAGAACAACAGCGAAGGTCCGAGTAGGCAGCCGACGCCCGTATGAAACGTCGCGATCAGCGCCCCGTAAGGCACGAGCCGACGATCGGTCGCGGCGAGCCCCGCGCTCACACCGCTCACCGTGCCCGCCAGGCCGCCGAAGATCATCGCGGACCGCGGCGTCTTCAGTCCCATGAATCCGGCCGCGAGCGGCGTGCCGATCATCACGATGATCGCCTTGATGAGGCCCGTCGCGATGCTGAGCGCGATCACATCCGAGCTCGCGCCGATCGCCGCGCCCGTCACCGGTCCCACGATATACGTGACCGCGCCCGCGCCGATGGTCGTCATGCTGACGGGATCGGTATAGCCGAACGCGTAAGCAATGCTCGCGCCGACGATGAACGGCAGCACGGTGCCGAGCAGCAGCGACACCACGCCGATCATTCCCGCCTTGCGCGCCTCGGTCGCCTGCACCTCGAACGCGGTCGCGACGATGGCGAAATCACGCAGCATCGCGCCGCCCATCAGACCGATGCCGGTAAAGAGCGGCAGGTCGGCGATACCCTTTTGTCCGCCGGTGAATGCGCCGCCGACATAAGCGAGCGCGAGGCCGATCACGATCGCGATTGCCGAGCCGTGCACGCGCCCGAAGGTCAGCTTGCGCGAAATCAGCGACGACACCCACATGATGAGGCCCACCAGCGCGAACGCAGTGACGAGCCCGTTCTGAATCAGATTTTTATCGAGAATTTGCAACATGACTGACTCCTGCTTCAGATTTCTTCAAGATGCGGAGCGTTCACGAACGACGTGCTGTCGCGACCGGTGCGGGAAAGAACGGCAATGCAGCATGCGCACACGGCCGCAGCGCCCATTGCCGAAAGCAGCGCGACGGGGCCGCCCTTGAGCGCAGCGACTACGTTTTGGTTAGCCGCCATCGCGACGACGACGGGGATGTACATCGCGCCCCAGAAGCCGACGCCGAATTCGGTTTCCTTCGGCAGCAGTCCCTTCCTGTTCAGATAGAGCTTCAGGAAAATCAGCAGTAGCATCGCGATGCCGACGCCGCCAACGTTCGTCTTCACGCCGATCGCGACGCCGAGCAGGTCGCCGAGAAAGAGTCCTGCGAGATGGCAGAACGCGAGAAGTGCAGTTCCATAGATGATCATTTCATGTCTCCTGTAATACCTTTATTGGATTCTGTATGAGGCAGTGCGAGAACTGAGGCTCTACCGCCATTGCTCCCGCAGCTTGCGGCGAACCGTCGCGGAGGCCGCGCGGTGCACGCTGCCGAGCCGGCTTTCCAGACCGCGCGACGGGTCGTTGCGGATGTCGTCGAAAGCGACCTGCAGCGCCTTCTCGACGGTGGTCTGATCGGCGCCGGTCGGCGCATCGGCGTTGGTTACGCTCAGGAGTTTCCAGAGCAGCCCGAGCGATGCGTAGTTGTCGATATCGTAGGCCATCGGCGGAACGCGCCCCGTGAACGCTTCGAGATCGGCGACCGAGCGGAGCGTGACCCGCGCCGCCGATTCCTTGCCCATCGCGTGGACCATGACCTTCGGATCGGCGAGTGCGATGAGGCGGTTGGCCTGATAGCCGTGTGCGAGAAACGCACCCGACATCGCGCGCCCGACGATCAGCCCAATCACCGGATGGCCCGCGAGACGCGCGCTGGCGTAGGCATCGGCGGCGGCGGCGAGCGCCTGGTGGATGCCGTACGCTTCCTCGCGCCGGCCGTACGCCTGGCTCGCCACGTCGATCACTGCGACGATCGCGCGCTTCTCCTCACGCTTGCTGTCCGCATCGACGACCTCACGCACCGCGCGCGCCACTTCCCATCCTTCGACGAGACCGACCTCGCCGCCGCGAGCCCGCGGGAACGGATTGTCCGGATCGGGCACCACGGCGATGAAGCGCGCGGGATGGTCGCCCAACCGCGCATCCGCGACCCGCACCGAACGCGGATAACCGACCTGCAACGGCGCGCTGTAAGTGAGCGCGTCGAGCCAGACTGCGCCGCGCTTCGAAAGCTCTTGTGTGCTCATAACTGAAACCCCTTGCCGTATATGCCAGCCGCCTGTTCCGGCGTGGCCTGCACGCCTGCATCGACCTCGGAAAGCCGCGTCAGAAAACCCGCGACACGCTCGCTGCGGCATGCCTCGGGCCGCCCCGCGCGAAAGCGTTCGATGACAGCCGCGCGGATCGCGTCGGCGTCGTCGGCGACATAGTCGTCGACGAGTCCCGTGCGATGCCGCTGCTCGCAGCCGGTGAAGCTCCAGATCATCGGACGATCGCGCGAATCGAATTCGGCGATGCCCGCTTCCTGTTCGATGACCGCCGGACCGTTGAGGCCCAGGCGCGCTTCGCGGGTGCCGATCAGATAGCTGCACAGTCCCGCCGCGATCGACATGCCTCCATAGCAGCCGATCGGCCCGGCCGTTATGCCGATCACCGGCTGGTAGCGCCGCAAGTCGACGATGCCCGCGTGAATTTCAGCGATCGCCGCAAGCCCGAGATTGGCTTCCTGCAAGCGCACGCCGCCCGTTTCGAAGAGGATGACGGCGCGCGTCCGGATACCTTTGCGGTTGTCCTCGGCGGCGAGTTCGAGGCTGCCCGCGATCTTCGCCGCCGATACTTCGCCCATGCTGCCACCCTGGAATCCGCCATCGATGCCAAGCACGACGGCTGGCTGCCCGTCGATGGTTCCCTTCGCGACCACCATGCCGTCGTCGGCCTGCGTCACGATGCCTTGGCGCATGAGCCACGGCGACGTGATGCGCTGGAACGGATCGATCAGTTCGCTGAAGGTGCCTTCATCGAGCAGCTTCTTCGCACGGCTGCGCGCATCGAGTTCGATGAAGCTCTGGCGTTCGAGGAGTTGCTGTGCATCCATGATCGTCACGCTCCGCCGGTTGATTTCAGTTGTTCGAAGACCTGTCCGATGCGCATCTGCACGACGCCCGGCGTCGCGCCCGAATCGTTGATTTCGAGCTTCGCGGCGGGGAGCGACCCGTCGCCGAAGATGCGTTCGAGCACGGCCTGCCAGAGGTGGCCCTTGCCGTCGACGGAAGTCGTGACATTCACGACGGTGCGGTACGCCGCGTTCGCTTCGAGCAGCACTTCGAGGTCTCCCGAGGCGACCACGCCTGCGAGCGCGCGGCCTTGCGCGGGCTGCCCCGCCGGAAATTCGAGGACGATGGTTTCCATGTGTGTTCCTAGGCGTTCGACGTTTGAGGGGCTTCGCTACGAAGCCGGTCGAGAAAGAGGGCTGCGGCGAGTAGGTCGGCGGCGCCACCGGGCGATACGTGCAATTCGACGAGGCGCCGGTCCAATGCCTTCAGTTGACGGCGCCCCGCGAGCGCGGCGGCACCGCCTTGTTCGAGCACGCTCCGCGCGCCGTCCTGCATCTCGGCGAGCGCGTCGGGTCCGCCACGCGCGAGCACGCAGGTGTCGTCGAGGCTCGCCATCACGGCGAGCAGCGCATTCAGGCGCGCGCCCGTTTCGCTGTCGCCGCGCATGCGCGAACGCCCGAGTTCCGGCAGCGCGACATCCACGACGTGCGGAAAGCCGGCCTGCGCTTGTCCGCGCGCGCCGCCGACGTTGTAGTCGAGGCACGCCTGCTCGCCCTTGTTGCCGGTGGTCGCAGGCGCGTGGCGATCCTGCACTCCCGCAATCGATCCGGCGCGCGCGGCAATGGCTTGCGGCGCGAGATCCGACGGTTGGCGCGCCGCGGCGGTCACGAGCAGTCCGAGCGCCCAGATCGCGCCGCGATGCGTGTTCACGCCGCCGGTCGCATCGAGCATGCGTGCTTCGCCGTCGCGCCCGATTGCGCCGATGCGTTCACGCAGCGCGAGCAGCTGTTGCGTTTCGATGCCCGCGCGCGCCAGTTCGACAAAGGTCGGCTGCAGCGCGAGCGCCGAGACGCACATCAGTTTCCAGTCGAGATCGTGATGCGCGCCGCGGCTGCGCATGTCGACGAGGCCGGGCTTTGGCGCGAGCGTGACTTCGTCGATTAGCGCTTGCACCACGTGCGCGCCAAAGCGGTCGGCCAGTTCCGGCGCCTGGCGCAGCGGCTGCGCCGCGTTCATTGCGAGGTTCTCGCGCATTACCAGCTCCGAAAGCGTGCGGGCGGCTCGTACAGCCCGTCCGACCAGTCGACGATATCCCCCATGCTCTTCGCGGCGAGCAACGACCGGCTCGCTTCGCTGCGATGGATGCCGAGGTCCTCGGGCCGCGCGACGAAGCCATCGCGACGCAGTGCCGCGAGCTTGCCTGCGTCGCTCTTGAGACCGATCGGCGTGACGCCCGAGACGGCCGCGATCATCTCCTTGCGATGTTCGAGCGAGCGCGCCTTGTAGAGATACGCGATGCCTTCCTCGGTCAGCACGTGCGTGACGTCGTCGCCGTAGATCATCACGGGCGCGAGCGGCATGCCGGATTCGCGGCCGACCTCGACGGCATCGATCGATTCGACGATGGTCGGCTGGCCGCCCGCCTGGAACGTCTCGACCATCTGCACGACGAGCTTGCGGCCGCGCTCCAGCGGGCTGTCCGTCTGCAGCAGATCGAGCCACGCGGGCGTCGCGTGGCGCCGGCCGTGCGGATCGTGGCCCATGTTGGGCGCGCCGCCGAAGCCGGTGAGCCGCCCGTGCGTCACCGTCGACGAGTTGCCTTCTCCATCCATCTGCAGCGTGGAGCCGATGAACATGTCCACCGCGTATTGTCCTGCGAGCTGGCACATCGTGCGATTGGAGCGCATCGAGCCGTCGTGCCCGGTGAAGAAGATGTCGGGCCGTTGCGCGACGTAGGCTTCCATGCCGAGTTCGCCGCCGAAGCAGTGCACGCTGTCGACCCAGCCGGTTTCGATCGCGGGGATCAGCGTCGGATGCGGGTTGAGGGTCCAGTGGCGGCAGATCTTGCCCTTGAGGCCGAGCTTTTCGCCGTAGGTTGGCAGAATCAGTTCGATCGCGGCCGTGTTGAAGCCGATGCCGTGATTGAGCGACTGCACCTGATGCTTCTCATAGATGCCGCGAATCGCCATCATCGCCATCAGCACCTGGATCGGCGTGATGAGGCGCGGATCGCGCGTGAAGAGCGGCTCGATGAAGAACGGCTTGTCGGCCTGCACCACGAAATCGATCCACGAGCCGGGGATATCGACGCGCGGCAGGTCCTTCGGATCGTCGACGATCTCGTTGACCTGCGCGATCACGATGCCGTCGCGAAACGCGGCGGCTTCGACGAGCGACGGCGTGTCTTCGGTGCTCGGACCCGTGTAGAGATTGCCTTCGCGATCCGCCTTGTAGCCAGCGCACAGCACGACGTTCGGCGTGAGGTCCACGTAGAGCCGCGCGTAGAGTTCGATGTAAGTGTGGATCGCGCCGATTTCGAGGATGCCGTCCTGCAGGAACTGCGAGATGCGCAGGCTCTGCGCGCCGGCATACGCGAAGTCGAGCTTTCTGGCGATGCCGCGCTCGAAGAGATCGAGATGCTCGGCGCGGCTCACGCTCGGAATGATGAGATGCAGGTCGTGGACGACTTCCGGATCGACTTTCGCGAGGGAACGCGACAGGAAATCCGCCTGCTTCTGGTTGTTGCCCTCGACGACCACGCGGTCGCCCGGGGCGACGAGCGCCTGCAGGACCTCGACGATGCCCTCAGTGGGTAGCACCATGCCATCCGCGATCGATGCAACCCGCGCGAGGCGGCGATGTTTTTCCGCACGGCGCGTGGCCCAGCGGGATTGGGTCTGACTCTGACTGGACATGTGGACTCTCGCTCAGGACATGAGGCAAGTCTAGGGAGCGAGGTGCACCGGTTCAATGACGCTTGGGACGCGTCTGTTATCCCAAGGGTAATGATCATTCGACGTGAACGCTAAAACCGCGACAGAACTGGGCAGGAGGCTTAACCGCGTTGCCTAGGGGTTTTCCCGGTTTCGCTGACGGATGCTCGATCGCGCGATGGACATCCCTTGGTTGATGCGCGAGGAATTGCAAAGCAGGCCCGGGTTACTGAACCTCGGCGAGGGTTTCCCCCGTCGACTGGTTGAAAGAAATACGGATAAACCAACAGTGTGTTATACGCACCGCTGCCGGTTCGGTGTTTCGATCTGGAAGGCGGTTTGGCTAGATGTCGTTGCGATAGCATCTTCGGCTGAAGCTCGCCGAGCGCGAAATGGTCGCACTCACGTAAATGTCCGCAATACGTTGATGAGGAGCCGTTGGCAGAGTAAGCCTTGCAGGACCGCAATGGGTCGCGTCGTGTTGCTCGACGCCAACGGAGGTCGAGTCGTCGATGCAGTTTGCATGAGGCAGTGCGCGGCCACATGGAGACAGTCGACCTCGAGACGTAGATCGATAACAAATCTGTCTGCGTCTACTGATCAGGGAGCATCGAAAGTGTTGATCGCCTTCGGCGGATTACCGGGCACCGGGAAGACAACGGTAGCGCGAACGCTCGCACGCAAGCTCGCCGCCGTTTATCTGCGCATAGATAGATTGGAACAGGCAATCAAGGCGTGCAAAAGCGGCCAGGCGGATATCGGGGCTGCCGGCTATCTGGCCGCATATGCGGTTGCCGGCGATAACTTACGGCTCGGGTCGAGTGTTGTCGCGGACTCGGTCAATTCGTTGCAAATTACGCGTAGCGCGTGGAGAAATGTGGCGTTCGAGGCAGGTGTGCAGATTTTCGAGATCGAGTTGGTTTGTTCGGATGCTGCAATGCACCGGCATAGGGTCGAGGAGCGAAAGGCCGATATCCCCGATTTTCAGTTGCCGACATGGCAGAGCGTGCTTGAACGTCAATACGACCCATGGGAATCCACGCACCTCGTCGTCGACACCGCAAAGTTTTCGGTTGAGCAGGCCGTCGAAGGAATCATGCAACGACTGCCGTTGGCCCCTCCTGGGAATCGAATCGTTTAGCGCAAAGCACGCCGAACATGCTGATATGAGGCGACGTTCGGCCGAGGCCGTGTCGAGATACCAAATCTAAAGGTTTTGAGGGGGCGCTTTACCATTGCCGAGGCGCGTCAAAGCCGTTGTAGGTAGTTCTTGCAAGCCGATTTCTAAAGCGCTTGATCGCGACGTACGTTTTGACACGGCCTCGGCCAGGAGCGGCCGTTTGCGCCTGATTTGCGTGCGGCCGGGTTCAACTCGCAAACCGTCGTTCGCTCGATCCGTTGGGACCGGATTCGATCAATCCGCTATCAGTCGGCGTAGCCGATTCTGAACCGTGGCGACGCATTCTAGCGCCGCCGCCAAGACAGGATTCACGGACGAAGCGCTATAGAACAATTGCACTGTTTCGAGAAAACTTGCACCAGGCAACGCGAGGATTACGAGACCGGTTCGGCCCGCTCGTTGGCGCGCAACGGCGAGTGGCATCAGCGCGAGAAACGGGTAGTTCGCCAGCATGGCTTCGTTGGTGGCCAGTGAAATGGACTGCACGCAGCCGTCCGGAAACGTACCGCCCGCTTTCTCCAGCCAGCTGTGCAACGCGAGGTAGGTCGGCGCTTCCTTTGGCGGCAAGATCCAGGGCGAACCGGCCAGGTCGGATGCGACAACGTTTCTTCGGCTCGCCAGCGGATGATCGCGCCCGCACACCACGACGATCGGGTCCTCCATGATCGGGCGCGAAGCGAATTCGCTCTTGCCGAATCCGACTGGCTCAGTCCGGCTCAGGACGAAATCGAGTGAGCCATTCGCGAGCAAGGGAAACAGCCGGTCGCTGGTCGCCTCTTGCAACGCGACGTTGACGTGCGGTGCTCGCCGCTTCAGTTCGAGGATCAACTCAGGTGCAAAGACCGGCAGCACGGTGGCGACCGCGCCCACGGAAATTTTGCCGGACAGGCCGCTAGTGAGCGCGTCCACTTCGTAGCGCGCCTGTTCGAGCTGGTGGAACACTTCTCGCGCGTGCCTCGTGAGCGTCTCGCCGACAGCGGTTAACTGAAGCCGGTTGCCGACTCGTGTCATGACCGACGTGCCAAGTCCCGCTTCGAGTTCGGCGAGTTGCTTCGATACGGCGGGCTGCGTCACATTCAGCTTTTCGGCGACTAGCCGAATTTGCCCGAGACTGTCGAACAGGGTCAGCAGCTTGAGATGGTTCAGCTTCAGTCCAGCCTGAAAAAACCGTTCGATCGGATCCACGGTACTCCTCCAAGCGAATAACCTATGGTTATGCGCTTTCGACAAAATGTCAATTGCCTGTCATGCGCTCACGGACCATGATTAGTCTCAGGAGACAGCCGCATTCATAGCGAGCTCGAACACACTCACCATGCAAGCCACCAACGTATTGTTCATTCTGTCGGACGAACATCAGCACGACCTGATGGGCTGCGCCGGTCACCCGTTCATTCACACACCTAATCTGGATGCACTCGCTGCTCGCGGCACGCGCTTTCGTAATGCCTATACGCCGTCGCCGATCTGCGTGCCGGCGCGCGCGAGTCTCGCGACAGGGCGCTATGTCCACGACATCCGCTGCTGGGACAATGCCATTGCTTACGATGGCAGCACAGAGGGGTGGGCGCACTATCTGTCGCGCGACAGCATGATCGCGGATTCGATTGGCAAGCTGCATTACAAGAACGAGTCCGCGCCAGTGGGCTTGCGCCGTCAACAGCACGCGGTGCATATCCTCGATGGGATCGGCCAGGTGTGGGGTTCGGTGCGCAATCCGCTGCCGCCTACCATGGGGCGTTCGCCGCTCTACGACAAGATTGGCGCGGGTCTGTCGAACTACAACCGCTTCGACATGCGCGTCGCGGATACGGCGGTCGAATGGCTCGGTCAGCGAGGTGACGACACGAAGCCGTGGGTGTTGTTCGCCGGACTGGTCGCACCACATTTTCCGTTGGTGGCGCCGCAGGAATATCTCGATCTCTACGATCCCGACACCATCGAGTTGCCGCTGCTACATCCGTCGAGCGGGTATGTGAGGCACCCGTGGGTCGAACGGCAGGCCGTCCATATGGATCACGACGCCGCCATCGGCAGCGACGAGCGACGCCGCCTTGCGATAGCCTGCTATTTCGCGCTGGTCACGTTCCTCGACGCGCAGGTCGGCAAGATTCTCGCGGCGCTCGAGGCCAATGGTCTCGACGAAACGACCACGATCATCTACAGCAGCGATCACGGCGACAACCTTGGCAAACGCGGGATGTGGAACAAATGCCTGATGTACCGCGAGTCGACCGGCGTGCCGATGATCGTATCGGGTCCAGGCATTTCCAAAGGCAAGGTATGTGAAACGCCTGTCTCGCTGATCGACATCCAGAATACGATTCTGGCATGTACCGGTTGCGCGGCGCCTACCAACGCGAGCCCCGGCGAGTCGCTGGCGAAACTGGCCAACGAGCCGGATCAGCGCGAGCGTCTCGCGTTCAGCGAATACCATGCGGTGGGTTCGGAGACCGCAGCCTATATGCTCGCGGACGCTGACTTCAAATACCACCATTACGTCGGCCTGCCGCCGGAACTGTTCGATATGCGCCACGATCCGCAAGAGCTGCATGATCTTGCGGCATTGCCGGACTACGCGGGCGTCGTGGACCTGTTCGAGCGGCGTCTGCGTGAACTGCTCGATCCAGAAGGCATCGACCGGCTCGCGAAGGCGGATCAGGAACGCTTGATCGAGGCGTTCGGCGGACGGGAAGCGGCGCTGCGCGCCGGCACGCCGGCGGCGACGCCGGTGCCGGTCGAATAGACCGGGGTTCGACAGCCGGTGACCCAAGCAAATCCAATAATTCGACGGAGACAACGCAATGGCTTCAGCAGATCTGGCAGCGGCGGCGCACGAGCCTGCGCGCCAAACCCGATGGAAGACCGTCATTCTCGCGAGTCTCGGCGGCTCGCTGGAAATTTACGACTTCATCATTTACGGCGTGTTCGCCCGTGAGATCGCACGACAGTTCTTCCCGGCCGCGGATCCGATTGCATCGCTGATCAGCACGTTCGGTGTGTTCGCGATTGGTTACGTGTCGCGGCCGCTCGGCGGCATCGTGCTCAGCAGTCTCGGTGACCGCTTCGGGCGACGGCTGGTGTTTCTCGTCTCCGTGCTTGCGATGTCGGCCGCGACTATTGGCATCGGCCTGATTCCCGGATACGCGGCCATCGGTGTCATGGCGCCGGTGCTGCTGATTCTGCTGCGCCTCGCCCAGGGTTTTTTCCTCGCGGGCGAATTACCTTGCTCCATTACGTACGTGGTCGAGGAAATTCCTCGACGCGCGAGCCTTGTGAGCGGCCTTGTCATTTTCTGCCTGAACTCCGGCGTGCTGACCGCCACTCTGATCAGCCTCGCGCTCCATGCAGGGTTAAGCGCCGAGGCGGTGCTCTCGTACGGTTGGCGAATCGCGTTTATTTTCGGCGGCGTGATCGGGCTCGTGTCGTACTGGCTGCGTACCTCGCTCGAGGAATCGACGGAGTTTCAGCGCTTGCGCAGCCACAAGGCCAAGCGGCCGTTCCGTATCGTGCTAACCGCCTATCCGAGGCAGGTGGCGCTCGGCGTCGGCGTGGCAGGCATTGTGAATGCGTCGAACAGTTTGCTGTTCGTGGTGTTGCCGTCGTACATGACGACAGTGCTGCACATTTCGCCTGGGCTCGCGAGCGCCGGTCAAAACGTCGGCATTGGCACCATGTCGGTTTCGCTGCTGTTTTTCGCGTGGATTGGCGATCGCGTGGCTTCGCGCCATTGGCATCGCCTTGGCTCGGTTCTTATGTTGCTCGGTAGCTACCCGTTCTACCGGCTGATCGCCGCGCATGAAATCGATCCGATCGTTGCATTCGTGGTGATCGGGTTGGTCGGCGGCCTGGTCAACGGGTCGTATGCTTATCTCCTGGCCGATCTTTTTCCGACCAGCGTGCGCTTTAGCGGCATCGCTTTATCGCTCAATCTTGCCACTGTGATCTTCACTGGCATCACACCGCTGGTCGTGACGCAGTTGTTGCACAAGACGGGCTCGGCCGCGGCTCCGGGACTTTTTCTGGCCGGCGTTGCGGTAATTGCGCTGGTGGCCGGCTTGGGGTTGAAACGCTTCGGCGGGCAGATCGGCGCGTCGTCGAAAACGGTTGAACGATAAATGACAACGCAGGCACACGATATGACGGACTTGCAGCGGACACTCCGTGAACAACTGGGCGCGCAGTGCGTGTCTATCGATGAAGGCGTGCTGGATGCGCACGCCAGTGACTGGAGCGACGCGCAACCGGGCACGCCATTGGGCGCGTTCGCGGTGATCGGCGCGGCCGCTTTTCTGGCTTCGTCGATGCGTGTGCCGTTGACGGCGCTTGCGCTGATCTTCGAGTTCACGCATCCGTCACAGGAGTTCCTGATTCCGATGCTGATTGCCGTGGCCGGTTCCGTTCTCACGGCCGAGTATGTGCGCAGCGCTATGGCTGCATCCGCAAGCCGCCGCGTGGTGCAAGCCGGGGCAGGGCAAACCAATGCGTGATACGCGCGGCCCACGCATCATGGGCCGCACACGATCATCACACAGCCGGCACGTCGCTAGCCGGGAAAGACTCCGCAAGCGCTTCGTCGAGATGGGCTTCCATCGCTCTATCTTCCGTGGACGAAACCACCGTGAGCGTGACCTTGTCCGCCTGAGCGTCGTGAGCGCATCGTACTTCATCGCCTTCCTTGATCAAGCCGCCGAGCATCTGCTTCGCCAGTTCGGTTTCGAGACTCTGACGAATCTTCCTCTTGAGTTCACGCGCACCATATCGTGGGTCGTAGCCCGTTGCAGCGAGTTTATCGACCAGACTCTCGTCGAACGAAAGGGTCACGTCCTGGCCATGCGCGGCGCGCCGCACACGTTCGAGTTGCTGCCGAACGATCTCGCGAATCTGCTCGGGCGCGAGCGACTCGAAGATGATGATCTCATCCAGACGGTTCAGGAATTCCGGCCTGAAATGCTGCTGCAGCACGCCCATGATGGCGTCGCGCTTACCATCGGCGGCGTCGCTGGCCTCGGTGGCGGAAAAGCCCAGCGGCGATTTCTTCGCACCCAGGATGATGTCGCTCGCAAGGTTGCTGGTGGCGATGATCAGCGTATTGCTGAAATCGACCGTGCGCCCTTTGCTATCTGTCAGCCGTCCGTCATCCAATACTTGTAGCAGGATGTTGTAGACGTCGGGATGCGCTTTTTCGATCTCGTCGAGCAGGATCACGCTATAGGCTTGCCGGCGCACACGCTCGGTCAACTGGCCGGCTTCGTCGTGGCCGACATAACCGGGCGGCGCGCCAATCAGCCGTGAGACGGCATGGCGTTCCATGTACTCGCTCATGTCGATCCGCACAATCGCGTTTTCATCGCCGAATACCTGCTCGGCAAGCGCTTTGGCCAGTTCCGTTTTGCCCACGCCCGAAGGGCCGAGGAACAGGAAATTGGCAATCGGCCGATGACCTTGCTGCAAACCCGAGCGCGACAGCCGCACGGCGTCGCTGACCGCCCGGATCGCTTCTTCCTGGCCGATCACCCGTTGATGCAGCCGCTCTTCGAGTTGCAGCAGCTTGGCCTTCTCGGCTTCAGTAAGTTGCGTCACCGGAACGCCGCTGATTTTCGACACGATTTCCGCGACGTGATGCGCGGTTACCTCCGCCGTGTTCGAGCCGATCTTCTGCTTCCAGCCCTCGGTTGCTTCGTGCAGCGTGGTCTGCCGTTCGTCGATGGTGGTTTCGAGTTCCTTCGCGCGATCGTACTGTTTGCGGCTGGTCGCGTAGCTCTGCTCGCGCTTGAGTTGGGCGATTTCCGCTTCGCCTTCGTGGATGTCGATCGGCCGCGAGGTTTGCGAAAGATGAACGCGCGCCGCGGCCTGGTCGATCAGATCGATCGCTTTATCCGGCAGGAAGCGGCCGGAAATATAGCGCTCGGAGAGTTCGGCGGCCGCCACCAGCGCCTGATCCTGAATCGTCACCTTGTGATGCGCTTCGAGCCGGTCGCGCAGACCGCGCAGGATATTGACCGTTTGCTCGACCGAAGGCTCAGCCACGATCACGGGCTGAAAGCGCCGTTCAAGTGCCGCGTCTTTCTCGATGTATTTCTGATATTCCGACAGCGTGGTCGCACCGATCAGGTTCAGTTCGCCGCGCGCCATGGCCGGCTTGAACGTGTTCGCGATATCGAGCCCGCCTTCGCCACCCTGGCCTGCGCCGACGATCGTGTGTACTTCATCGATGAAAATGAGAACCTCGTGCCGGCCGGCGACGATCTCCTCCATGATCTGCTTCACGCGTTCCTCGAATTCGCCGCGATACTTCGCGCCGGCGACCAGCGAGTTGACGTTCAGCTCGATCAGGCGTTTGTCGCGCAACACCTCGGGCACGTCGCCGTTCACGATGCGCTGCGCGAGGCCTTCGAGAATCGCCGTCTTGCCGACAGCGGGCTCGCCGATCAGTACTGGATTGTTTTTCTTGCGGCGCGCCAGCACTTCGATCGTGGTTTCGATTTCGCGTGACCGTCCGATCACCGGATCGAGCTTGCCTTCCTGGGCCAGCCGCGTCAGGTCGCGTCCGTGTTCGTCGAGTTTGGGCGTTTTCGAAGGCGTATCGATCCGGCCATGCTCCGCGCCCTTGCCGACCACCCGCAGCGAGTGCTGCAACAGCGATTGCGACGTGAGACCGAGTTTCGCGAGCAGCACACCGGCGAAGCTATCGGGCACGTCCGCGAGTCCCAGCAGAATATGCTCGGGGCCGACGTAGCTATGACCCATTTCGCGTGAGATCATAAAGGCGCGATCGAGCGCGCTCTTCACGCGTGGCGAGACGCCGAGCTGGACCCTGGTGGTTACGGGCGCGCCATGGCGGCGCGTCGCGTTGGCGTCGATATAAGCGCGGATGTCGTCGGCGGAAACCTTGTGCTGTTTGAGCAGGGTCTGGACGACGTCGCTTTCCGGCAATTCGTAGAGAAGATGTTCCGTATCGACTTCACGGCTGCCGAACAGCACTGCGCGCTTGGCTGAGCGCTGCAGAATCTCTCTTGCCTGGTCGCTGAAATGCTGTTCGATACGGTTGCGGTCGTGCGCGGACGACATTTGCCCGCGGCGGGGTGTGGGCGTCGTCGTCGTGCCGGGTTGGTCGAAGAGTCCGCTGCCGATAGCGATTCCAGTGGCGAGATGTAACGTTGATGGCGCGTCAGCTGGACATAGTGAAAGTCGCAAACATCGAGGTCGCGCCGCTCGCCGTCCTGCAGTACGGTGACGCGCACCGAAGCGGGCCGTGCGCCGCAGATGTCACACAGAGCCTGAGGCATCTCGATAGTCCTTTTGATCGGGTGAATCCGTTGAATCCTCCGGGTGAGGATCCGCAAATGGAAACGGCCGGCGCTGCCTGGTGGGTGACGCCTGCCGCGAGTGACCTTCGCAAGGCAATACCCTTACGAGCTGGTTTCGCTTCCCGCTACGGTGAAGAGCCCAAGCTTGCTGAGGATGGCGCGCGCCTGCTCGACTTCCTCCGTCGTGCCATGAACGATCAACAGGAAGCCATTAGCTTTGACCGCCGTTTCGTATTTCACAGCGTCGTTCTTCGGCACGCCGAGTTCCGCCAGTGCCGCACCGATCGCCGTCACGCCGCCGCCGAGCACGGCACCCTCGAGCGCGGACACGACAGCCGTCACGATCGGACCGGCGAGGCCGACCACGCCGAGGCCCGGTACCAGGAACAGCGCCGGCGTCAACAAGAGGCCCCAGATGCCGCCCCAGAACGCACCGGTTGCACCCCACGATTTGATACGGTCGCCTGCGGTATAAAAGCCGACGGCGTGTTCCTCGGAGTGATAGCCCTTGCCGACGATAGACAGCCTGGTCATGTCGAAGCCGTTCTGGCTCAATTCCTTGACGGCTTCGTCAGCGGCGTCGTGGCTCGAAAATACTGAAACGACGGCGTTGTCCTGATTCATTGTTCAGCTCCTGGTACACCATCACGATGAGGTCGTTGCGTGGGATACGGCGCGGCCACGAAAGACGTTGTCATCGCTGGCCGCGTCGCGGGATTCAAGTCGCGTTCGCGTAAGCCGAGTGTCGCAAAAGCGCTTCGGTTTCTCTTTTCGATTCGCACGGTGATTGCCATACGAGCATTACTCTGTGCCTTGCGATGACACCGCCAGTGCCGTGCGATCCCACCCGCCGCCAAGTGCTTTCAGCAACTGCACGCTTGCTTCCACACGTCTTGCCTGAACCTGCGCTTCGGTGCGCTGGTTGGTCAGCGCAATGGTTTGCTCGGTGACGACGTCGAGATAACTGACGGCGCCGGCCTGATAGCGGTTCTGGGTGAGCTTGAGCGAGAGTTCCGCGGCGGCCGTGGCGCGCCGTTGGCTTTGCGCTTCGCTCGCGAGCGAGTCGAGCGCCGAAAGCTGGTCCTCGACCTGCTGGAAAGCGACCAACACGGTTTGCCTATAGTCGGCCACCGAGCCGTCGTACTGCGCCGTGGCGCCCTTTAGCGCCGCTGTGCGCTTGCCGCCGTCGAACAGCGTGCCCACCAGTTGCGGACCGATCGACCAGAACAGACTCGGCGCGGTTAGCCATGGAGAGAAGAAGGTGCTCTCGAGCCCGACGCTCGCGCTAAGCGTGAGGTCCGGATAGAACGCCGCCTTCGCCTGACCGATCTGCGCGTTGGCCGCAGCCACGCGCCGCTCCGCCGCCGCGATGTCCGGGCGGCGTTCCAGCAATTGTGACGGCACGCCCGCCGGAATCTGCGGCACGGGAATGGCTTCGATATTCGGCGGCAGCGAGAAGGACGACGCAGGCACGCCGATCAGCGTCGCGATGGCATGCGTCAGCTGGGCGCGTTGCACCTCGATATCGGTGGCTTGCGAGCGGGTGCTTTCCAGTTGCGCTTCGGCTTGCGCGGTAGCGGAGGCGTCGATGGCGCCGTCGGCCAGTTGCTGCCTGAGAATATTCAGCGCCGCAGCGTAGGCGCTCACGCTGTCGTCGAGTAGCTTCTTCTGGATGTTGAGCGCACGCAGCGCGAAGTAGTCGCGCGCGAGATCGGTGCTCATCGAAAGTCGGACTGCCTCGAGATCGGCTTCGCTGGCCTGGGCGGAATCGCGCGCGTTTGTCACGGCGTCGCGTACGCGTCCGAACAGGTCCGGTTCCCACGAGGCGGCTACACCCATCGAATAATCGGGCACGGTCTTGCCGGCGAGGGAATGGCCCTCCACGTTTTGCGAGAGACGTGTACGCGATTGTGCGGCGCCGGCCGTCACGGTCGGCAGAAAGCCGGAGTGCTGGTAATCGATCAGCGCGCGTGCCTGCTGCAATTGCGCGACGGCTTTTTGCACGCTCTGATTCGACACCGGCAGCTGATCTTCGAGCTGATTCAGTTCAGGATCGTTGAAGACCGTCCACCAGTCGCCGCGTGGCTGCGTATCGACTGGTGTTGCAACGGCCCAGCCGGATGCCGCCTGCGCGGGGCGGGTGGGCGCCGCGTAGCGATCCGGCACGGCCGTCTCGGGCACCTTATAGGCGGGCAAGGTGGAGCATGCCGTCAGCGCGCATGCCACAACGGTCGCCAAGGTCTTGCGTAGGAATGTCAGGGGCAGGGCGCGCATGGTCGGCTTCCTTGGGATGAACGGCATTAGCCGTGTGCAGCCGACGCGGCGGAGGCGGCCTTAGTGACATCGGCAGCGGCAGCGGGCGCCATCACCTGCACGGCCTCGCCTGCGGTGATCGCATCGCCAGGGTTGTCGATCACGCGATCGGTCGCGGTGAGACCGGTGGCGATCTCGACGTAGGTGCCGAAATCGCGGCCGATCGTCACGGTCTTCAGCGCGACCAGGTTGTTATCGCCGACCACGGCCACGGTCACGCCGGTCGGACGGAACAGCAAGGCACTTACCGGCAGCTCGAGTGCGGGATGCTCGGTGTCGAGGGCAAGATGGACCTGCACATAAGCGCCGGGACGCAACGCGCCGTCCTTGTTGTCCACGTCGACTTCCACGCGCATCGTGCGGCTCGATGGGTCGATCACGTCGGAACTGCGCGCGACCCGCGCCGGGAACTGGCGGCCGGGATACTGCTGGGTCGTCAGATAAACCTGCGTTCCCACGCTGACGAAGCTCGCGTCGTTTTGCGGAATGTCGGTGAAAGTACGCAACACATCCGTCTGCGCGATGTGGAACAACTCGTTGGCGGGCGCGGCGAGCCCGGGCGTGCCGCCCGCCGTGACCAGCGCTCCCACATCCACGTTGCGCACCGTGATCACGCCATCGAACGGCGCGGTGACTTTCTCGTACGACACCATCTCCGTGAGGCGCGCGACATTTGCCTGCGCCGACGCCAGCGTCGCGTGTTTGGCCTGCATGTCGGCCGTTTTGCTGTCCGCGTCCTGCTGCGAGACGGACTGCGTTTGCAGCATCTGCTGCCAGCGTTGCGCGGTGGTATTGGCGTAGTTGTAGTTGGCTTGCGCAGTGGCCGCATCGGCGCGCGCCTGCTGCAATTGCGCGTCGAGTTCCGGCGTTTCGATGGTGGCGAGCAACTGGCCGGCTTTCACCTTGGCGCCGATATCGCTGGTCCAGTGCTGGATGTAGCCGCTGGTTCGCGCATACACCGAGGCATCCGCATAGGGCATGACGGCGCCCGGCAGCAGCAATTCTTGCGAAGCCGGCGCGTGGCCGGGCGAGACGACCTTGACCGTCAGCGCGGTTTGCGCGGCAACCTGTTGGTCCAGCGCCGAACTGGCCCGCAAGCGCGGCACGATGCCGATGATCAGCAGCACAGCGGCGACGCCCGCGAGAATCAGCGGCAGACGGTAGCGGCGCAGTGCGCCGGCGCGGACGGTCTCGCGTGGCGGCGCCGGGCGCAGGGTAGGCAGACCTGCGCTGGTGACGGCGCCGTCGTGTTCCGGAGTGGCATCAGGCGTGTTCATGATGGAGTCCTATCGTGGGCATTGGTTATTGAGCCTGGCTAGCGGTGGTAGCGGTGGTAGCCGTGGTAGCGGCCTGGCGGGCGCGGCGCTTCGCGAGCAGGCTGTGAACCAGCGCGAACACCACCGGCACGAACAGCAGCGTGGAAATCGTGCCGATGCCGAGGCCGCCGATCACGGCGCGGCCGAGCGGTGCGTTCTGTTCGCCGCCATCGCCGAGACCGAGTGCCATCGGCATCATGCCGATCAGCATGGCGAGCGCCGTCATCAGGACGGGACGGAAGCGGCTGAAGCCGGCCTCGAGTGCGGCGACGAGCGGATCGGCGCCTTGCTGCAACAACTCGCGCGCAGTGTTGATCACCAGAATGCTGTTCGCCGTGGCGATGCCGATGCAGAGAATCGTGCCGGTCAAGGCAGGCACGCTGAGCGTGGTGTGAGTGGTGAACAACATCCACGAGATACCCGCGAGCGAGCCGGGCAAGCCGCTCACGATGATGAGCGGATCGAGCCACGACTGGAAGTTCACCACCATCAGCAGATAGACAAGCGCGATTGCGAAGATCAGGCCGGTTTCGAGGCCGCCGAACGATTCGTTCATCGATTGAACCTGGCCGCGGATCACGATCGACGAACCCGGCGGCAACTCGGCGCGCGCCGCATCGACGAGATGCGATACGTCCGTGGCGACGCCGCCCAGATCGCGCCCTTGCGTCGACGCGAAAATGTCGAGCACCGGCTGCACGTTGTAGTGCGAGACGACCGCTTGCTGCGTGCTGCGCGACATCGTACCGAGTGTGCCGAGCAGATTCTGTGGACCGGTGGTGAGGCCGAAGGTCGTGATTGGAATGTTCGCGAGCGTTTGCAGCGAGTGAATGTCGTACTGTGGCACTTCCGCCATCAATGGATAGCTCACGCCGTTCTTCGGATCGAGCCAGAAGTTCGGTGTGGTTTGCGAGCTGCCGGACAGGGCGATCAGCAGGTTCTGCGCGACGTCGCGTTGCGTGAGGCCGGCCTGAATGGCCTTGGTGCGATCCACGTCCACGTCGATGGCGGGTTCGTCGCCCGGTTGCTGGATGCGGGCATCGACGAGACCGCGCACGCCGCGCAGTTTTGCCAGCAGGCGATCCGCCACGACGCGATTTTCTTCGAGCTTGTTGCCGACGATCTGGATATCGATCGGCGCGGGCAGGCCGAAGTTGAGAATCTGGCTGACGATATCGGCCGGCAGGAACGAAAATGTCACGCCGGGAAACGACGCGTTCAGCACGTTGCGCAGCTTCGCCACATAGCCCGCGGTCGAGCCGGCGCCGGGCTTGAGCGTCAGCATGATGTCGGCATCTTCCGGGCCGACCGGATCGGAAGAGTCGTAGGTCAGGTTGATACCGCTGACGGGCACGCCGATATTGTCGAGCACAGCCGCCTGATCCTGTTTGGGAATTACGCTGCTGATTTTCGCTTCGACTTCGTCGGTGATGCGGGCGGTCTGTTCGATTCGGGTTCCGGTGGGCGCGCGCAGATGCAGACGGATTTCTCCGGTATCGACGGCGGGGAAGAAGTCGCGCCCCGCGAACGGAATCAGCGCGAACGAACTGAAACACAGCACGAGGAAGATCGGAATGAAGCGGCCACGATGAGCAATCGCGCCTTGCAGAACGTTGCGATAGCCGCCGCGAAATGCCTCGAAGCGGTGTTCGAAACGCGCCTGAAACCGGACCAGCGCGCCGAACCGTCCTTGTGCGGCTTTACCGTCTTTCGAAGGCGCGCGCATCAAATACATCGCGAGTGTCGGAATCAACGTGCGCGAGAAGAAATACGACGCGCACATGGCAAACACCACGGCTTCCGCGAGTGGCACGAACAGATAGCGCGCCACACCCGAGAGTAGGAACATCGGCACGAACACGATGCAGATCGACAGCGTGGACACGAAGGTCGGCACGGCAATCTCGCCCGAGCCGTTCAGGATCGCATCGTGTAAGGGCTCGCCGGTTTCCAGATGATGCGTGATGTTCTCGATCGCGACGGTGGCGTCGTCGACCAGAATTCCGACTGCCAGGGCGAGTCCACCCAGCGTCATGATGTTGATGGTCTCGCCAAGAGCGGACAGCGCGATCAGCGATGTCAGCACAGCGAGAGGTATTGATACGGCAATGATCAGCGTGGCGCGCCAACTGCCGAGAAACAGCAGGATCATCACGGCAGTCAGGCAGGCCGCGATCAACGCTTCACGCACCACGCCGGTGATCGCCGACTTCACGAATAGCGACTGATCCGAAAGCGGCGTGATGACCAGTGCCTTCGGCAAACCTGCGGCGATCTTCGGCAGCATGTCCTTGACTTGCTGAATGATCGTGAGCGTCGAGGCGCTGCCGGTTTTTTCCACTTGCAGCAACGCCGCTCGCTTGCCGTCGCTGCGCACGATATTGGTTTGCGGCGCATAGCCGTCGATCACGTGCGCCACGTCACGCACGTACACCACCGCGCCGTTGATCGTCTTGATCGGCAGATCGTTCAGCGCGGCGACCGTGTTGGTGCTGCCGTTCATTTGCACGTTGTATTCGCGGGTGCCGATCTTCGCGGTGCCACCCGGCAAGATGAGGTTCTGCGCATTCACGGCGTTGACCACGTCAGCCGGCGCGAGGCCTTTTGCCTGCAATGCCTGCGGATTGAGTTCGACCATGATCTGGCGGATCTTGCCGCCGAACGGCAGCGGCACGGCCGCGCCTTGCACGGTGGCGAGCTGGGTTCGGATGAAGCTGTTGCCGAGGTCGTACAGCGTCTGTTCGGGAAGCGTATTGCTCGATAGGCCGAGCTGAAGTACCGGTACCGTGGAGGCGTTGTAGGTGATGATGTTCGGCGGCAGCGTGCCCGGCGGCAGCACGCGCAGAATCGACGCAGAGTTCGAGGCGGCTTCGGCGATGGCGCGGTTGATGTCGGCGCCGGGGTGGAAAAAGATCTTCACCACCGACACGCCGTTGAGCGATTGCGATTCGATATGTTCGATATCGTCCACGTCGGTGGTCAGCGCGCGTTCGTAGTTCGATGTGATCCGATGCGCCATATCTTCGGCGGAAAAGCCGTTGTACGACCAGACAATGCTGACCACCGGAATGTTGATATTCGGAAAGATGTCCGTCGGAGTGCGGATGATCGCCAGCGGGCCGAGGATGAATAGCAGCACGGCCAGCACGATGAACGTATACGGTCGTTGCAAGGCAAGTCTGACGATCCACATGACGGATTCCTGATGACGGAAGCCTGATGAGTTCAGGCGGATGTTGCACAGGGGACGGATAGTGTTGTCGAGTGAGCCGGAGCGGTCACTGGTTATGGCAGGAGATTAGCGTCTTTCGAACTGCGAGGATTCGCTGCGAGGCACTGACTTTGCGAATTCGCACGACGGCTGTACGCGAACGATGCGGCGGCGCAAAAAAAACAGAGCGCCAACGGTGAGACCGCAGGCGAGCAGTCGGTATAGCCGTGCGAATACGACAATTACGGGCGATCAGAAAGATCGCGCTCGCCGGCTATCGCCAATACTGCTCTGACGTTCGGCACACCGGCAGACACCGGTCAATCACCTCGAAAGGAGCAATAGCAATGGCATATTTCACTACCAGAGACGGCACGGAAATCTATTAAAAGGATTGGGTACAGGCCAAACGATTACGTTCTCCCACGGCTGGCCGCTTGACGCGGACGCATGGGACGCGCAGATGATGTTCCTCGCGCCGATTTGCATGGCAGGTTTGGCCAGCTTGCGAGGATCGAACGACAGGCCGGCGGAAGCAACGCGGCAGAAAGAAAAAAGGCCCGCATGGCGGGCCGAATCCACATCAGGAGGAGACATAGAGGAGACGAAAGAAGTGTAAACCTCGCTCACGAAAAATGCAGCGAGGGATCCGGCAACACAGTGTTGCGCGAGACTGAACAGTGAAGCGGCACCTTGCAGCAACCGCTAGAACGTGTGCCGCATCCCGAGCGTCGTCACCATCTGCCGATTCGTTGACGACGAGGTGTAGCCCTGAATATCCGCCAGCGCGCCCCCGCCGGCTTGCTGCAGGTAGACCATCAGCGCAATGTCGGTTCGCTTGGACAGGTAGTAGTCGGCGACGAGGTTGAGCTCGTTCCACTTCGGTTTCTTGCCCGTAATGGTGTAGTCACCGGTCGTATAAACGTACGCCGCGCCAAGCAGGAAATCAGGGCGGACATAGTAATTCGCGCTCAGGCTGAAGTTCTGTATGTTCAGGTGCTGACCGTCGAGATAGTTGAAGTTGACGTCGGTATAAAGCGCGCCGAGCTTCAGCAAGCCAAAGCTGTAAAAACCACCCGTGCCGAAGATTCGCTGTTTCTTCGCGTAGGCGTGGGTGCCCAAAGCGCTGCGGTCGAACGTCAGGTAGGTGGGCGAATAATCGGTATCGATGGCGCCGGTCGGGTTGGTCGCACTATACGGCGAATCGAACTCCGTGTACGCGACGTTCCAGTTCAGGCTGCCATAGTTGTAGCTCGCGCCCGCGCCGAAGCTGCGGTTGTCGTTGAAACCGGTTGTCGAGTTACTGAAGCCGTACTGCGCAGTGGCCTGGAAACCTGCGATCTTCTGCGATGTGTACTTGATCGAGTTGTTGACGTGCAGGTTGGCGTACGTGTTGTCGTTGTCGCCAATCGTGCCATTCCAGTTGTACGCGGTGTTCAGGCCGAGCAGGTCTTCCACGGTGTCGTATTGCCGCCCGAACGTGAGCGTGCCCCACTTCGTATTGGTCACGCCGATATACGATTGACGGCCGAATAAGCGGGCATTAAATGAAGCATTGCCGTTATAGATATTGAAGCCGTTCTCCAGCGTGAAGATGACGCTGGTGCCGCCGCCGATATCTTCCTTGCCGCGCAGCCCCCATCGCGGCGACTGGTTCGTGCCGCTGACAGCCTGATAGGTGTGGTGGCCGCCCTGATTGGTCGAAAAAGCCCAGCCACCGGAAATAAGCCCGTAAAGCGTGACACTGCTCTGCGCGAAAGCACTCGAACAGATCGTCGCCACGCCGAAGCCGCACGCAATGAGCGATACTCTGATTTTCATCTCTTTACCTAAAATATAAATATCTGAACAGAAGCTTGAGCTTGCGTGAGCAGCCGGATTTTTCTGACCTGATTGAGGCTATCGATCGATAAATAATGCGATGGTTTGGCTCGTCGGTACGGGTGAACGCGCGCGGACTGCGCAAGGTCGACGACGCCTCCGGGCCGGCTGAGACTTCTAGTGGCGCAGCCTCGGGTGAGAGTTCGCTGAGCCAGTTCGCAGGTTATTCACTCCAAAAAAATAGATATATGGGGTGAAAATGCAACGCAGCATTGCGTTGTCTGCGATGCAGGCGCGGGGCATCGTATCGGGAGGCGACGCGCGAACATAGGCCAGCATGCACATGAACATGCGCTTACTCAGGAATGTCCGTGTCGTTCAGGTCACACACTCACGTCACAGCGCGTCGCCTTGCAATACAGGGTTCGCTGCGTACATGGTGCTGAGGAATTCAATGAATACCTTGAGTTTTTTTGGAAGGTGCCGGTTCGGCACGTACAGCACCGAGCCTCTCATCTGCACCACCCTCGCTTCTGCGTCGACCATGAAATCCCAGTTGCGCGCACGCCCGGTATCCGCCGATACGTAGTTCACGCCGAGGTGGCGATCGAGGTCGTCGATCGTTTCGGGCATGCCATGCAGCGCGAGATAATCGGGCGACGCGCACGTGCAGGTTTGCATCATCCCGATACGCTTCGCGACCAGACCCGAATCGTCCAGCGTACCCACTCGCACGACGCAGTCGACGCCTTCACCGACCACGTCCACGTGACGATCCGTCAGCCCGAGCTCAAGGTCGATGTCAGGATACTGCGCGACAAAGGCCGGTAGCGCGGGGATGACGATATGCTTGGCCATCGCCATTGGCAGGTTGACTTTCACGCGCCCTTGCGGCGAGACCTTGGCATGCGAGAGCGAGCCTTCCATATCATCGATCTCGTTGAGGACGCTGACGCAGCGCTCGTAGTACATGCGCCCGTCTTCGGTAAGCGACACTTTGCGAGTCGTTCTTTGCAGCAGCCTGCAACCCAGGCGATGCTCCAGCCCTTGCAGAAGCCTGGAGACCTTCGGCGCGGTCGAGCCGAAGGAGTCGGCCGCCTTCGTCAGGCTTCCCGCCTCGACGATCCGGACGAACACTCTCATTGCGTAAAGCGTGTCCATTCAAGGTCTCCCTTTCTCACGGTTTGGGTGTTACGCGCGTATCGCTAGCGCCTTGCCGGTACGCGGAACACCGAAACGGCGGTTTCCAGATCGCCGGCCTGCGCTTCAAGCGACAACGCCGCCGCGGAGGCCTGCTCCACTAACGCCGCGTTCTGCTGGGTCACCTGATCCATCTGGGCAACCGCGCGATTGATCTGCTCGATTCCGATCGACTGCTCTTCGGATGCCGAAGCAATTTCGCTCATCAGATCGCTGACCTTGCGCACCGAATCCAGAATTTGCGTCATCGTCTGACTCGCGTCGTCCACCTGCTGCGCGCCCGCCGAGACGCGGGACAGCGAACTGCCCGTCAATTCCTTGATCTCTTTGGCGGCCGTCGCGCTACGCAGCGCCAGTAGGCGGACGTCGCCCGCCACCACGGCAAAGCCGCGCCCCTGGTCGCCAGCGCGGGCCGCTTCGACCGCCGCGTTCAGCGACAGAATGTTGGTCTGAAACGCAATGCCTTCTATCACGCTCGTGATCTCGGCAATTTTGTGCGAAGAGCTGGACAGTTCCTTCATGGTCTCGACCACCTTCAGCGACGCCTGATTGCCCTGATCGGTCAGCATGGCGGTGCTCGTCACCAGCTGTTTGGCCTGCTTCGCGTGCGCGGCGTTCTGCCGTACGGTCGACGTCAACTGCTCCATCGACGAACTGGTCTCTTCCAGCGACGCGGCCTGCTCTTCGGTGCGCTGCGAAAGATCCACGTTGCCGACCGCGATTTCACGCGCCGCCGTGTCGATCGACGTTGCGCCGTCCCGCACCGCGCCGATCGTGCTGACCAGTTTGCTTTGCATGGCTTGCAGGCCGTCCATCAACTGGCCCATCTCGTCGCGACTAAGCACCTCGATCTGCGTCGTGAGGTCACCGTCGGCAATCGCTTTGAAATGGCGGAGTGCCTGATCGAGCGGGCCGCTGATCGCGCGTTGCAGCGACCACCAGGAGAAGGCGGCTGCGGTCAGGGCAATCAGAATGCCGGCTAGCGCGAGTTCGACGAAGCGGCGAAAGCGCGCCTGTGCCGCCGCATAAGTGGCGCGCGCGGAGGACACCTGATACTTGCCGAGCGTGTCCATGGCTTCCGTCACGTCGATGAAAAGCGACGGTGGGGTATGCAGGGCGGCATCGACGAGCTTTGCCGAGTCGTGGGCGGCCAGCGCGTCGAACATCGGTTGAATGCCGTTGGCAATCAGGGCGTCGAGCTTCGCGTTAGTGAGTTCGGTGAGGCGGCTTTCTTCAGGACCATCTGCTGGCAACGCGCGATAAGCCGCCCACGAATTGCGCGAAGCGCTCAGCAGTTTTTGGGCGTTCTGCACGTTTTGCGGGACGCTGGGACTCGTTGGGTCGAGCGCGATGCGATAGAGCCACAGACGCATTCTCGATAGCGAGACGCTGGCCTCGCTGAGCGCGGTGGAAGAGGCGAGCTGATTTGAATAGAGTTGCTCGACGTCGCTATTACTCATCGACACGCCGGCAATGCCCATGGCGCCGCCGATCACCAGCAGCAGGCCCAGAAAACTCACGGTGAGCGCGAGGCGCGCGCGGATACTGATATTCTTGAACACGGTATGGACGAAAGTTAAGTGGACGCGGGCACAGCCGCGTCGGCAAGAGGAGAAAGACACGGGCGCCCGCTTGAGTCATGCACGGGCGCCCGATTGACGGTGCTGGAACGCGAGTCCGCGTTGGCGGGTTCGGCTCAAGAAACGTTGGCTGTCCCGGGGCGGGCGAGTTGAGCCCCGGCCCACAAAGCCGGCTTGCTGCGTTCGTATTGCGGCGGGTAGCTGATCGAATCCGCGACGCCGAGGGTGTGAGCCGCGTGCCACACCCAGCGCGGATCATCCAGAAAGGCACGGCCGAGCGCCACAGTGTCCGCCTGCCCCGAGGCGATGATCGCCTCGGCTTGTTGCGCATCGGCGATCATGCCGACCGCGCGCGTGTGGAGCCCGGCATTCGCCTTCACTTCGGCGGCGAACGGGACCTGGTAACCCGGTTGCACGGGGATGCGGGCGTTGACGACGCCGCCCGTGGTGACGCACACATAATCGGCGCCACGCGCTTTCAGCGCATTGGCGAACGCGATGGTCTCGACCACTTCAATGCCGCCAGGTGTCCAGTCCGAGCCGGTGATGCGCAGGCCGAGGCACACCTTGGCCGGAATGACCTCGCGAACCGCCGTCGCCACTTCCAGTGGAAAGCGCATGCGATTGTCGAGCGAGCCGCCGTACTGATCGGTGCGTTGATTGGCCAGCGGCGACAGGAACTGATGCATGAGGTAGCCGTGCGCCGCGTGAATCTCGATCACGTCGAAGCCGAGGCGCAGCGCACGGCGGGTCGCCGCGACGAAACTGTCGCGGACCCGCGTCATGTCGGCGTGCGTCATTTCCTTCGGGGTAGGCCAATGCTCGCCGGCCGCGATTGCGGAAGGACCTTCCGTGGGCCACGGATCTTCAAGCGGGCCCAAGGCCGCGCGGCCTTCCCACGGGCGTTGGGCCGATGCTTTGCGTCCCGCGTGGTTGATCTGAATGCCCCAACGCGTCTGTGGCGGCGCCACGCGCCGCGCCGCGTCCATCACGCGCGCGAGGGCGGCCTCGTTCGCGTCGCTGTAGAGGCCGAGGCAGCCGTGCGTGATCCGGGCCTGACGCTCGACCGCCGTGGCTTCGAGAACGATCAGCCCTGCGCCGGAAATGGCGAGCTGCATCAGATGCATCAGGTGCCAGTCGTTCGCGCATCCGTCGTCAGCGCTGTATTGGCACATCGGCGAGACGACGATCCGGTTCGGCAGTGTGACGGGCCCGACGGTGGTGAGGGAAAACAGGGTGGATGTCATGCTTCATCTCCAGCAAGTTGCAAGTTGATATCGCTGACATGGACGAAGTACTGACTTTCCGGAAAAGGTGGGGAACGTCGAACTGTCGATGCTCGCTAGCAATAGGAAAACTAATCGAATCGTCAGATGTTTCAGGTGAGGCGGTTGTCCGCGGACTTCGCGCACACCCCGCTGTCCGGATCGGATCGAAGTATAAATGATCAAATGATAAAAAAAGAACTTCGCCTCACGGAGCGTGGGCGTGGCGCAACGCCAGCGCACCGACGTCGCGACCCACATCGCGCGGAACCGACGCACCGTCGCCGGCCCCATGCATGAACGGGCATTTCGTTTCAGTCGACATGCGCCTTCTTCGTGATGGGTTGGAGTCAGCTTCCGCTTATTCGGCGCGCGTCGATTGCGTGCAACGCACGGCTTTTCAAATGCGCACGAGATTATTTCGATGCCGGCCGGCAGGTTCGCACGGCGCTCAGGTGGGGACGGCAATCGCGTGTTCCGCGAAATCGATGAACGCATGAACCTTTCTCGAATGTCGGCGATTCGGCAAATAGGTTGCGTAGACGAAGGCATCGCCGCCTTCGGGCGTCGCCTGGGCGTCGGTGAAAAGCGCCGTCAATCTGCCCGCCGCCACGTCGGCGCCCACCAGCCATTGCGGGAGGAGGGCGATACCGTGACCGCCCAGCGCGGCGCCGGCCAGCATGTCCAGGTTATTGGTCAGCAGCTGTCCATTCACGTCGACGGTTTCGGACCTGCCCGGATAGCGGAAGACCCATCGTTGCCGATTGCCGGGCTTGTAGACGAAGCGCAGGCACTCGTGGCGAATCAGTTCGGACGGCGCCTGCGGGGCGCCTTTTCTTTGCAGATAGTCCGGGCTGGCAACCACGAATCTTTCGCTCTGGCGCAGCCGCTTCACGATCAGACGATCGTCCGCGGTGGGGACGCCGACCCGCACAGCCAGATCCAGACGTTCGCTGACCAGGTCGAGATGGTTGTCCGACACTACCAGCTCGAGGTTGACGCGCGGATTCTTCTTCAGAAACGTGGCGATATGCGGGGCGATATGCAAACGACTGTAGGTGGCGGACACGCTCACTCGCAACGGTCCCATCGGATCGATTCCGCTGTCGATCACGCTGTCGTCGGCGCCCGCCAGATCGGTCAGCACCTGACGAACCTGTTCGACGTAGGTCACGCCGGCGTCGGTGAGCGAAACGTTGCGTGTGGTGCGCGTCAATAGCGAGGTACCTAGCGACGCTTCCAGGCCATCCATCAGACGCATGACCGATGAGGTGGTCTTGCCGAGCTCGTGAGCGGCGGCCGTAAAGCCCCCTGATTCCGCAACGGCGAGCAGCGTTCGCAACGCTAGCAGCTTGTCCATACTTTCTCCCACGTCACGGCATCAGGCCCGCCTGCTTGAATCTATTAGAGCTTTCCGACGCGCCCGCGAAGCGTCAGAGCTTGACCGCGGCGCGGCGAATCACCCGTTCGCCCTCGCTCGTTTTCACGCCCATCGCGTACAGTCCGGAGGTCTTCCGGTTGTAGCGAATCTCGAACGGAAAGTCCGACGGCCGGCCGATCTCGCCGAGCCATGCCGCGAGCGCGGCTTCGTCTTCGCCGATCTCGATCCAGTTGAGCCCCTGGCCCTGTACCGATCCCGTGCCCGGCTCTGTCGGCAGGCTCGCGGTGTGCGGTCCGTTACCCGGCTTGAAGTACAGGTTGGGCTTGCCGATTGGCCATGCCGTCAGCGCGCTCGGCGTCTGCAACGCAAAGCCGCGCTTGCCGTTCATCATCTGACGGCCGGCGTCCTTGCCGGTGGTGCTTTCGTCGACGACCGTGTTGTGATGTCTGGCGAAAGCCTTCAGTTCGTCCAGCGAGTCGGTGCGCAGGCACCAGCCCACGAAGCAATCGCCTTCACGCGTCTGTTGCTCGAAAAAACTGGCCAGCGGTTGGCCTCGCTTGAGGACCGTATGATCGACAATGCCTTCGACTTCGATGTAGATGTCCGGCGCCAGCGGCACGACCTTGTGGCCGATGCCGTAGAGCGGGAAGAAGCCGCCGTCGTAGTTGCCGAAGCCAGTTTCGCGGCTCAGCCGGAACGTGGCTTCGTAGACGTTTTGTGCTGCAAGACAGACGTGGTCAAAGTGGATCATTGAGACATTCCTGATAGCGGTGAACTACTGGGTAAAACGCATTAATCGATGCTGTTCAGTCCGAGGCGGCCGGCCTCGCCCGGTTCGCCGGCACGGCCGTCGTAGCGGGGCAGCAGAAGGAACACGAACGCCGCGGCGGCCGCGAGTACCGCGCTCAGCACGAGGCCCGGCTGGTAGCTGCCCAACCTGTCGGCCAGCCAGCCAATCCCCAGCGGACCTACGCCCGCGGCGATGCACAGTGCGCCGTACTGAAACGCGTAGGCACGCGGAAACATCCTGAGACCGAAGTAGCGGGTGCACATCAGCGCGACCAGATCGATCTCGCCGCCGAAGGTCCAACCCACCGTGAACGCATACAAGGGCGCGTAGCCGATGCCGCCGAGCTTGAGCGTCAGCACGCCGGCCATGCCGACCAGACAGGAAAAGGCCATCAGCCGCGGCGCATGCACATAGTCGGATAGCCAGCCCACGATCAGGCGCACGCAGACCGTGCCGATGCCGAGCAGGCTCATGTATCTGGCCGCCGAGGCGGCGTTCGCGCCGAGTTCGCGCAGCATCGGCGCCATGTGTTGAGCGCTGCCCGCCACGAAGAGCGTCGACAGCGTGAAGGCGAGGAACATGATCCAGAACGTGCTGGTCCGTTTGACCGCCGCGAATTCTGTGGCGAGCTCGCTCAGATCGGGGGCATCGGCCGGGGCGGACTGCTCCATGGCGCTGGATTGACTGTCGCGCAGGATCAACAGCGCGATCGGCGCGCCCGCTGCGGCGATGGCAGCCAGCATCAGATAACCGGAATGCCAGCCGCTTTTGACGATCGTGGCCGCGATGATCGGCGGCAGGATCGCGCCGCACAATCCCAGCCCGACCTGAGTGAGGCCGAGCGCGAAGCCGCGGCCGCGATCGAACCATCCGCTGACGATGCGTGTAAACGTGAGACCGCTCGTGCCGCCGCCGAAAAAGCCGGCCAGACCGACCAGCACGATGTAGGCGGTCGGTGTCGAGATCAGTTCCGCCATCGCCACGAAACACGCGGCGAGCGCGAGCGCGCTGCCCGCCGCCGTGCGCGCCGCGCCGAAGCGTGACAGCAGGCGCCCCCACATTTGCAGACCGAGTGCGAGTCCCAGCGTGAAAGCGAGGTAACCGGCCCCGTATTGCGTTTTCGTGAGACCGACGGCGCCCTGCAGGTCCTTGGCAAAGAGTCCGAGGTTGTAAGAGCCCAGCCCGATCACGCCAATGCCGAGGCCCAGCGTCGAGCCGATCAGTTGCACCCATCCGCGTCTAAATTCAGCTAGTTTGTTCATCGAAGATGTCATGGAAGCGGAGGATAAATTATCCATCGATTAATATAAGGGCGAAATCGTGTTTCGATATCCGCAATCGGGAGGGGCAAATGGTGCTCGAGTTGCCGTGAATTCGGCGCTGACCTGCGCCGTGGGCGGCGGGGAGGCCTTCGCTGTGAACTCGAGACACAGCTTATTCAAGCCAAAATGATTGATAAACCGGGTGCAAAAGCAACGCAGCATTGCATTGACTGCTACGCAGAGTTCGCGCAGGCGGCTTTCTCGGACCCTAGTTGCAGCGGAAGTGCTCGATACTCTGGCCGGCGGCCACCGCGCGTTTCAGCCATGCGGGCAGTTCGCCGTCGCCGCTCCAGACGTTGCCGAACGCGTCCTGGTAGCGCAATTGGCGCTGATCGTTTTCCAGTGCCGCTTGCAATGCCGACTCGGTAATGCCGCATTCGTCCATGCGTCTCCTGATCCACAGAATCAGGCGTTCTCGCGTTTGCGCATCGGGTCGGGCGATGAGGGTAGACATGATCGTTGGCGTAGTGAGGTCGAGGGAATCCATCTGGGCAGGCGTGGCGCCAATTTGACCATGGGGACTCCCGCCGTTGTTTCGCAAACGCACGGTGATTATCGAACTTGCAAGCAGAGAACTGCGACCTATCCGCCAGTGTCAGATAACGGCCTGACGCTCTGAGGCGAAGCAGCCTGGAATGGCGGGCTCGAGCAAGAAGCCGTTAAAAAGGCTGGGAGACGAGCGCGCCGCGGGGTATCGTATCCCTAACGACGAGACCCAGGAGCCACCATGCGATGCACGATCGCTCTTGAGTTCGATAACGGCGACGGGAGTGTGGTAAAGCGGGTTGAGGTCATGCGGTTGCACAGGCCCATCGACGACCAGACGCCAGGAGACGTGGGATTGTCACTCAGTGAAGGCAAGTCCTTGCTCAATTGTGTGCAGCAGGAGTTCGTTGTCGAGCAGATCGAACGTTTTTTTTTTGCGCCTCGCATAGATCCTGTGTGGATTGCGGCGTCCAGCGTCGTCTGCATGATAGTCATTGCTCGGAGCTGAAGACCGCGCCAGGAAAGGTTTACTATTGCCGCGAACGACGGAAGGCCTGCAATCGCAAGAGTTCCGGCAAGGAAAATCGTGCAGAAGCCGGGAACCGGCCGATCGTCGATCGCAGTCGTCGTTGCTGCTTTGGGCAAAGCCGGTAAGCAGCCACGAGTGTGGGCTTCCGCCATGCCGCGCACCAGGCGACTGAATCAAGAAATGACACGATTCCTCGAGGACAGCGGATACGGGGATCCTAATGAAGTCGTTGTCCTGACTGATGGAGCTCGGGACTAGGCCGGCGTCGCTAATGATCTCCCATACGATAACAAGTGGATTCTCGATTGGGCACACATCGGGCGCATGTTGCGACGCGTTGAGCAGGCTATCGCGCCTCTGGCATATGGGCGACTTACGGACAGTGGATCAGCGTTTGAACTGTCGGATCTGTTTGTCCGCTTCCGCCACTACGTTTGGGTCGGACGTACAGCCGCCTGGCAGCAGTTTTCAGCTAGACTTGCTCACTTGCTTGATCTACGTGAGACACGAGATCCAGCAGTGAGCAGCCACGTCAGGAAAGCGAGCAATAGCCTCTCGAATGTGGTCACGTATCTCGACAGCAACGCCGAGTCGCTGATCGACTATCGCATATGGCGACGTGCGGGAGGACGAATCTCCACCGGCTTCGTCGAATCGTCAATTAATCGAATCGTTGGCCGTCGAATGTGCAAGAGCCAGCATATGCGCTGGAGTCGCGTGGGGGCACACAGTGTCGTGCAATTGCGCGTCGCGTTGTTGAACCAGGAATTCCACGAACTCGCGCGACGACAGTTTCCGTGGATTGGACAGCGACGTGTTACGTGGCCTTGGCAACGAACTTCCCAGTCTTCTTAACGGCTTCGTTTTGGACAGCCGTGGCATTGAGCCCCGCTGCCTGCAATCGCGATATCACTTCCGTCCAGCACGACCCATCAGCGAACAACCCATGCACGAGGACGATATTGCGCGCCTTCCCCGAAGCAGGCGTTGCTGCTACGCTGCGAGCAGAAATAAGCGACGCGGCAGCGCCGGCGACGAGGGCGGCCGAGAAGTTACGTCTGTTGATCGTCATGACCCGTCTTCTTAAAGTTGTCTGCCTGGTGAAATGTGTCAGGCGCCGCATTTGAATATCCGCGTCAACTCGCTTTCCTGTGGGCATCACTTTTTCGTTAGGCAGGCTAAAGACCAACATCCGTGGTGTCGGTGATACGTTGCCGATCGCACGTTGAACTCTGCTGGTGTGTCTGTAGCAAGGGATCTGGACACTTTTGTCACGACTATCCAGGTACTTCGCTTTTTGCTTCAGGCGCCGGCGGTACGGGTAGGATGATCTCCGAAGCCACCTTCCAGTCCTTGCCGATTTTTATCCAGTTGATTAGCAATAGAAACGGCTTGGGGGTTCCGTCCTGACCCGCATAGGAGACCGTGATATTCACTGGCGCATAGGATTGCGCTATGTCCTTCGTCAAGCCGACGACCTTGAATTTCGAATAATCCGGCCGCAGCACGACAGGGCCGGAGGTGCCGATATCGCGCAGCTTCTGATCGATCGCCTCATTACCCCAGAAGCCAGCCCAGTTCCCTTCCGTGGGGATCGCACTTTTGGCGACGAGAAGGGCCGAGGGAGATTGCCAGAACATCTCATGGAGCGCTTTGAAGTCGTGGCGGTTGGCTAGTTGCATGAGATGGCTAAAATCCGATCGAAGTGTGTTCAGAGTCTTCGCGTCCAGGGGTTCCTTGTAGATGGTAGAAGTGCTCGCGAGACATCCCGTAGAGACAGTCAGTGTGACGACAACGGTCAATATCATTTGACGCATGATCAGAGTCCGACGGAAAAATAGATGGTTCGTTTCAATGTTGGGCAATCGTGTGGCGGCCGCATCGCAATGCTTGCGGCGTCCGAACGAGCACGGATTGATTGTTCTCGAAAGCAGGACGGCAGTATTCCCCTCCAGACAGCGCGATGGGCGCTCGTTGTGCGGCGGGTTCAGAATCAGGTTTGGCCGGCCGATCGGCTCGCATCAACTGAACGTCGTCGTGCGGTCGAGCCATGTCCATCACCCCTTCAACTCAAAAATGCTGTCAATCTCAACCGGGATGCCCATCGGCAACGAATGCACGCCCAGTGCGCTTCGAGCCGGCAGATTGTCTTGCCCAAACAGCGTCAGCAAGAGGTCACTGGCGCCATTGGCCACTTGCGGATGCTGGGCGAACGACTGTTCTGCACGCACGTAGACTGTTAGCCGGCTGCATCGCTTGACGTTGTCGAGTCCGCATGCCTCATCGACACAGGCCAAGATCATGAGCATCGTTAGGCGCGCCGCGTCTTGAGCTTCTTCAAGTGAAATATCGCGGCCCACCATTCCGACGATTGGCTTGCCATCTTGGAAAGGGCCGAGACCGGATACATATAGTTGGCTTCCCGAAACGGAAACCGTTCGATAGGAGCCAAGCGGGTTGATGGGCGCTGGCAAATTTAGGCTCGCTTGCGCGAGCCGGTCGAATACGTTCATGTTCGGTCTTAACGTTAGGTGAATAGAAATAGATTTGGCCTGGACTTATCGCGACGCAGTGAACTCAATCATCCGATACAGCGAACGACAGTCGTCGGTTGCGGCTTGATTCCGCGTATCAAAATGAATCACTGACTCGCGCATTGGCGCTGTTCTTGCGGATGGTCGCCAAGGCTCCGGCCAGACCGAGGTAGCCCTCGAGCGCCGCAGGGCGGTTGGCCATCAGACCAAACAGATTCGGCGTGACACCCAGTTTCTTGTTGATGGCTTCCAGGAAGGGCTGGGAAGCAGCGAGTGCATCTGCGATCGTGGCGGGTATCTGAAGACGGGACATATCGGTTCTGCCTTTGGAAACAAGAGAAACTGTCGTAAACAACCGATGCGTATGCTTCTTTCTGAAAGAGCATGCCGGTGCAGACCATCGAAGAGCGGTCCGCAGGACGGTGCGCGGAAGCCCGGATATAGCGAGCCCCCCCGCCCGGAGCAATACACTTGAAGGCAAAGCGCGGGACGACGAAGCCGCAGCGCCTTCGTTTCCTGGACCAACCGCGAACCGGCTATTTCGCAGCAGCCTCGATCGCCTTTGCCAGGCCGTCGGGATCGGTGAGGAACGGCGTATGACCGGTCTGCAGGGTGTACTCTGCTCTCACGGGGGTTGCCGCAACCATCTTCGCCTGGAACGACGGGCTGATGACCTGGTCCATGGCTGTGTGGATATAGACCTTGTCGATCTGACCAAAGTTGGTGGAAGTCACGTGCACGGGCGTAGCTAGCGGGCTCACGGGTTCATCCAGAATCAGATTCGGGATTGCCTTGCGCAGTTCGTCAGGACCTCCATTGGCAAACAGATCGGCGCGTGCCGAATATTCGATGGAGGCAATGCCCTTTTCCTTGTCGATCTGCAGGTGCGGGCCGATCCTGGCGTCGGCATCCTTGTTGGCCATCGACACGAGCGAATCGCCGTCTTGCGGCAGGTAGGCCGCAACGAAGATCAAAGTTTTGATCTTCTTCGGTGCCGTTTCCGCGGCGTCGGCGATGACGATGCCGCCGAAGCTGTGACCGACCACGACTGCTGGGCGATGGAATTCGTTCAGCGCTGCGACCACGGTGTCGCGATAGAGGTCGAGGCTCACCTTGTCCGGCGAGGCGGGCGCGGCCGGACGACCTGGCAGTTCAACCGCCACAACCTTATAGCCATCGGTTTGAAGCCTGGATGTGACATGCCCCCAGACCTGGGCGTCTTCGAAAGCGCCGTGGACCAGAACGATCGGGGGCTTTTGCGCAGCCATCGCACTGGTATCGAACGCGAATGCTGAAATGGCAAGAGCAGCGAGCAGGAGTTTCATCTATATTGCTTCCTTGACGAGACATCGGTGCCGATGTCGTGAATTGGAACTTGGCTTTGAAAAGATCCGTGCTATACGACGGTGACGCTGGCGACCGCACTCGCGCTTCTGATCCAGACACATGACGCAAGCGTGGGTGTTGCAACGAGAAGTGTTATCGCAAACTGTCTGATCTGCTTGAGCATGAGAGATCCGAACCATAGTGCGTGAGAGCCTTCCTCCGTTGCGGATACGGGAGGACCTTGGCTATCCACTCTAAAGAACGTATCCAGGACTGACCATATCCCGGCGTCTGATTTGCATGATCTATCGTCCGATCAACGCACCCGGGCAAGCTGAGCAGATCGAGTCGCTTGGGGATCGACGCGATGCCATGCCATTGAAACGAAACTACCGCACTGACAGCTTCAACTGACGAAGCGAGCCAACGGCGTGACAAGGGCTGTCAAAGGAGTTCCGAACTTCGTGCGACAAAGGCGCCTGTCTGTTCGATTCGATGTGCGTCGCGCGGTGGATAGCCGAACTCCTCCTTGAAGGCGCGACTGAAGGCAGCCTCCGAACCATAGCCGGCAACGTGGGCCACTTCGGTCACCTTCAAGGTTCCTCCGCGTAGCAAGTCTGCCGCGATCGTCAATCTCCACCGTGTCAGATAACGCAACGGTGGAAGCCCCACCACCGCCGTAAAACGATCCGAAAACATCGATCGCGACATCATCGCCGTCTCGGCGAGCGCCGACACCGTCCATGCACGGTTAGGTTCCAGATGCATTGCGTTCAACGCACGACCGACGCGTTCGTCGCTCAGTCCGGACAGCCAGCCGACCCGATCGCCTTGCCGGCTGACCCACATCCGCAAGGTGCGGATAACTAGCAAATCAATAAGCCGCGAGATCATCAGCGACGACCCTAGGCCCGCGCTACGCGATTCCACGTCGAGAAAATGCGAGATGGAGGCAAGCCAAGGGGGTTCGCTGACTTTGTCGCATGTCAGATGAATCAGCCCGGGAAGCCCGGTGAGCAAAGAGCGCAACGGCGCCCCGTCAAAATAGAATGATCCCGCAAGAAAGGATCCTGCCATTCGATCATCAGCCGCCCATTTGAACGTCTGAACATCTCTGCTGAGGGTAAAGTCCACCGCCGCCTCGAAGCGTTGATGTGCTTTTCCGCCCGGCTCGCTTCGAATCGTGTGTCCATCCGCATGCGGCAAAAGAACGAAGTCGCCTGACCGCAGCGTCACGGAGGGTCCATTGCATTGAGACACAGACAGTTCGCCGGTACGCAGATGCAAAAAAGCCGCCGGTCCGGGCGGAAAAATCACTTCGGTGGAACTGCCCAGTTCGCCGTGGAAAACGTGATCCCCGCGAAGGCGAATCAGCTTGAGTACCTGGGACAGGACATCGGCGTGCTCGGACGGCATGAGTTACTCCTTTAGGGCATATTCACAAGACCGCGCCCATCAACGATGTGTGCAAGGTCAAGAGACTATCTGCTACTTTAGGGCCAGCGGCGCACCGGACACGCCCCTTTCGCTATGCGAACATATCTTCGGCGGAACGACCGCCACGCCGGGCGGGTTGTCCGATCCTGCCTTGGAAGCAGTCGTTCAGGTCTCGGGGGGCGAAGCACTGCAACGGCTCGACATGAGCCGATTGCAAAAGGCCGCGTTCGGGCAGAGACGACCGGTCACCGACGCTCGTACGGGCAGCGCAATGGCCGGATACTGGCGGAAGATTCGGGGGTTTTGGGGGGATGTCTGTGTCGCCCGTGCGTGTCACTGTGCTGACGCTGCTTGCAATGGTCGCGTTTGCAGCGAACTCGTTGCTATGCCGGCTGGCCCTTAAAGGCACCGGCATCGATGCAGCGAGTTTTACGTCGATCCGTATCGCGTCGGGCGCCCTCGTGCTCTCGATGATAGTGCGGCTCCGGGGCGGCAGGCTGGGCGGCGCCGGAAACTGGCTGTCGGCGCTGGCGCTGTTCGCCTATGCGGCCGCATTCTCGTTTGCCTACCTGAGCCTGCCGGCGTCCACTGGGGCCCTGCTTCTGTTCGGCGCCGTGCAGACGACAATGATCGGCTACGGCATCCGAAAGGGCGAACGGTTCCATTGGCGACAATGGATCGGATTGACATGCGCGTTGGCAGGCCTTGCGGGGCTGCTGCTTCCCGGTCTCTCCGCGCCACCTCCCGGAGGCGCTGTCCTTATGCTCGGCGCCGGCGTCGCTTGGGGCATCTATTCGTTGCGCGGCAAGGGCGCGGGAAATCCCACCGCGGTGACGGCCGGTAACTTCCTGCGCGCAGTCCCACTTGCCGCGGCGCTCAGCGCCGCCATGTGCGCCCACGCTTCGATTGATTACGCCGGTTTCTGGTACGCAACGGGTTCCGGCGCAGCGGCCTCCGGCATTGGCTACGCCATCTGGTACGCGGCGTTGCCCGGTCTGAAAGCGGGCAACGCGGCCACGGTGCAGTTGAGCGTGCCGGTCATCGCGACGCTTGGCGCAGCCGCATTTCTTGGAGAAAGCGTGACCATCCGAATCGTGTTGGCCTCGGCGGCGATTCTCGGAGGTATTGCCCTGGTTGTGGTGCGTCGGGGAACCCGGCACGACAGGCGGCCGTAAGAGGGCGGTGGGCGACGCGGATTTATCGGGACTGACGATCGCGCTTGCCTCTTTCCACGCTCTCCCCCGCGGACTTTGATGTTTCTCCATACGTAGTATGGGCAGACAACAAAGTCGCGCTCGCTGCAGCACAGCGGTCGTTCGAAAACTAAAATCACGAACGACCGCTGTGGCATCGAAGAATGCGTATTGTTCGGCCTTAAGGCCTCTTCGACTCGATGCGAGCGCTACGGCAGCTTCCAGAATGGAACTACCGATAGTTACCGCAGGCAGTTACCTCAGGCGATGACCTTCTGCTCTCCGGCAGCCTGCTCGCGCATGCGACGGGCTTCGTCGCGCAGGAACTCCTGGTAATCGTCCAGATCGCCGTCGAATGGCTCGACGCCACCCTTGGTGACGAGCCAGAACTCGTCACATACCGCGCGCAGCAGGGACCGGTCGTGACTGACCAGCATCACTGTGCCTTCGAATTCGTTGAGTGCCATGCCTAGCGCTTCGCGTGTAGCCAGGTCGAGGTGGTTGGTCGGCTCGTCGAGCAGCAGCAGGTTGGGGCGCTGCCACACGATCATGCACAACACGAGCCGCGCCTTTTCGCCGCCGCTCATCGTGCCGACCGCCTGATGGACCATGTCGCCACTGAAACTGAAGGTGCCGAGGAAGGTGCGAAGCGATTGTTCGGTGCCGCTCTGGCCGGGGGCGCGCATGTGCGCTGGCGTGTCCTTGGCAAGACGGATCATGTGTTCCAGCGGCGTGTCGAGAGGACGCAGCACGTCGAGTTCCTGCTGTGCGAAGTAGCCGATGTTCAGGCCTTTGCCTTCGCTGATTTCGCCGGTAATCGGCGCCAGCTCGTGCGCCACCGTCTTCACCAGCGTGGACTTGCCTTGGCCGTTGGCACCGAGAATGCCAATGCGCTGCCCAGCCAGCACGGACCGGTTGATGCCCCGCACGATAACCGTCGGCGGCGTGCCCGGAGGCGCTTCGGTCGGCGCCGGGTAGCCGAAGCTCGCGTCCAGCATCGACAACAGCGGGTTCGGGACGTTGAGCGGCTCCTTGAACTCGAAGGTGAACTCGGCGTCGGCAAGCACAGGTGCGATCTTCTCCATGCGTTCGAGCGCCTTGACCCGGCTCTGCGCCTGCTTCGCCTTCGAGGCCTTGGCCTTGAAGCGGTCGATGAATTTCTGCAGGTGGGCGATCTTGTCCGCCTGCCGGGCCATCGCGGCCTGCTGCAACAGCAGTTGCTCAGCGCGCATCTCTTCGAACTTGCTGTAGTTGCCGCCATAGCGAACGAGCTTGGCGTTGTCGACGTGCACCGTCACCTGTGTCACCGCGTCGAGGAATTCGCGGTCGTGGCTGATCACGACCAAAGTTCCTGGATAGCGCTTGAGCCACGCTTCCAGCCAGACCAGCGCGTCGAGGTCGAGGTGATTGGTCGGCTCGTCGAGCAACAGCAAGTCGGACGGGCACATGAGCGCGCGCGCCAGTTGCAGTCGCATGCGCCAGCCGCCGGAGAAACTGTTGACCGGCTGGCTAAGCTGCGCGGCACTGAAGCCAAGGCCCAGGATCAGCGCCTGGGCACGCGCGGGAGCATCATGTGCACCGGCGTCGTGCAGTGCCATGTAGGCGTGCGCCATGCGCATGCCGTCGTCGCTGGCCTCGGCGGCGGCGACTTCGGCCTGCGCGGCCAGCAGTAAGGTGTCACCCTCGATCACGAAGTCGGTCGCACTTTGCTCGGTCTCCGGCATCTCCTGCGCGACCTGGCCCATCTTCCATGCAGCGGGAATCGAGAATTCGCCGCCGTCTTCGTGCAGCGTGCCGTTGAGAAGGCCGAAGAAGGATGACTTGCCGGCGCCATTGCGGCCGACAAGGCCAATCTTTTCGCCGGGGGTGAAAGTGACGGACGCGCGGTCGAGTACGACATTGACGCCGCGGCGCAGGGTGACATTACGGACGGAAATCATAAGGAGCTACTTCGAAGAGGATAGGCATGATAGCCCACCGGACGGACAGGGCTGTTTCTTTTCTGGCCGCGCGGGTGGAGAGCGGCCTTCGCTTTGCGGCGCCGAGGCCACAAAGCGCGGCGGGCACTGGCGCGGCGGGCGGCGCCTGCTCGTCCCTTTGCAGTCATTGGCGCCCCGGTGGTGGTGAACCTCGGCGTCCGACAAGCGTGAATGAGTCTTCGCGACCCGTTGCAGCCGTTGAAGATTTCAGAACGCGCGAGCCGTTTATTTACCTTGCGGGCATCCGTCGTGGAGCAGCAGCCCTTGCTGGCGGTTGCTCAGGCGTAGCGGCCCTTCACGCTTTTTTTCCCGCGCGTGAGACGGAGCGTTTGCTGGCACCCTTTGAAACGCGATGACGATTGCCCAGGAGCGCAACCAGCCGCATCTCGCAGTCGGAAAACGAGTATCCGCGCCGCTGCGAGATCATGAACGTGAGGGCGCGCATGTGCCATGCGCGCCGTTGGAGTTCGACAAGTGTTCCGTTCACGAGGTCTTCTGCAACCAGATGATGCGGCATGTGCCCCCAGCATAAACTGCCCCTGAGCAGATCGTGCTTCGCACCGAGGTCATTCACCAGCCACTGGCGTTCACCGGCGACCCCGTGTTGGGTCTTTTCCGCATCGGGCTGATTGTCGGTTACGACGAGCTGGATGTGCCGGCCAAATTCCTCCCGCGGGATCGGCCCCGCGATTGCGGCCAGCGGATGCGATGGCGCACAGACGGTCACCATTTGCGCTTCACATAGATGCTGCCTTTCTATGGTACCCGGGCTCAGTTCCGGCACGTCGGTGATCGTCACCGCCAATGCGCACGTTCCTTCGAGAACCAGGCGCTCGCCGCCTTGCATGGTCGTCATGCGCAGATTGATTGCGACGGTTGGAAAGTCCGACTGCAGCCTGCGCAGGCATTCAATCAGGTGCGCGCGCGGAAAATAGGTGTCCACTGCAATAGATACCTGTGGCACCCCGGCTTCAGCAATGGCAACCGCGCGCATCTTCATTTCCTCGGTGCGTGAAATCACCCCACGAGCATCAGGTAGAAGGCTACGGCCCGCTGCCGTGAGCGTCGCTTTGCGCGCGTTGCGTTCGAACAGCAACACATCGAAGGCACTCTCGAGCGCGTTGATCGCGTGACTGATCGCTGACTGTGCACGCCTTAGCTCCCGTGCAGCCCCGGAAAAGCTTCCGTGGTCACACACGGCAACGAAGGCCCGAAGTTGATTGATCGTGACGTTGTCGAGCATAGGTATCCAAAGAGTAGATGGCAATTATAGATATTTAGTCAATTGGCTTCATGCATCAAGACCTCCAGAATCGAGCTTGTCGCTTTTGTTTCGGCGCTCCAGAACAACTTCAACGAAGGATGCATGACATGAACAGACTGAATGGAAAGACTGCCGTGATCACCGGTGGCGCTACCGGCATCGGCCGCGCCGCAGCAAAGCGCTTCATCGAAGAAGGCGCCTTCGTCTTCATCTTCGGCCGGCGGCAGGAAGCCCTCGACGCCGCTGTTGCCGACCTCGGGCCCAATGCCCGCGCGGTGAAGGGCTCGGTCTCCGATCTGGCCGACCTCGACCGACTTTACGCGGCGGTAAAGGCCGAGCGCGGAATCCTCGACATCGTTTTCGCCAATGCCGGGGCGGGAGGCCAGCTTGCGCTAGGCAAGATCACCGCCGAGCACATCGACGAAACTTTCGACACCAACGTAAAAGGTACGATCTTTACGGTACAGAAGGCGCTGCCGCTGATGGGCAAGGGCGGTTCGATAATCCTGACCGGATCGAGCGCCGGTACCACGGGCGCCCCGGCAATGAGCGCCTACAGCGCAAGCAAGGCGGCAGTCCGCAACCTCGCACGGAGCTGGGCGGAGGACCTGAAGGGCACCGGCATCCGGGTCAACGTGCTGTCACCCGGGGCGACGGCGACCGAACTCGCGAAGGAAGCGCTAGGCGAGGAAGGCCAGAAGGTCTTCGCCTCGCTGACTCCGCTCCAGCGCATGGCCGATCCTGCCGAGATCGCAGCGGCGGCCGCCTTTCTCGCGTCGCCGGACAGCAGCTTTATGACCGCCAGCGAGGTTGCCGTCGACGGCGGCCTTGCGCAACTCTGACACGCTACGCCCGCCGGTCACTCCATTCGATATTCGGAGCCCGTAGGGTGTCGCACACCAAAGGAAAACCTATGACCTACGCAATTATTGGCTTCGGCAAGATCGGCCAGGCGCTTGCCAGGGCGTTTGCCCGATGCGGCATCGAAGTATCCGTTGCAACCACTCGCGACCCGGAAAGCTTTGCATCCGCTGCGGCCGCGATCGGATCCACGATCATTCCCAAAAAACTGGCGGAAGCGGTCAAGGCGGACATCGTTTTTCTGGCTGTCCGTTTCGAGTCGTACCGGGATGTCGCGAAGGCGCTGCCTGCCTGGAAGGGCAAGATCATCGTCGATGTCACCAATGCCTACGGCGTGCCACCTGAGGAACTGGGTGGGCAACCTTCTTCCAGGGCCGTCGGGCAGGCCTTCACTGGTGGAAGACTGGTTAAGGGATTCAATCATTTGGGCGCTGCCGTCCTGGAACAGGATCCGGCAGTACATGGTGGCAAGAGAGTCGTGTTCCTGGCGAGCGACGATGACGGCGCCGCAACGGAGATTGGTGCGCTTGCGGAAAATCTCGGTTTCTCGCCGATCAAACTGGGTGCGCTTTCGGAAGGAGGACTGCTTGTGCAGGCGCGTGGAAATAGCTGGGGGCAACTGATCTTTAAGGACCTGATCAAATTCGACTGATGAGCCGTGGTCGCAATTTTTCGATGCGATCCTGCCTCGTAGGCAAAGGGCTAAGGGTCAAGCCTGCCGGGGCAGATGTCCAGTTACTCAACTGCCCATAACCAAGGTCAACGGCCGCGGTAGAAAATTGCTAGCCGGAAGCGCAGGGGCCTCTACTTTTTACGGTCTTTGCCGTAAACCCGGTCATCGGCTAGCCAAGACACTCGGGCATTCCTTTGCCGCAGGACCTGCTAAACCGAATCGATAATCTCGCCACGACCGCGGGACGACGACGTTTGCACCGAGTGTACTCAACACAACATTAAAAGTGTCTGTTTCTATTACCACCGGAAAACTGGCCGTTCTCGCAGGCCGACATCCCTTGATTGTCGGCGTGCTAGGTAGCCTGATGGCAATAGTCGTGATGGCAATCAGCCTGATCACGCTTCTCGCCTCGCGTGACGCAACGGTCGACCATGCTCATGAAACGTCGCGAAACGTCACCGCAGTCCTGGTCAGCAACATCGCCCGGACTATTGAAACGTCAGACAATTCCCTTCGCGCTCTGGTCGCATCGCAGAACAAGCCTGCCATCCAAACTATGGATCCAGGCCTGCGTCACGAATTGCTCTTTGATCGGACTGCTGCCGAGTACGTCACCGGCATGGGGGTCACAGATGATCGGGGGCGTCTGATCGACGGCTGCTGCTCGAGCGCCCATACCTGGGATTTCAGCGATCGTGACTATTTCATTGCACATCGCCAGTCGGCGAATGTCGGGCTATATGTGTCATCGGTCTACCGGGCACGGTCACGGCCTGGCGCGCAGTCGATTGCGATGACGAGAAGGATAAGCCGGCCCGACGGGTCATTCGGCGGCGTAGCGATTGTTGCCATTGACGTCGAATACTTCAAGCAACTGCTTGCAAAGCTCGACGTGGGGCCAAACGGTGTCACTGCGATCGTTCGCACGGACGGCACGCTGGTGGCCAGAAATCCCCCAATCAGTCATGACAGACTGGTCAATCTGGGTAATTCACCGACATTTCCGCGTATGGTGAACCATGATTCCGGGTTCTATGCGGCTCCCTCGATCTCGGACGGGGTCATGCGCCTCTATACATTTCAGCGTGTTCCCGGGACGCCGCTCATCGCCGTTATCGCGCCTGCGGAGAACGACGTACTGGCTTCCTGGAAACGACTGTCATGGATAGTCGGCATCTCAGCGTCGTCCGTTAGCCTTGCGTTCTGCACGGTGGTCTGGCTCCTTGCCTTTGCATTGCGAGACCACGCAAAGGCTCAGGAACTGCTTAGAGAACTAACGCAAACCGACCCGCTGACAGGGCTCAAGAACCGCCGTGCTCTCGACCATGTCCTCGAAAACGAGTGGGGAAGACTGCAGCGCAGCGATGGTTCCTTGTCGCTGCTGTTCGTCGATGCGGATAACTTCAAACAATACAATGACACGCACGGTCACGCTCAAGGTGATATTGCACTGAAACATCTCGCGGAATGTATCAATCGACACGTGCGTCGTCGTGGCGATCTCGCCGCGCGATATGGCGGCGAAGAGTTTGTGGTCGTGCTGCCCAATACGGACAAAACGGGAGCGGCTCAGATCGCTGAAGCTATACGTCAGGAAGTTGAGCGTGCTCGGCCGGCAGTATCATCCGGGGCACTCCCACATTTCACGGTGAGCATTGGGTGCGCGACAGGTCGACGCTCATGTCCATCGTCACTAGATGAATTGACGAATTCAGCTGATCTGGCTCTGTACGCGGCAAAAAAGAATGGAAGGAACGCCGTCGTCTCTGCAGGCGATATTATTGCGCCGGCTCAGCCGCAGGGCTGATGACACTTCTTGATTGTGGCTGTCTCATGCTGACGTCGCAGCGGCCGGTCGTGGAAGAATGCGACCGGCCGTTTAAGGGTTGTTCTCAACCACCACGGAACTGCGCGTCGATGCTTTCTCCAGCAGGGTCATGGTTAACCGGCGGCTGCGCCGGCTTCGGCTCGCGACCTTGCATGGGATTGTCCACTCTCACAATCCCTCGTTCATGCGGAGAGGGCGATTTGCTGACGACGGGCTTCGCCAATGCACCCTTGGTGTGGTGGCAGAACGGTGCAGCTTTCTTGCAGGGGGCTGCCTCGCCAGACGAAACCCATATAGCGGCGCTAGCGACCAGCAGGCCGACAGCGGTATTCATTGCGCTCATGACGAACTCCACGTTTCCGATGCATTGACGGCGTACGTCGGAGCTTTTCGTGGTGTTTGTCCGGCGTGCGTCGATGACGTGCCAATATCAGCAAGACGGCGCAGTTCGCCTTTTTCTGAACTCGATCATCGAGTTCGATAGTCATGTGCCACGTTTGCAACGGTACATCTCTTCGAGATTCCGGCCACGAAAGGCAACGTGAAATTCACTGTGAGCGGTGCAGTGAAGAACCGGTGATAGGGATCGTCCTTATTACGAACATCGATTGGCTGCATGAGGATTGCGAATCGATTGCTCCGTTGCCGTCCTGTAGTCTTTGGTTCGGCGTGCATGCCTTGCAGACGCTTCCGTACAGGCGCGCACGCGGAAGCTCAATCCGGCATCACATGTTCGGCATGTCCGGAATGCGTAACCTGTTGTCAAACGCTTCGGAGAGCCTACGACTGCATCTCATGAGGTAACCGCCATGGACCGTTCTCAATTCCTGCTGGCTTCGCGACAACTAGCAGCGGCGGCGCAAATTCTGGCCACAACCGGTCCGCAGGACCGGCGGGCAGATGCACTCCGAATGCTCGAACTCTTTCGCCGCAGCGATGAGACTGGCACCTCTTCGGATGTGGTTGCGACATCTAACGACGAGCTGTTTGCAAGCACCGGCGCCGCCGCCCTAACCATGGCGGGGCGCAATGAATTTGCCGCGTCGCACGCTCTTCTTGAACAGGCCAGGTCACTTTTGACCGGCGCATGAAATCAGCCGCGGGCAACGATCCCGTTCGCGCACGGCAATCGATTGCCCTGAACCGGCAGGGTGTAAAGCGCGGAATATTGCGGCGGAAATCGTTTTCGTCATATCGTCCTCAAACGGGTCGATCAGGCGGCCCGGTGCACGGGGATTCGAAAAATGAAAGACGAAAGATTGCTGGAAATGCGCGTCTTCAAAGCGGTCGTCGAAGCCGGGGGCTTCACCGCCGCGGCGAATATGCTTGGCGTGAGCCAGCCCTTCGTCAGCCAAAGCGTCACCAGTCTGGAGCGCAGGCTCGGCGTGCAACTGCTGCATCGTTCGACGCGCACGCAGCGGCTGACTCATGAGGGCGAGCGCTTTCTCTCGTCCTGCAACGACATTCTCGATAGCCTGGAGGAAGCGGAGGCGCAGGTCCGATCCAGCGAGCCGACCGGCAATCTGCGCGTCAGCGCGCCTCACGCGTTCGGCATGGATCAACTGGTCGCCGCGTTGCCCGGGTTTCTCTCGTCCTACACGAAGCTGGGCGTGCATTTTTCCCTGTCGGATTCCAACGTCAATCTGATCGAGGACAACTTCGATGTCGCGGTTCGCATGGGCCGGCTGCAAGACTCCTCATTGCGCAGCCGGAAGCTCTGTGACCTGCAACGAATCGTCGTGGCTTCGCCGGGTTATCTCGCCGCGCACGGCACGCCCGTCACTCCGCTCGGCTTGACGAGGCACGCCTGCCTGACCTGGGAGTCACCGCGCGAGCATCTGAACCAGTGGCCGTTCATGATCAACGGCAGGCTCGAACGGGTCACCGTGCAGGGCAGTTTCCGCAGCACCGACGGCACGACGCTGTTTCAGCTGTGCGTGGCGGGCGTGGGCATCATGCGCCTCGCGGAACACCTGGCATTGCCCGCGATCCGCCGGGGCGAACTGGTGCCGCTGCTATCGGAGTACCAGGCCAAGGATGACACCGCGATCCACGTCGTCTATCTGCCCGAGCGCCAGCTGGTGCCGCGCATCCGCGCCTTTATCGACTACTTCGTCGAAGTTTTCCGCGAGCCGCCCTGGCAGAAACTCTAGAAGCCGGGGATTTATATGGCGGCGTAATAAATCCTATTGTCCGGCGCGCGTAGATCGGCGACCGGTGTTTCCTTATCGTTAGCGACATGCAATCACTGCTGACACAGGAGACACCATGAGCACCGGCACTGGAAAAATCGATATCAGCGCGCAGCAGGCCGAACTGCGCCGCACGATTTCCCATCCTTCGAACAACTCCATCTACCGGCCGAAGCAGGCTGGATTGAAGTTTCCCGAGCTGCCCGACTTTTCGTCCTTTGCCCAGGAGCGCCAGCACCGCAAGGAACGCCTTGTCGCCGCATGCCGCGCCTTTGCGCTGCACAATCTCGACTACGGTTTCGCCGGCCACCTCACCGTGCGTGATCCCGAGTTCCCGGATCTGTACTGGACCAATCCGATGGCCGTGCATTTCTCCCAGGTGAAGCTCTCCAACCTGATTCTCGCCGACCATACCGGCAAGGTCGTGGAAGGCGAATACGCGCTCAACCGCGCCGGCTTCGTGCTGCATGCCGCGGTGCATGAAGCCAATCCCGACATTGTGGCGATGTGCCATGCGCACACGGTCTACGGCACCGCGTTCGCGGCGCTCGGACGTCCGCTGGACCCGATCACCCAGGATGCCGCGGCCTTCTATGAAGACCATGTCGTGATCAAGGACGAGGCCGGCGCGGTCGCGGTCGAGGAACAGGCCGGACTGTCGGTTGCCGACTACTTCAAGAACGTCAAGGCGGCCATTCATCAGAATCACGGCCTGCTGACGGTGAGCCGCCACAGCATCGAAGCCGCCGCGTTCTGGTTTATCGCGCTGGAGCGCTGCTGTCAGCAGCAGTTGCTGGTCGAGGCCACCGGCATCAAGCCGGTCATGGTGCCGCAGCACAGTTCGCGCTACAGCCGCGAACACGTCGGCAGCGAATACATCGGCTGGCTGCATTTCCAGCCCATTTATGAGCAGCTCGTGCAGACCAGCCCTGACATGTTCGACTGAACGGCCAGCATAGGCCGTCACATACACAACAAGCCGCGCTGGCGCGACCACGAAGCGCGCCGGCCGTGATTCAAGGAGACAACGATGTTGAAAACCGCTTACGGCGATGTCGTCACGCCAGCCAACTCCGAGGACCGGACCTATGCCAAGGTGACATGGCGGCTGGTTCCGTTCCTCTTCCTCTGCTACGTCTTCGCGTACCTGGACCGCGTCAACGTAGGCTTTGCCAAGCTGCAGATGCTGACCGACCTCAAGTTCAGCGAAACGATCTACGGTCTGGGCGCGGGAATTTTCTTTATCGGCTATTTCATTTTCGAAGTGCCGAGCAATATCGCACTGCATCGTTTCGGCGCGCGGAAATGGATCGCCCGCATCATGCTCAGCTGGGGAGTGCTGTCCGGTGCGATGATTTTCGTGACGACGCCCACCGCCTTCTACGTGCTGCGCTTTCTGCTTGGCGTCGCTGAAGCCGGCTTCTTTCCGGGCATCATCCTTTACCTGACCTACTGGTATCCGTCCTCACGCCGCGGAAAGATCACCGCGATGTTCATGACCGGAATTCCGATCGCGGGCGTGATTGGCGGGCCGCTGTCGGGCTGGATCCTGAACAGCTTCAGCGGCGTGCACGGCATGGCGGGCTGGCGCTGGCTGTTCCTGCTCGAAGCGCTGCCTTCGATCATCGGCGGCATTGCCGTGCTGCTTTACCTCGACGACAGAATCAGCGCGGCAAAATGGCTCACCGCCGAAGAAAAGTCGCTGCTCGAGACGGGCCTCGCGAACGAGTCTGGGCACATCGAGGTGCATAGTGCGAGCGGCGCATTCACCAACAAGCGCGTGTGGGTGCTGTGCCTGTGCTACTTCGGCATCATCATGGGCCTCTACGGCATCAGTTTCTGGCTGCCCACGCTCATCAAGGCCTCGGGCGTCAGCGACGCGTTCAACGTCGGCCTGCTGACGATGATCCCTTACGGCGCCGCGGCGATCGCCATGGTGCTGCTGGGACGCAGTTCGGACCGGAGCAAGGAACGGCGCTGGCACGTGGCGCTGCCGGCTGTGATCGGCGCGATCGGCCTCGTGGCGAGCACGCTGGTGGCCCATAACGTCGCGTTGGCTGTGGGGTCGCTGACCTTTGCCACGATCGGCATTCTCGGCGCGTTGTGCCAGTTCTGGTCGATTCCGCCTGCCTTCCTGGGTGGCGTGGCAGCGGCCGCGGGCATTGCGTTGATCAATTCGGTGGGCAACCTGGCAGGCTTTGTCAGCCCCTATCTGGTCGGCTGGATCAAGGATATGACGCACAGCACCGACGTGGGCCTGTACTGCGTGGCAGCTTCGTTGCTCGTGGCGGCGGCCATTGTGTTGACAATGCCCAAAAGCGTGGTCAATCGCTAGGGAAACGGCTTCGCGGCAGCATTACCCGAGATGTCGGATGTACCGGCGGCCACCCGCTTCGTTGCAGTTGGTGGCCGCCGATTGACTTTTGAAGCACCTGTTCTCGGGCGCCTGTCATTGGCACAGAAGGAGGAGAGCGCAAGTGCGCGGTCTGCCTCCTTAGCTCCGAATGCCAGCCTCTCGTTGAAACCTGATTCGAATGTCCACGTGAGCCGCCGCAAGCGGCACTCACGTCGCGCCGCGGCCCGGCTATGCTAATCTTGCTGCCTTTCCGGCAGTAACCGGGCAAAACGGACGCCACCATGGAGATTCTTGATCCAGACGGCGTCGAGCAACCGGCGTTCGTGATCGGCGAGCACTACGAGAAACTGGACGAGCCGTTGAGCGCCTCTCGTCGCGCGCGGCTGATGCACGTGAGCGCCGGGGTGCTGATCGTGCGCACGCAGACCGAGCTCTGGGTCGTGCCGCCGGGGCACGCGGTGTGGATGCCTGCGGGCGTGCTGCACCGGCTGTCCGCAACCGGTCCCGTCCGGTTCTATTCGCTCTATGCCGGCATGGATGCCATGCCGCTCCCGCCGCAGCACGCCGTCGCCATCGTGCCCGATCAACTGGTCGCGGCTTTACTGAACGCCGCGGCTGATCTGCCGCACGACACCCCATTCGACGAACCCGCCGCGCGACTCGTGCAAGTCCTGCTGGACCGCTTGCCGGGTCTGCCCGCCGCGCCGCTTGGGCTGAACTGGCCGCGCGATCTGCGTGCCCAAAGCATCGCCGATGCGCTGAGCGCCAATCCCGCGGACCCCGCAGTCCTGGAGGAACTGGCTACGGCGGCGGGTGTGACGGCGCGCACGGCGGCGCGCCTGTTCGTCAAGGAAACGGGGCAAACCTTCGGGCAGTGGCGCCAGCAGCTTCGCCTGCTGGTCGCGTTGGAGCACCTCGGCGCCGGCGCGAGTGTCACGCAGGTGGCGCTCGAGGTGGGATATAGCGACGTGTCATCCTTTATCGCGATGTTTCGGGACGCATTCGGCGACACGCCCGCACGTTATTTCCGCTGACGCAGCGCGCTTGCGAGCGCTGTCAGTGCGCGCCCGCCGCATCCGGTCCGCCGCCGCCCTTGGCCGGCCGCGTGATCCAGATCAGCGGAATGATCAGAATGAAGATGACCGCCGAGACGAAAAAGATATCGTTCAGGCCCATCATGGCCGCCTGCGTGTTCACGGTGAAATCGAACAATGCATGGGCGGATTGCGGATTCAGATGCAGCAGCGATTGGGTCGAATCGATCTGCTGATTGAACACCGGATTGTTGACGGAGGCCTGTTCCGTGAGTCGTTCGTGATGCAGCACCGTGCGGTTGTTCCACTCGTTGCCGGCGATCGAGGTGCCCACCGCGCCGCAAAACACGCGCGCGAAATTCGACAGGCCGGCCGCCGCGGGAATCTTGCTCGGCGGCTGGCCTGACAGAATGATCGAAGTCAGCGGCACGAAGAACAGCGCCATCGGAATGCCTTGCAGCAGCGTGGGTATCACCAGATGCCACGTATCGATTTCGATCACGTATTTCGAGCGCATATAAAACACGATTGCGAAGCCGATGAACGCCAGCGTGGCGATCACGCGCGCGTCCGAGCGCGGCAGGACGCGGCCCATTACCGGCGCGAGCAACACCGCGAAGACGCCGAGCGGCGCGGTCACGAGACCGGCATCGACGGAACGGTAGTTCAGGTACTCCTGCATCCATTGCGGCAGCAGCACGAGGTTGCCGAAGAACACGCCGTACGCGACCGAAATGGCAATCGTGCCGCCAAGAAAGTTGCGTTGCTGGAAGAGCCGTAAATCGACGATCGGATTTTCCTCGGTCAATTCCCACACGAGAAAGAACGCGAAGCTGATGAGCGCGGTGATGCCGAGAATCACGATTACCGGCGACGAAAACCAGTCGAGGTCCTTGCCTTTGTCGAGCATGATCTGCAGCGAGGCGACCCATGTGATCAAGAGACCGAGCCCGACCACGTCGATAGGCGGCTTGCGCGTCGGCGACTCGCGGGTGCGGTAGATCATCCACGTAACGCCCGCCGCGAAAATGCCGACCGGAATGTTGATGTAGAAGATCCACGACCAGCTGTAACTGTCAGTGATCCAGCCGCCGAGCGCCGGGCCCGCAATCGGGCCGACGGTCGCGGTCATTGCCCATAAGGCGAGCGCGGTCGAGGATTTCTCCTTCGGATACGAGCCGAGCAGTATGGCTTGCGACAGCGGAATCAGCGGACCGGCCACGGCGCCCTGGAAGATCCGCGCGAGCAGCAGGATCGGCAGCGTCGGCGCGATTCCGCACAACCACGAAGCCAGTACGAACATCAGAATCGCGCCGACAAACAGCTTCACCTGGCCGATGCGTTGCGTGAGCCAGCCGGTGAGCGGAATGGACACGGCGTTGGCCGCGGCGAAAACGGTGATAACCCACGTGCCTTCGTCGACCGAAACGCCGAGGTTGCCGGAAATGGTTGGGATCGCAACGTTCGCGATCGACGTGTCGAGCACGTTCATGAACGTGGCGAGCGCGACGGCAATCGTGGCCAGCACCAGCTGGCCACCCTGCAGCGGCGGTGGAGGTGCGGGCGGCGCCGAGGCAGGCGCGGAAGTGGGCTGGCTCAAACGGTTCTCCGGATCGGTGTGCTGCGAACGTGCTGCGAGAGTGTTCTGCTTGAATGTTCTGTGTGAGTTTTCTATTGCGCGCCCGCGCAGTGCGGGCGGCCGCTGGTGCGCGGAATGCTCGCAAAAGCATACCTGTATTCACGTCGGGACGTCGTCGGCGCATGCAAGGCGGAGGGCGGAAACAAATCCGGCGGCGTATGCTCGCGGCTGAGGCGGCGTGTGAGCGTGTGGCATGTCGGCGGCGCGTTTGCGCACGTCGATAGCCGCGCCGTGCAACGCGCATGCGGAAATATCCACGACGAATCAACAGAGAAAAGGAAACGATATGACCTGGGAGCAATTCGAACACGGCTGGCGGCGAGCGCCGGTGACTGCACCTGCCAGGGGGCTGGTGGTGCTGATGCATGGCGTCGGTAGCAATGCTCGCGACCTGATGCCGCTTGCGGACATCTGGAGCGACAGCCTGCCGGACGTGGCGTTCACTTCGCTCGACGGCACCGACGCCTTCGAAGGCGGTTTCGGCGGACGTCAGTGGTTCAGCCTGCGCGACGTCAACGAGGGCAATCGCGAGGCGCGCGTCGCCGCAGCCTATCCGGCGCTGCGGCGCATGCTCGAAACCGAGCTTGCGCACTGGCAGTTACCTTTCGGACGCCTTGCACTGGTCGGTTTCTCGCAAGGGTCGATCATGGCGATGCATCACGTGGCGACGAGTGCGGAAGGCGCGGCCGGCGTGGTCGCGTACTCGGGGCGGCTTGCCTCGGTGATCGTCGCGCAGAACGGCACGCCGCTCACCCTGATCCACGGCGAAGACGACGAGGTGATTCCCGTACGGGAACTCGAATACGCTGCCGACACCTTCAACAACGCCGGCTATACGGTGGACGCCTATGCGTTGCCGGGCATTGGCCACACGATTAACGCCGACGGCGTCGCGCTCGGCCAGGAGGCGCTGGAACACGCGCTGGGCGCTTTGTCGCGCGGCTGACACGGCCCTGATTGAAAAACGGCTCTAAAGAATCCAATCTGCTTGCCGTTAATGGCTCATAAGCATGAAAATCACCCCCGCCGCGCGGACCGCGCAACGCCAGGCAGGACGTCCTCTCACCGGGACTTCCTGCGGGTGTGCCGAGCGGCTCGGGTGACCGGGGGCGCATTTTCCAGACTGCCCGGTACGGGCGGATAACGACACATCAGAGCCTTCCTATGGCCAGACCGACGCCGCATTACCCGCTTTTCGATCGCTTGTTCCGTCATTCCGTGACGGTGGACCTCGGCACGGCCAATACCCTGATCTACACCGACGACGGCGGCATTGTGCTGAACCAGCCGTCCGTGGTGTGCTTCCAGAAAGAGGCCTCGGACCGGCCGAAACGCGTCGCGGCCGTGGGCACCCAGGCGCGCCAGCTTCTCGGCCGCGAGCCGGCCAATCTCGAAGCCGTGCGGCCGATGCGCCACGGCGTGATCGCCAACTTTTCCGCGGCCGAGCACATGATCCGGCAATTCGTCGACATGGCGCGCCCGCGGCCGCTGTTCAGCCGCCGCGCCGCGTTCACGCTGTGCGTGCCGGCGGGCGCGACCCAGGTCGAACGTCGCGCGATCAAGGAGGCGGCCGTGGCGGCCGGCGCGTGGAAGGTGAGTCTGATCGGCGAATCGCTGGCGTCGGCGGTCGGCGCCGGTCTGCCGGTGTCCGAGGCGACCGGTTCGATGGTAGTCGATATCGGTGGAGGCACGACGGAGGTCGGCGTGATCGCGCTCGGCGGCATGGCCTACAGCGGTTCGATTCGCGTGGGCGGCGACAGCTTCGACATGGCGATCGTGAGCTATGTGCGTAATCTATACGGCGTGCTGCTCGGCGAGCAGACCGCTGAACACGTCAAGAAGAACATCGGCTCGGCCGTGCGCGACGTGCCGCGTGAGCATATGAACGCGACCGGACGCAGCGTCGACGACGGTTTGCCACGCACGGTTCAACTGAGCAACCACGATATCGCCGATGCGATCGAAGGGCCGCTGCGCCAGGTCATCGGCGCGGTGAAACGCGGGCTCGAAACGGCGCCGGCGGAACTCGTGACCGACATTGCCAATAACGGCATTGTGCTGACAGGCGGCGGTGCGCTGCTCGGCAACCTGAGCCGCCGCCTGACGAGCGAGATCGGCCTCGAGGTGCGCGTCGCCGATGAACCGCTGACGTGCGCCGTGCGTGGCGCAGGCACGGCGGCCGCTGCCGGTCTGCTGGACGAACTCGCTTACGAATGATTTCCCGGGTCCCTCGCGGGATCCGTCGCGCGGCTGCTTCGGCATCGCCCCAGTGCATCCGCTGAATCGGGTGGCCACATCGAGCGACCGGCTGTGTGACAATACGCTTCGCATCCCAATTTCAGGGATGCATACGCGTTTCTTCTCCCCATTCCATTTCGAGCCGGCACAGCTTGGTCAGGCGTTGCCGCGCTGTCCGTGAATCAGCCGTGAATCAATCCGTTGCCGTTTCGTCGCCGTCGTCATCATCGCGTTTCATCGAATTGCGAAGCGGTTTGCACATGCCTTACGTGGAAGCCGGTGAGGGCGAACTGCTGCTGTTCGTGCATGGCTCGCTGTGCGACTACCGCTATTGGCAACCGCAACTCGCGGGCCTGTCGAAGCATTACCGTTGTGTCGCGGTCAGTCTCACGCACTACTGGCCGGCGGCGGATACGGAGTCCGGCTTGCCGTTCAGCTGGAGCGAGCATGCGGACGAAGTGGCTGAATTCATCGATCGACTCGGGGCGGGGCCGGCACATGTGGTGGGGCATTCGCGCGGCGGTTGCGTGGCTTTTCACTTTGCGCGGCGTCATGCCCGGCACGTGCGTACGCTGACGCTCGCCGATCCGGGCGGCCCGTTGCAGATTGCCGGCCGGCCGCCCGCGAGTCTGCCGGAGACGGCCAATACGTTGCGCGCGAAAGCGGCGCAACTGATCGAAAGCGGCGAGGTGGAGGCCGGTCTGCAACTGTTTGTCGACTCGGTCAGCCGGCCGGGCTTCTGGGCAATGAGCACACCGGGCTTTCGCAGGATGGCGACCGACAACGCGCATACGCTCGCCCGTCAGTTTCGCGATCCACTGCCTGCGTATGTTCCGGAGGAAGCCGCCGAGGTGCGTTGCCCAGTTCTGCTGATCGACGGCGAAAAAAGTCCCGATATGTTCCGCCGGACCGTGGCCGCGCTGCAAATCTGGTTGCCGGATGCGCGCCGCGAAACCGTGCGCGGCGCGTCGCATGGGATGAACCTCGCGCATCCGGCGGCGTTCAATCGCTACGTCGACGAGTTCATTCGCTCCGTGAGCGTGTAACGCGGCGTACCGCGCGCATTACGGCCGCGTAAAGATCGTGCAATGACTGCACGAAGGAGGCCGACCCCGGTGTCTGGCTTTCGCGTTTGCAGCGAACTCAGCGCACCGGCACGGCACCGGCAGCGATTCAAACGCCCGATATCACGGCTTGCGATGCGCGTCTTTGTCGAGCGCACGTTCCGCCGCTTCGCCGACGAGGCCGTGGTAGTACAGATGCACGCCGATCGCGAGCGAATCGTTGCGAATTTCGTGGAAGGCTTTCCACGCTTTCACGGGGTCCTTGAACAGCAGATAGTGCGCTTCCTCCGAGATCAGATCCGCGACTTCATGCAGACCGTGACCGTGCAACACGTTCACGAGCGTATCGAGGCTGCGGTGCGTGCGCGCGTCGGTACGCGGGTAGAGCATATGCAAGACCGCTACGTCTTGCGTTTTCAGCGCCGCGGACAATGCGACGACGATATCCTGGTGGTTCAGCGCGGTGACGATGTTTTCGTCGCTGTGCACATGATCCGGAAATAGCGTTTCGAGAGATGCGTTCATCGGGTCCTTCCTGTTCTTCTGGCTGATTAAAAAGGCCCGCCATGAAACGGCGGGCCAAAGACAGCGATGTGTTCGCAGGGGAAGCAAAACACGGATTCAGTATCGCAGATGCACCCATGCCTTCGCAGTCCGGCTGCCGCAAAACATTGTTGCAATAAGTGTTCCAGCTTTCATTTTACTGGCAGTCCGCAAGCGGGCGCGGCGCGTCGACGCGTGCGACGTTGGTGCGCGTTTCGCGGCAAATTGCAGCGCGTTCCACGGAAAAAAGGCAACGAATGTTGCGTCGGTCGAGATGGATTGTTGCAGTCAATCGTCGCAATTCGGAGCCCTGCGGACTTTAAAATGTGTGCCGGAGCCTGAGCATGCCGAGACGTTCAATGACGACCGGACATGCCGGCACGTGTGCGATGTGAAAGTAAAAGGAACATGTAGATGGACTCGAAGACACACGCAACGCTGAGCTTTTCCGACAGCGACAAGACTATTGATCTGCCGATTTATCAGGGCACGCTTGGACCGGATGTGATCGACATCCGCAAGCTGTACGGCCAGACCGGCAAGTTCACGTACGACCCGGGCTTCATGTCCACGGCGGCATGCAATTCCGCGATCACCTATATCGACGGCGATAAGGGCGAGTTGCTGTATCGCGGGTATCCGATCGACAACCTCGCGCAGAATGCCGACTTCCTCGAAACCTGCTACCTGCTGCTCAAGGGCGAACTGCCGAACGCGCAGCAGAAGGAAGAGTTCGTCAAAACGGTCACGCAGCACACCATGGTGCACGACCAGATGCACTTCTTCTTCCGTGGCTTCCGTCGCGACGCGCACCCGATGGCGATTCTGGTGGCCGCCGTCGGCGCGCTGTCGGCGTTCTATCACGACTCGCTCGACATCAATAACCCGGAGCACCGTGAAATTTCCGCGATCCGCATGATCGCGAAGCTGCCGACGCTGGTGGCCATGGCGTACAAGTACACCGTGGGCCAGCCGTTCGTTTATCCGAAGAACGATCTGTCGTACAGCGCGAATTTCATGCGCATGATGTTCGCCAATCCGGCCGAAGAGTACAAGGTCAACGACGTGCTGGTGCGCGCACTGGACCGTATCCTGATCCTGCACGCGGACCACGAGCAGAATGCATCGACCTCGACCGTGCGTCTGGCCGGTTCGTCGGGTGCGAATCCGTTCGCGTGTATCGCCGCCGGTATCGCGTGTCTATGGGGCCCGGCGCACGGTGGTGCAAACGAAGCCGCGCTGAACATGCTGGAAGAAATCGGCTCGGTCGACAACATTCCTGAGTTCATCAAGCAGGTGAAGGACAAGAACTCGGGCGTGAAGCTGATGGGCTTCGGTCACCGCGTCTACAAGAACTACGATCCGCGTGCGAAGCTGATGCGCGAAACCTGCCACGAAGTGCTGGAAGAGCTGGGCCTGCACGACGACCCGCTGTTCAAGCTGGCAATGGCGCTGGAAAAGATCGCACTGGAAGACGAATACTTCGTATCGCGCAAGCTGTACCCGAACGTCGACTTTTACTCGGGCATCGTGCAGCGCGCGCTGGGCATTCCGACGGCCATGTTCACGTGTATCTTCGCGATGGCACGTACGGTCGGCTGGATTGCGCAGTGGAACGAAATGATCGCCGATCCTGAACAGAAGATTGGCCGTCCGCGTCAGCTCTTCGTGGGCGAGACGAACCGCGAAGCCACGCCGCTGGCCAAGCGCTAAAGCGTCGCGGCGGCCGCCCGCCTGACGCTCGCGCGGCGCTCCCACGAGGAGCGCCGCGCCATTTCCTCTGCACGTCCTGTGCCACTGAAAAAACTGAAACTCCCATGTGATAAGTTCGTCTGACGCGGACAGACCCTCTACAATCGGAAGCGACCGGGCAGCGCCCGTGGCAACCGAATGTGACACTGAACGCAGAAGCGAACCCATAGGAGTGACACTGATGCAGCAGCCAGAAGCCCTCGGCGGTCTTTCGGGCGGAATCGACCACCGCGAGCCCGAGCCGGACGGCGTATTCATCCCCACGGAAAACCTCAACGTCGCGAGCGCGACCCAGCACGTGCTGAAGTCGGGCGACACCTTCATCGTCAACGATCCGCTCGGCGATATCACCGGCCATGACGACGGCCTGTTCGTCAACGACACCCGTGTTCTCTCGCAACTGCGCCTCACTTTCGGCGGACGCGCGCCGTCGCTGCTATCGGGCAGCGTCAGCAGCGACAACACCTCGTTCACCGCGCATCTGACCAACCGTCCGCTGCCGCCGCTCGGCGGCGACAGCACGCCCGAAGGCGTGATCCACGTCGAGCGCGTGCGCGTGCTGTCGGGCACCGTGCTCAACGAAGCCATCGAACTCACCAACTACGGCACGAGCGACGCCGTGGTGCCGCTCTCGATCTCGTTCGCCAGCGACTTCCGCGACATGTTCGAAGTGCGCGGCCTGAAGCGCGACAAGCAGGGCCGTGTCGAACCGGCGCGCGTCGAAAATCGCGAAGTGCTGCTCGGCTACGTGGGCCTCGACGACGTGGCGCGCAACGTGCAGATCGCCTTTTCGCCGGAGCCGGACAAACTTTTCGCCGACCGTGCGGACTACACCGTCAAGCTGCCGGCGCAGGCGTGCGTGTCGATTTATCTGTCGGTGGCGGTGCAGGTGGTCGCGCGCGCGGACAATCCGGGCGCGGGCGTCTCGCAGCCCACCCATGCGTTGAGCGAAGCGCACCTGTCGCAAATCGACGCGGAGCGTCCGCGCGTCGGCCGCGCTGCCGTGCGCGCCGCGCTCGTCGACGCGCACCTCGTCATGCGTGAGCGCCGCCGCGCCACCGCACGCGTGCGTTCGAGCAATCCGCTTTTCAATGCATGGATCGACCGCTCGCTCGCCGATCTCGGCCTGCTGACCACGGACCTCGTGACCGGCCCGTATCCGTACGCGGGCATTCCATGGTTCTCGACGCCGTTCGGCCGCGACGCGGTCATTACGTCGCTGCAGACGCTCTGGTTGCAGCCGCAGTTGGCTGCCGGCGTATTGCGTTTTCTGGCCGAACATCAGGCGCGTGAGAACTCGCCGTTTCGCGACGCCGCGCCCGGCAAGATCATGCATGAGATGCGCAAAGGCGAAATGGCCGCCACCGGTGAAGTGCCGTTCGCGCTCTACTACGGGGGCGTCGACACCACGCCGTTGTTCATCGTGCTGGCCGGCGCCTATGCTGCGCGCACCGGCGACGTCGCGTTGATCGACGAATTGTGGCCGGCGCTCGAGCGCGCGGCGCAGTGGGTCGCGGGCGTGTGCGACAAGAACCGTTACGGCCTGCTGGATTATCAGCGCGAGTCGGATGGCGGTCTGGCGAATCAAGGCTGGAAGGACAGCCACGATTCTGTCTTTCACGCCGACGGCCGTTTCCCCGACGGCCCGATCGCGCTCGTCGAGGTGCAGGCGTATGCGAGCGCCGCCTTCGACGTCATGGCGCGCTTCGCGAAGGCGCGCGGACTGCACGATGCGGCGGAGCGTTACGGCGAGCGGGCGAAGAAGATCCGTCAGTGCGTCGAAGAGAAGTACTGGATGGAAGAGGCCGGTTTCTACGGCATTGCGCTCGATGGCCACGGCGAACTGTGCCGTGTCATGGCCTCGAATGCCGGCCACCTGCTGGCCTTCGGGTTGCCGTCGCGGCAGCGCGGTGAATCGGTGGTGCGCGCGCTCGACTCCACGTTGTTCCACACCGGCTGGGGCGTGCGCACGCTGGCGGCGAGCCAGGCGCGCTTCAATCCCATGGCATATCACAACGGCTCGGTCTGGCCGCACGACAACGCGCTGTGCGCGCGCGGCCTGTCGCGCTACGGCGGCAAGGCGGCGGCGGTACGGCTGCTGCAGGCGCTGTTCCAGGCCGCGGTCAACTTCGACATGCGTTTGCCCGAGCTTTTCTGCGGCTTCCCACGGCGGCGCGGCGAGCCGCCCACCGCCTATCCGGTCGCCTGTCTGCCGCAAGCGTGGGCGGCGGGTTCGCCGTTCATGATGCTCGAAGCGTGTCTCGGTATCACCATCGACGCAGAGCGGCGCGAAGTGCTGATCGAACAGCCGATGCTGCCCGAAGGCATCGACTGGCTCGAAGTGAGCGACATGCGGGTAGGCGATGCTTCGGTGTCGATCACGTTCCGCCGGATTGGCGAGAAGGTGGTGGCGTCAGCGGAGCAGGGTGACGTGCGGGTGGTGGCGTTGCTTTGAGTGTGGGTTCGGCGTGGGTTCAGCGTGGGTTGGGCGTGAGTTGAGCGCCATCAACTCTCGTTGACCGCCATGTGCCGGGTGGTAACATTTGTTGTCATCCTCATCGACCGCTCGCCCGGTACATCCGCATGCCAGACAGTTTCGACCAGCTTGCCGCCCTGATCCGGGCGCGCTTCTCCGAACTGAGTCCGCAGTTCCAGATGGGAGCGGGTTTCCTGCTCGACCATCCCGACGAGGTCGCGGTCTCGTCCATGCGCAAAGTGGCCGAAAGGGCGCAGGTGCAACCGGCCTCACTGGTGCGTCTGTCGCAGCAACTCGGTTTCCCCGGCTGGAACGAACTGCGCAACCTGTTCGTCGCACGCGTGCGCACGCGGCCCGAACCGCTCACGAGCCGCGCGCGTTCGCTCGTCAAATCGAAAGACGCGCTGGCGGGCGACCTGCTGGTCGCGCAACAACACAACCTCGAAGTCACCGCCGCGCACAATGGCCGCGTGATCGTGGAAGCGGCGCGCCTGCTGCGGCGCGCGCCGCACGTGCATGTGGCCGGTTTCCGCTCGTGCTATGCGGTAGCGTTCGGTCTCGTCTACGGATACCGGCTGTTCCGTTCCTCGGTGTCCTTGCTCAACGGCGAGGCCGGCACGCTGGAAATGCAGTTGCGCACGGTCGAGCGTGATAGCGCGACCATCGTGATCAGTTTCGCGCCGTATTCGGTGGAAGCCGCGCGCGTCGCCGAAGCCGCGCTGGAAAAGGGCAGCAAGCTGATTGCCATTACCGATAGCGCGGTGTCGCCGATCGCGCTGAACGCCGACAAGGTGCTGATCTTCTCGCACGAAAGTCCTTCGTTTTTTCCTTCGCTGGTAGCGGCGACCGCCATCGCCGAATCGCTGGTCGCGCATCTGCTTGCGCTCGAGGGGGCCGGCGCGGTCGAGCAACTTGCCATCGCCGAGCAGTCGTTGCACGCGAAAGGCGCGTACGTGCCGTGACCATTTCCGTCTGAATCGAGTTGAGATTTTGCGCGCAGCAGAATCGCTCCATTCAGATCGGCGCCGATCTGTTTGACAACAATTGTTGTTTAGAAGTATAAATACGTACCGATTGTTGAATGGATGCGAGTGGTGGCGTCGACGCGGGGATTGGATCTTTTTCAGGTGAGCGGCGAGCCGTATGACATCGGCTACCGGTTGGGCGAACTCGCGCGCCCGGTGTTCGCCGACTACATGGATCAGAGTGGCGCATGGCAGGCAGTTCGGCGCTGGCGCGGCGCTCCGTTCGTGCAGGCACTGCGCGAAGCGGCGCGCGCCCAATTCCCGGCGTTGCTGGCGGAGTTGGAAGGTATGGCGGCCGGGCTCGGTTGGTCGGCGGAAGACGTGTTCCTCTGGAACTGCCGCGGCGAACTGATTCACAACGCGCCAGACGGTTGCACCACGTTGGCGGCGCGCGTTGGCGAGACGCGCTTCATTGCGCACAACGAAGACGGCGATCCGTTTCTGCGCGAGCGTTGCGCGCTGGTCGAGGTTCGTCCGGCCGGCAAGCCGGGCTTCGTGAGTTTCTACTACCCTGGATCGCTGCCGGGACACACCTTCGCCGTGAGCCGTGCCGGTGTCGTGCAGGCGATCAACAATCTTCGCATCCGCGTCCTCGTTGCCGGCGTGCCGCGAATGATTCTTGCGCGAGCGGTGCTCGATTCCACCTCGCTCGACGAAGCGCTCGACCTGCTGCGCGACACGCCGGCCGCGAGCGGCTTTCATCACACGCTCGGCTGCGCGGGAGATGCGCGCCTTGTGAGCGTCGAAGCCAGCGCGCGGCGCTGTTCCGTCCAGATAGTGCCGAGTCTTTATGGCCATGCAAACCACATGATTCATGCGGGTTGCGACGCCGAAGCGCAGATCGTGACGGATTCTTCGCGCGAACGTCAGCTGCGCGTGGATGCGTTGTTGCCTACGATCACGCGCCCGTTACAACCGGCCGCATTGCTCGACGTATTGCACGATCGCGCGCCCTTTGGCCTGCCGATCTATCGTGACGACCCGTGCGATCCCGATGGGGAAAACACGCTCGCCACCGCGCTCTTCGAAATCGGCAGTGCGGGTGTGTCGATGAAAGTTTTCCGGCAAGGGCAGTGCGCGTTCGACAGCTTCATCGCCCGCACGACGTGCGGACGGGCCGGCGCTTAACCGGCTGCCGCAACCAACAGGAAACCGAAAACCATGTCCACCGTGTTTCATCGTTCTCCGAAGCAGTCGCTGCCGGTCGCCGTCGCGGGCGTGGGGATCGAGATCATCGATTCCACGGGCAAGCGCTATATCGACGCATCCGGCGGCGCCGCCGTGTCGTGTCTCGGTCACAGCAACCAGCGCGTGATCGATGCGATCAAGCGGCAGTCGCAGCAATTGCCGTATGCGCACACGTCGTTCTTCACCACCGAGCCTGCTGAAGCGCTCGCCGACCGCCTGGTGGCAAGCGCGCCGCAAGGGCTCGAACATGTGTACTTCGTGTCGGGCGGTTCGGAGGCGATCGAGGCTGCGCTGAAACTCGCGCGTCAGTATTTCGTGGAGAGGGGTGAACCGCAGCGGCGCCATTTCATCGCGCGTCGGCAGAGCTATCACGGCAATACGTTGGGCGCACTGGCGATCGGCGGCAATGCTTGGCGCCGTGAGCCGTTCCTGCCGATTCTGATCGAAGCGCATCACGTGAGTCCGTGTTACGCATATCGCGAGCAACGCGCCGACGAAACCGAGGAGGCCTTCGCGCAACGTCTCGCGGACGAACTCGAGCAGAAGATTCTGGCGTTGGGCGCAGACACGGTCGCCGCCTTCGTCGCGGAAACGGTAGTTGGCGCGACGGCCGGCGCCGTGCCACCGGTGCGCGAATATTTCCGCAAGATTCGCGCGGTGTGCGATCGCTACGGCGTGCTGCTGATTCTCGACGAGATCATGTCCGGCATGGGCCGCACCGGTTATCTGTACGCCTGTGAAGAAGACGGCGTGGCGCCCGACATTCTAACCATCGCCAAAGGGCTCGGCGCGGGCTATCAGCCGATCGGCGCGACGCTCGTGAGCGACCGGATTTACCAGACGATCGTCGGCGGCTCGGGATTCTTTCAGCATGGCCATACCTACATCGGTCATGCCACCGCTTGCGCCGCCGCGCTCGAAGTGCAACGTGTGATCGAGGAGGACAAGCTGCTGCCCAACGTGCTGGCGCGCGGCGAGCAGTTGCGCGGCCGGCTGCGCGAGCACTACGCGCAGCATCCGCATATCGGCGACGTGCGCGGACGAGGGCTGTTTGTCGGCGTGGAACTGGTCAAGGACCGCGCCAGCAAAACGCCGTTCGACGCCGGCCTGAAGCTGCACGCGGCAATCCGGCGCGAAGCCTTTGCGCGCGGTCTGATGGTGTATCCGATGGGCGGCACGGTCGACGGCAAGATCGGCGATCATGTGCTGCTGGCGCCGCCGTTTATCTGCACCGCGCGCGACATCGACGAAATCGTCAGCCGCCTCGCCGATGCCATTAGCGGCGCGCTGGCCGCTGTCTGAGACCTTCGACACCACCACGACTTGCGAGAACGATGATGACCGAGCGTTTGCCTCACTTCGACCCGTCCGATGCCACGCCCGAACAGAAAGCGGTGCTCGATGAAATTCTGTCGGGCCCGCGCGGCAATCTGAACGGACCGTTTCTTGGCTGGATTCATAGCCCGGAGCTGGCCCAGCAGGCTCAGCGTCTGGGCGCGTTCTGCCGCTACCGGACCGGTTTGCCGTTGCGCCTCTCGGAGCTGGCGATTCTGGTGACCGCAGCGCGCTGGCAAGCGCAGGCGGAGTGGTACATCCACTATCCGATCGCGCTGGAGGCGGGCGTGTCCGCAACGGACGCCGAGGCGATTCGCGAGAGCCGGCGCCCGGATTTCGCCCAGCCCGACGACGCGTTGATTCACGACTTCGCGAGCGAACTGTACGACACGAAGCGCGTTTGCGACGCGACCTATGCGAAGGCGGTCGAGCGTTTCGGGCATCAGGTGGTGATCAACCTGGTGGGCCTGCTCGGCTACTACGCATTGGTGGCGATGACGCTCAACGTGTTCGGCATGCGCGCGGTGGGGCAGGAGAGTTTGCCGTTCGCCGAGTAGGCCCGGGAGAGGTCTGCGCAAAGCAAAGCGCCCCGCTTGCAAACTTTGCAACCGGGGCGCTTCTTGACTGCAACCACGCTTGTCACCTGCCACACCCTGACACCACCGCCAGCGGCTGCACCGCGCGGCTTACCGCTTACTGGCCGCGATACGTCGCGAACAGACCTTGCTGCAAGGAATCACGCGTGCCCGCATCCGACGACACCGCCTTCACGCCGCCGACGTCGTGCGAACCTCGCGCAACCGTAGCCACTGCCGTACCGCTTTGCGGCACGGTCTTCGGATAGTTGACGTCGTTCTGATTCAGGAGGCCCGCTTTTTGCTCCGTCACCAGTTCAGCGCGCACTTGTGCGCGGGTCAGACCATCCGCCTGCTGGGCGAAGGAAACAGCCGGAACGACGAGCGCGGATGCGATGACCACTGCGGAAATAAGCGATTTCATGATGACCTCCAAGATTCGATTGTTGATGAGATCGGTTGAATGCCGTGCGCCGATCCGTTGAAACCAGTCTAATTCTTGCAAGGTCGGTGAAAAAGCGGCCCCCGGAAGAAATATTGTTACGATTTTTGAAATAGTTGGTGGGCGGCTTCCGTTTTGAGCCATTGCCGGCATCGTCACGACACTGGCACACGGAAGCGCCTATGATGAGGTTCGGTCCCGCCCGCGCCTGCAGCGCCGCGCGGCACTCGCGACCGATGCCGAAACCGCAGAACATCCGGGCGGGACCCGTGCGGCGGGCATCAGATTCGGTCGTGGAGCGCGCGAAGCAGGGCACAAACAGGAGAGAGCGATGAAGCGCAAGGCATCAGCAGTCTGGCAAGGCGGCCTGCAAGACGGCAAGGGCTCGATTTCCACCGATAGCGGCGTCCTCAAGGAGACCCAATACTCGTTTTCGACCCGTTTCGCGGACGGCATCGGCACGAATCCGGAGGAACTGATTGCGGCTGCGCATGCGGGATGTTTCTCGATGGCGCTGTCCGCTGAACTGGGCAAGGCCGGCATCACGCCTGAGCGCATCGGCACCACGGCAACCGTTACGCTCGACAAGGACGGCGGCGGTTTCGCGATCACCGCGGTTCATCTGGATGTGGCCGTGAAAATCCCCGGCGGCGATAAAGCCGCCTTTGAGAAGGCAACGGCCGACGCCAAAGCCGGTTGTCCGGTGTCCAAAGTCCTGAACGCCACGATCACGATGGACGCGAAACTCGAAACCTGAGGTCGCGCCTTTCCCCACCCGTTCAAGCGATGAAGCCGGCGCTCGGGTCAAACCCGGCGCCGGCTTTTTGTTTGTACCGGCGCTGGCTCGTACGCACCTACGGAAACTCGTCTTGCTTTCTTGAACGGTTGGTCATAATATCCGTTGCATGAAGCTAACTGGCGATCCGAAAAAATCCGCAAAGCAGTCCGCGAAAAAAGCGGGCGAGGTCTGTCCTCGGGGCCGGCCGCGCGAGTTCGACACGGACACGGTCCTCGCGAGCGCGAGTCAGGTGTTCTGGAATCACGGCTACCACGCCACCTCGATCGACGATCTGTGCAAGGCCACCGGCCTGTTGCGCGGCAGTCTGTACGGCGTGTTCGGCGACAAGCACGGCATCATGCTGGCCGCGCTGGATCACTACGCGGAAGGTTCGGTCGCGCGACTCGCCGAGCGGCTCAACGCGCCGGTGCCGCCGGAAGAGGCGCTGCGCAACGCCTTGCTGCACTACGCGCGGGTCGCGTGCGCGCTGACCGGCGAGCGCAGCTGCTTCATCACCAACACCACGCTGGAAATGCAGCCGGGCGACGAGGAGTTGCGCGTGCGCGTCGCCGCGATTCAGCGCCGCATGGCGACGCTGCTGGCGGCGTCGGTGATTCGCGGTCAGGCGAGCGGCGCATTCAACTCCACGCTGGACGAAAAAGCCGTCGGCGATTTCCTGCTCTGCGTGATGCAAGGTCTGCGCGTGCTCGGGCGGGTCGCTCATCAGGAAGACGCGCTGACAGGCATAGTGGACGTCGCCATGCGCGCGCTCGTCTAAATTTTTTTACCTATTTTTTGAACGTTAAGTCATGAATAGCGAAGCCATCAAGTCCGCTCCTGCGGCATTGGCCGGATCCGGCGGTACGGCAGCCGCTGCGGTGACCTGTCCGGGCACCGTGGCCGCGAGCGTGGCGGCATCGGCCGGGAAGGCAGAGCCGCGTTTCGAACGGCAGGGGCTGGCGCTTGCCGTGCTGTTCGTCGGCGCCTTCCTCGCGCCGCTCGATTATTTCATCGTCAATCTCGCGTTGCCCTCGATTCGCACCGGCCTGAACGCGAGCGACGCGCAATTGCAGCTCGTCGTCTCCGCCTACGCGTCGGCGTACGCGGTGCTGTTGATCACGGGCGGGCGGCTCGGCGACCTGTTCGGCCGCCGCCGCATGTTCATGACCGGCATGGCTGCGTTCGTGGTCGCTTCGGCGTTGTGCGGCTTCGCGACCAGCGGGCATATGCTGGTGATTTCGCGGATCGTCCAAGGCGTCGCCGCCGCCGTGATGGCGCCGCAAGTGCTCGCGACCATTCGCGCGGTCGTGCCGCTGCATCAGCAGACCAAGGTGATGAGCCTGTACGGTTTCGTGTTCGGGCTGTCGTCGATCGTCGGCCAGTTGGGTGGCGGCGCGTTGATCACGTATCACCCGTTCGGACTCGACTGGCGCATCATCTTTCTGATCAACATCCCGATCGGCATCGCGGCGTTTATCGGCACCTGGAAGTTCGTGCCGGAGAACCAGCCGGCCACGCGCACCGGCATCGACGTGAAGGGCGTAGCGCTGCTCTCCGCCGTGCTGCTGCTGATCATTTACCCGATGACGCACGGCCGCGAAGCGGGCTGGCCGGCGTGGACCTTCGTGATGTTCGCGCTTGCCGTGCCCGCCTTCGCGCTCTTCGTGGTGGCAGAGCGGCGCGTCGAGCGCGGCGGTGGCCATCCGTTGGTGGATCTGCAGTTGTTCCGTAACCGGGCCTTTGCGCTAGGGCTCGTGCTCGCGTTCCTGTTCTACTGCAACAGCGCGTTCTTCCTGACCTACGGGATTTTCCTGCAAACCGGTTTGCACTGGACGCCGCTCGCGTCGGGCATCGCGATCATGCCGTTTGCGATCGGTTTCGTGGTCGGGCCGCTGACTTCGCCGGCCGTGGTCAAACGCATTGGCGGCCATGTGCTGACTCTCGGTTTTTCGATGATGACGCTCGGCTTCACGGTCACGGGTTGGTCCGCCACCCAGTCGGCCACGCCGGATCTGCTGTTCTATTGCGGGCTGGTGTGCGCGGGTGTCGGTCATGGCTTGTTGCTGCCGTCGATCATGCGGATCGTGTTGCTGGAAGTCGTGCCGGAGAAAGCCGGACTGGCTTCGGGCGTGGTCTCGTCGACGTTGCAGATCGGCTCGGCGTTCGGGACGGCGGCCATCAGCGGCGCGTTCTTCGGCGCGCTCGGCGGCCGCGCGGCGCCGGGTGCCTATGCGCATGCGTTCCAGATCAGCCTGGCGATCAACGCGTTGCTGATGTGTGCGTGCATCGGATTGAGCGTGTTGTTGGTGCGGCATCAGCAGCTCGCACTGCGGCGAGTAGCGTAGCGGATTTGAAAATCCGCCGGCTGAAACCGTTTTCAACAGAGGCTGCCAGAATTTATTAGGTAATTTTTTAATCAACGACGATTTTAAGCATCCCGCATTTACCGGTAACTGAGTCGTTCACAGGTAATTCCGTTTGCGCTGGATCAGAATAAACCCTGAATATTCCTGGCCACTGCATTAGATATGACAAAAGGTCCGGGCATTTTCTGCTGCCCGCGCCGTTACGCGGCAGTAACAGTTGCGATCGTGCAGTGCCGCATCTACGGGCGGCCAGGCGGTGCATTGAAGGGTTTTCCCGGTTTTACCCAAGGGCGAACCGTAGTGGAAGCCATTCCACTCCCGATGAAAACGGTATCAATAAAAAGCGCTTGCAGTGATTAATTTCGATTGTTAATCTTGGCAAACTTTTTAGAGTTTTACTTCAGCAGGCCTAATGTCGAGAAATCCGGCGCAACGATTTAATGTCGCTCAACGGTTCCGTAGGGGGTAAATATGCTAACCGCCACCATTGACGCATTCCAGACTCCGCCAGCCGCCCAGTTCAATGTCGGCGACGTCGTCACGTTGAAGGAAGGGGGCTCGCGCATGACGGTGACATACGCAGGGCCAGTAGCGCTCAATCCGGGCAACTGGCTGATCTGCGAGTGGTTCGACGAACACGGCGAACTGCGCCGGGAGATGTTTGCACCCGCGAGCGTGCGTGCAGAGCCGCGCTCCATTCCCGCCGGCTCCGTTCTGTGGAGCCGCGTGGGCCGCGCCGCCTGACGCGCTGTCTGATGCGCCGCCTGACGCGTTGTCCAATCACGCGACCGGGTCGGCCGAAGCTTCGGCCGACCTTTCCCACCTTGCCCAGCCTCGCCTGATCTAGTTCTCAGAGCGGTCCCGCATGCTGCGCCGTTGCACGCGCACCAGCAGCGCGGACGAAAAAGCTCGCATCCTCACGAGTTTGCGCGTCTCCACCACTTCGCCTGCGATGTTCTTCGGCGGGTTCGGTTGCAATGACCAATACAGCGCAAGCAGCCAGCCGAACACAGTCCAGCCGAGGCACGCATTGAAGAGCGCCAGCGTCAGCACGTCGTGGCGCTTGCGCCGGTCCGCCAGCACGGCAGGCAAAAAGTAGAGCGCCAACGCCAGCACCGCGGCGATGGTCTGGACGACGAGATTGCCACTCATGGACAGCCTCCCCACATGCGACGTATGCCCGATTGTCGCGCGATTGCATGGTTCGCGTAAGGCCGCGACAATCGCCTTGCTTCACGCGTAAAAGAGCCGGCGTGAGCGACGCCTGTAGCCATGCACCGGGCGCGATGCGCGGCGAGGGGTTCAGCCGATCCCGCATCAGGACTATCATGATCGTTTCGACTGAACAGACCTGCCACGGACCGCCATCATGATCTCCGACGACACGACCCAACAAACTCAACGCATCAACCCGGACACGCTACGTGAATTCGTGGACCGCAAGTGGAACGACGAGATCGTGCCCGCATTGACGGACTACATCGCGGTGCCGGCCAAGAGTCCGGCGTTCGATCCCGACTGGGTCAAGCACGGCTATCTGGAGCGCGTGATCACCGACGCCGCGCAATGGGCCGAACAGCAGGCCGTGCGCGGCCTGAAGCTCGAAGTGATCCGCTTGGCCGGCCGCACGCCGGTGATTTTCTTCGAAACGCCGGCCACCCGTTCCGGCAGTGAAGAAACCATCGTGCTGTATGGCCACCTCGACAAGCAGCCCGAGTTCGACGGCTGGCGCAACGACCTCGGACCGTGGACACCCAAACTCGAGAACGACAAGCTCTACGGCCGCGGCGGCGCCGACGACGGCTATGCGATCTACGCAAGCATCACCGCGCTCGCGGCGCTGGACGCGCAAGGCGTCGAGCGTCCGCGCTGCGTCGGTCTCATTGAAACCTGCGAGGAGTCCGGTAGCTACGATCTGTTGCCGTATGTGGACGCGTTGCGCGAGCGGCTCGGCAAGGTCGGGCTCGTGGTGTGTCTGGATTCGGGCGCGGGCAATTACGATCAGCTGTGGCTCACCACGTCGTTGCGCGGACTGGTTGCCGGCGATCTCGAAGTACAGGTGCTCGACGAAGGGATTCACTCGGGCGGTTATGGCGGGATCGCGCCGTCGAGCTTCCGCATCATGCGGCAACTGTTCGACCGTCTGGAAGACTCCGCTAACGGCACGCTGCTGCCGAAGGGCTTTCATGTCGAGATTCCGGCGGACCGTCTGCGTGAGGCGGAAGCCACCGCGCAGATTCTCGGCGACGACGTCTGGAAGAAGCTGCCGTGGGCGTGCGGTCAGGACGGCCGTCAGGTGCTCCCCACCACAACCAATCCGCAAGAGGCCTTGCTCAATTCGACATGGCGTCCGTCGCTATCCGTGACCGGCGCGGCGGGCCTGCCCGCGCTTGCCGATGCCGGCAACGTGCTGCGTCCGCGCACGGCATTCAAGCTGTCGTTGCGCCTGCCGCCGCTGATCGAGGCAGAGAAGGCGGTCGCCGAACTGAAGGCGCTGCTCGAACTCGATCCGCCCTACAACGCCAAGGTGACCTTCAAGCCGGACGCAGGCGCGGCGAGCGGCTGGAGCGCACCCGATCTCGCCCCGTGGCTTGCCACGGCGCTCAACGACGCGTCGCGCCAGCACTACGGCGCCGATGTCGCCTACATGGGGCAGGGCGGCACCATTCCGCTCATGAACGTGCTGAAGGCGGGCTTCCCGAAGTCGCAGTTCATGGTGTGCGGCGTGCTCGGACCAAAGTCGAACGCGCACGGACCGAATGAATTCCTGCACGTGCCTTATGGCAAGAAGCTCACGGCCGCGGTCGCCGAGGTCATTGCAGCCGCGCCTTGAGCATTGCCAGGCATCGCGCCTGGGTAAGACCCGCGCCATCATCAACCGGATGTGAGCGCAAGAAGACGGCCGCCGGTCCGCGCATCCACGATAGATACTTCGTGGATTGCGCGGGGCTCGCGGCCGCATGCGTTTAAATATGCGAAACAGATACTCAGTCTGTTAGCGCACAAACCAAAAAAACACGCATTCGCCAGTCATATTTTCGATTGCATTTTCTAATCGAAGACTATTTCTTTTTCTTTCCGCTCCGGCAAGAAATTCAATCCCTGACTGTAGGTAAATTGACAGCCGGCGTGCGCCTATTTGTGGGTCATTTTCGCCCATCATCGGTGCGCAAGCGTTTGCGTTCACGGAACCCGCCACCCAACCCTCACCCTCCCGCAGAGCACCGTCTGGCGGGGCTTTGCTCGCGGCTTGCATTCATCTGTTGGTTACCCCGCTCCCATCCGATTCCGGTCTGCTTTAGGCTCGCATTGCAATACCAGTGTTTAACCTTAAAAGGACCGTTCAAAATGAATCTCCATAACCACCACGCCTGCCGTCCGTTCCTCGAGGCCGGCAATCTTTCGCAAATTTCCGCTTACTACGAAGAAGGCCGCAACATCATGTGGATGATGTTGCGGGCGCAGCCGCGTCCCTGTTTCAATCTCGACCTGGTGCATGACATTCTGGAACTCGCGCAGGCGGCACGGGACTCGGGATTGCCGATCGACTTCTGGGTCACCGGCTCGTTGATTCCGACCATGTACAACGTCGGCGGCGATCTGGACTTCTTCGCGGACGCGATCCGCACCGGCAAGCGTCAGGCACTGATGGCGTATGCGCGGGCGTGTGTCGATTGCGTGCATGCGGCGTCGCGGGGGTTCGACACGGGCGCGATTTCGATTGCGATGGTGGAGGGCACGGCACTCGGTGGGGGCTTCGAGGCCGCGCTCGCGCATCATTTCCTGCTCGCGCAGACCGACGCGCGCATGGGCTTCCCGGAGATCGCGTTCAATCTGTTCCCGGGCATGGGCGGCTACTCACTGGTGGCGCGCAAAGTCGGCATGCGGCTCGCGGAGGAACTGATCGGCGTCGGAGAATCGCATACGGCAGAATGGCATTACGGCAAAGGTCTGGTCGATCAACTGTTCGAGCCGGGCGAAGCCTATATGGCGACCCGTACCTTCATCGACACGCTCAAGCCCAAAATGAACGGCATCCGGGCAATGCTGCGGGCTCGCCAGCGCGTGCTGCAACTCTCGCGCGCCGAATTGATGGAAATCACGGAGGATTGGGTGGAAGCGGCCTTCACGATCGAAGAGAAGGATCTGGCCTTCATGGAACGGCTGGTGATGCTGCAGAACCGGCGGACCTCGAACCTGCGCCAGACGGCGGTCAGTACGGCCAATTTCGCCTGAAAGAGCCTGGGGCCAAACACGATAAGCCGCAGGGGGGCGGCTCCCCCAGGGAAGTTCCCATGGGGCGCACGGAGGCTCAGGCGATCAGTCTGAGCTTCTGTCTATCCTGCAACCAGCGTTCGAATTCAGGCGCCGGCATGGCCTGGCCGTACAGGAAGCCCTGCACGTAGTCGACGCCCAAGCCCTTCATGAACAATTCTTCCGACTCGGTCTCGATCCCTTCGGCGACCACCTTGAAATTCAGCTCCTGCGCGACGACCACCATGGAGCGCACCAGCGCTTGCGCCTTGGTGTCGGCGTTGATCGAACGCACGAAGCTGCGGTCGAGCTTGATGACGTCGAGCGGAATACGGCCGAGCTGCGACAGCGACGAATAGCCCGTGCCGAAATCGTCCAGATGAACCTGCGCGCCGAGTTGGCGGAACTGCTTGATCAGGTCGATCGCAGCCGTTTCGTCTTCGATCAGGCAGCTTTCGGTCAGTTCGAGATCGATCAGGCAGGGGTCGAGATTCGCGTTCTGCAGCGCCTCCGTGAAATGGCGGACCACCGCCGTATCGACGAGTTGCCGCGCCGACACGTTGATCGCGATACGCAGGTTGTAGCCGTCGGCTTTCCATTTGGCGGCCTGTTTCGCGGCCGTTTCCATGACCCAGCGGCCGAGCACGCCGATCAAGCCGGACTCTTCCGCATAACGGATGAACTCGGCCGGCATGATCTGCCCACGCTCGGGAGAATTCCAGCGCACCAGCGCTTCGGCGCCCTGGACCACGCCGGTGGTGAGCGACAGTTTCGGCTGGTAATGCAGAGTCAGTTGGCCCTCTTCGAGACCGCGCCGCAAGTTGGTGTCGAGCCACATATACTCGGCGACCTTGCGGTTCATTTCCGGTGAGAACACGCGGTGCGTGCGTTTGCCTTCGTCTTTGGCGACGTACATGGCGGTGTCGGCGGAACGGATCAGCGATTCGAGGCTGTCGCCGTGTTCCGGATACAACGCGATGCCGATCGAGCAGCCCGTGTAGACCTCCACGAGCCCGAGGCTGAACGGCGTGCGCATGCGTTCGAGCACGCGCTGCGCGGTGGCTTCGAGTTCGCGCGCCTTGCCCTTGGCCGCGAGCACGATGAATTCGTCGCCACCCAGGCGCGCAAGCGTATCGCCTTCGTTCAGGCAGAGGCCGATGGCGGTCGATACGTCGCGAATCAGACGGTCGCCGAACACGTGGCCGTAGTGATCGTTGACCTTCTTGAAGTTGTCGAGGTCGAGAAACAGCACGCCGACTTCTTCGCCCGGCGCGGCGTCTTCAATGGCGGTGCGGATTTTGTCCTGGATCGCGTTGCGGTTCGCGAGGCCGGTGAGCGAGTCGGTATTCGCCAGTTCGGTGAGGCGTTCCTGCGCGAGCCGTTCCTCGGTGATGTCGGTGCCCGAGCAGATCAGGAATTGTTCTTCGACGCCGCTGCCGCTGTGAACGAACTTGTTGCGGAACAGGAAGAGCCGTTCGCCATGCACCGTTTTGACGCGCCGCTCGACTTCGTACGACACGCCGCGATTGAAGAAGCCCGCAATGTTCTGACTGGAGGCCGCGCCGTCTTCGGTGGACATGAACAGCGCCCACACGTTGCGGCCAATGATGTTTTCCTCCTTGACGCCCGTGAGCTCCTCCGCGAGCCGGTTGAAGCGTTGTATCCGGCCGTGCCGGTCGACGATCACGACGACCGAATTCACTTCGGACACGACCTGCTCGGCGAACGAGAGGCCGTGGACCAGATCGCGCGCGACGGACTCGGTGTCGTCATAAGCGGAGGCGGTGCCGGCCCAGGAGTTACTGGTGAGCTTCTTGCCGACCAGATGCAGGCGCAACGGCTCGCCGAACAGCCGAACGTCGAGGACGAGATGCGAGGTCACGCCGGTCAGGCAACGGATTTGCGAGGCCTGCTGAGGATTCAGAGGAATGGCGACATTGGCAGGCACATCTCCGGTGACGGGCGTGAGTTCGAGCGCGTTGCTGTCGTTCGACAGACGCCAGCATGGGCTGCTTGTGCCGAACTGGGCAAAAAGCACCTGGTCGTGTTGGTCGTCGTTCATGAGATCCCCGGGCGGTGTGTGCCGTTGGCCGTCTTGAAGGCGGAGTCGGCAAACAGTCTTCATCATACTTAAGACTGTCCCCATTGTAGCGAAGCGGCTGGCGTTCGGGCTTAGAAAGATTAACGGTTGGTAAACCTGCTGTCTTTAGGGTTGATTTACGCTGAATTAGTCGTGAAATTGTGACCGCCGATACGCGCGCCCAGCGGTCAAAAACGCCGCGCGAGCCATGCACGAGCCTGTTCCCTCTCGGAGGGAACCGTTTCCAGCAAGGGATCGAACCAGAAAGCCCCTGCCACCAGCGTGGCTACCACGACACCGTCGCGATACAGAATCCGGTTGCCCGCTACCGCGGGGACGCGTTCGCCAACAAGCAAAGTGCCCGCGAGATTCAAGGGGTCCGTGCCTGCGACGCACACAAAAGCACTATCGTTCGCATGCCGTCGCACTTCTCGCAGTACCGGAATCGCTTCAGGCAGGGCAAATTGTTCGCCCGCGAGCCCATTCACAAAACGCCCGCCGCGAATCACACCACGCGCTTCGAGCCGCTGGAACACGCGCAAAAGATCTCGCCATGGCGGCAGCCAATCCGCCTCGCGTTCGAGCAGTCGCCAGAACACCACGCCGTAACGTCGCAATAGCGTCATTGCGACATGCTCCAGGACTTCCGGCGGCAATTGCCGGCGACGCTGCTCCGGCGCGGTCGCGGACGCCACAGCAGCGGTGGGACGGGTAACGAGTGCCCAGCGGCCCGCGTCGTCCATACCGCCGATCAGCGCGCTCGAGCGCGCGCGCCGGTTGCTGGAAAACGCATTGCGTTTGGCCACCGGCTTGAGCAGTGCACGCAGGCCCGCGAAACTGTCTGAATTCACGAGACCCGCGGCCACCAGTTCGCCCAGTGCGCTCTCCAGTTCCATACGCAATACGCGAACCTCCGCCAGCAGTTCGTCGAAGAACATCGCGCCGTGTTGCACGAGCGCGTCGTACACGCTTTGCGCGCGGGCCGATAACTCCGGTTGCTTCGACGGATCGAGCAACGCGCTCCACACGCGCACTTGCACGCGTGGCAGCAACACGATGGGCGTGCTGCGGACCGGCCCGGCGGCGCCGCGTGCGCGCTCCGTCAGTCGGGTCCAGACTATCTTGCCGGCGCGGCATAGTTCGTCGAGCGAAGTATTCGCATACGCCTTCACGCGTGCGGGCAGAATGTCTTCCTCCCAGGCGCCCGCCGCCGCCTGGAAGCCTTCGAGTTGGTCGAGCACAGCCGCGAGGGCGTCGCGTCCTTCGCTGCGCGTGTCCGGCGTCAAGTGTTGCCACTCGAACAGAAAGCGCATGAAGTCGTGCCGTTCCACCGGCTCGATTTCACGGCGCAGGCGCTTCACCGTGTAACGGTGTATGCGCGCAAGGAGGTGACGTTCGCACCATTCTTCTTCGCCCGCTTGCGGCGTGAAGCGCCCGCGCATCACGTAGCCTTCGGCTTCGAGGCGCATCAGGCTCTGCTCGACCGATGCCGCCGGCAAGTGCAGCGCCCCGGCAATCGCGCTGACCGGCAGCGGCCCGAAGCCCGTCAGACGCGCGCGGAGCACGTCGAGCAGGGCGTCCTCGGCGCTCCAGCTCTCGCTATAGCCTTTCGGCGCGGCGAGCAGGGGCGCAAAGCTGGCGCCCGGATAGAGCGACTCGAAACAGGTGAGGCGCTCGACCGGCAGCCACACAGCGTCGCCGTCGGCTATCCGCAACCGGGTGGCGCGGCCGGATTCGGCCAGCGCCGCGAGCCACGCCGGCCAGCCATCGTGACGACGCGCTTCGGCCTCGGTGATGCAGGCGAGGCCCGTCAACGCCTCATGCATCTCGTCGGCATTGCGTGCCTGCGGCCATGCTTCGTCGCGCACGCTTTCGATAGCGCCCGCATCCAGCGCGCCGAGATCGTCGGCACTCGACGGGTCCCTCCAGCGGCGGCTCAGCACGGCTTGCGTGCGGCGTTCCTCGATGGGTGCGTCGTCGAGGTACGCGTAGGGCTTTGCATTGAGGATTTCGGCCGCGAGCGGCGAGGGCGCTGGCAAGTCGCGCGCAACCAGTCGCATGTCGCCCTGTTCGATACGGCGCAGCAGCGCGAGCCAGCGTTCGCTGTCCATTGCTTCGTGCAGACAGTCGTCGACGGTTTGGTCCACTAACGGATGACTCGGCAGTTCGCGTTCACCCACTACGTTCTCCAGACACGCGGCCTGCTCGGGGAACACGTTCGCCAGTAAATCTTCGCTGCGCATGCGTTGCAATTGCGGCGCGGTTTTGCGCCCGCCGGTGTAACGCGGCAAGCCGAGCGCGGTGGTCGCGTTCCAGCGCCAGCGCACGCCGAACAGCGGCGCGTCGAGCAGCGCCTGAATCAGCAGATGCTCCGCGCTGTTCGAATGCAGATAGCGCCACACGTCGTCGAGCACGAAGGAATGACTGCCGGTCAGCGAGAGGACGATCGCGTCTTCGGTGGCGGCGGCTTGCAGTTCGAAGTTGAAGGTCCGGCAAAACCGCTTGCGCAGCGCGAGACCCCACGCGCGGTTCACGCGGCTGCCGAACGGTGCGTGGATCACGAGTTGGGTGCCGCCGGATTCGTCGAAAAAACGCTCCATGACCAGCGTGTTCTGCGTGGGCAGCACGCAGAGCGCGGCGCGCGCGCGGGCGAGATAGTCGACGATCTGGCGTGCGGCGGGTTCGTCGAGACCGAGGTTGTGGATGAGCCAGTCGGTCGCGTGGTCGAGGCGGGCGGGTAGCGTTGCGGCTTCGACTTCGGCTTCGGCTTCGACCTCGGCTTCGACCTCGGCTTCGGCTTCGGCTTCGGCTACAACCTCGGCTTCGGCTTCAACCTCGGCTTCGGCTTCAACCTCGGCCATGCCCTCATTCGCGGCGAGGGCCGGCATCACCGGATCCTCCCCTTCGAGAAGACGCCCGATCTGCTCGCGCAAACGCGCGACGCCGAACGACAGTTCGTCGCTGCGCCCCGGCGCTTCGCCGAGCCAGAAAGGAATATTCGGCGGCTGTCCCTGCGCGTCCTCGACCCGCACGCGCCCGCTTTCGATCCGCAGAATCCGGTATGACGCGTTGCCGAGCTGAAACACGTCGCCGGCCAGGCTTTCGACGGCGAAATCCTCGTTCACGGTGCCGATATTGATCGCCTGCGGTTCGAGCACCACGGCATAGTCGGCATTCTCGGGAATCGTGCCGCCCGAAGTGACGGCGACGAGCTTGCCGCCGCGCCGGCCGCGCAGCGTGCCGCTCACCACGTCGCGATGGATGTACGCGCCGCGCGGACCATTGCGGCTCGTATAGCCTTCCACGAGCATGCGCAGCACGGCGTCGTACTGTTCACGCGTCAGATCCGCGTACGGTGCGGCGCGCCGCATCATGTCGAACAGCGCGTCTTCGTTCCATTCGGCGCTCGACACTTCCGCGACGATCTGCTGGGCGAGCACGTCGAGCGGCGCGCGCGGAATACGGAGCGCGTCGAGTTCGCCGCGCCGCACGCAATCGAGCAGCGCGGCGCATTCGATCAGATCGTCGCGCGACGCCGGAAAAAGCCGGCCTTTGGGCATCCCGCCGACATGATGACCCGAGCGTCCGACGCGTTGCAGGAACGGTGCGATCGCGCGCGGCGAACCCATCTGGCAGACCAGATCGACATCGCCGATATCGATGCCGAGCTCCAGCGAAGCGGTGGCGATCAGCACGCGCAGTTCGCCGCGTTTCAGGCGCTGTTCGGCGTCGAACCGATGTTCCTTGGCAAGGCTGCCGTGGTGCGCGGCGACCACGTCCTTGCCGAGCCGCTCGGTCAGATGACGCGCGGCGCGCTCGGCCATGCGCCGCGTGTTGACGAAGATCAGCGTGGTGCGGTGCATCGCCACCAGTTCGGCGAGACGGTCGTAGACGCGCTCCCACACTTCGTTGGGCATCACCGCTTCGAGCGGCACCGGCGGGATCTCGAGCGCGAGGTCGCGCGCCCGGACATGACCCACGTCGACGATCGCGCAATCGGCGGGAATGCCGCTGTCGATATTCCCGCCGCCCACCAGAAAGCGCGCGACCGCGCTTACCGGCTTTTGCGTCGCTGACAGCCCGATGCGGGGCAATCGCCGCCTGCACAGCGCGTCGAGGCGCTCCAGGCTGAGCGAAAGATGGCTGCCGCGCTTGCCGCCGGCAAGCGCGTGAATTTCATCGACGATCACCGTGCGCACGGTTGCGAGCATGCGGCGTCCCGAATCCGAACCGAGCAGCACGTAAAGCGATTCAGGCGTGGTGACGAGGATATGCGGCGCGCGTTTTTTCAACGCGTTGCGTTCCTGCTGCGTGGTGTCGCCGGTGCGCACGGCGGTACGAATGTCCAGCGCCGGCAGTCCGCGCGCTTCGAGTTCCGCGGCGATGCCTTGCAACGGCAATTGCAGATTGAGGCGGATGTCGTTGGATAGCGCCTTGAGCGGCGAAACGTACACCACCAGCGTTTCGTCGGGAAGTACGCCGCCGTTGGCGAGCCCCTGCTGGACAAGATCGTCGAGCGCGGACAGGAAGGCGGTGAGAGTCTTGCCCGAACCGGTCGGCGCGGCCACCAGCGTTGAGCGGCCACGGCGAATCTGCGGCCACGCAGCGGCCTGGGCTTCGGTCGGGGCGGGAAAGCGCTTGAGGAACCAGCTCGCGACCGCGGGATGGAAATCGGCCAGCGCATCGGCCGTCGAACGCTCCACGGCGGGCGTCGCGATGGAACCCGATGCGGTGCCGGGAGCCGCATCCAGGGCAGCGGCAGAGGTGGTGGTGGCCGAGGTCATGCTGGCATAGATGGGGGCGAGGCGTGCCATATCCAGAGGGCGGCGGGAGCGCGCCGCGTGTGTGGATCAGCAGCCAGTCTGGCAGGTTTGCGCGAGTTTTGCCCAACCCTGTTTGCCGGCCACGCAGGTTGCCGCTAAAGCGCTGGTACGGCGGCAATTTTTGCCGTCCGGGTAAAGCGGCACGCCCGGAGCACAGTCATTCAGATCGTAAGGAGTTTGAAACAAATGCATGCCCGCTTTCGACTGCCTTCGCACGCGTTTTCACGCTCTGCCGGATTTTGCTAATTGCAGTACTCTCTACGCCTCACCGATCCACCAATCCATGATGGAGTCTCAACGATGCGATACAAACAGTTAGGCCGTACCGGTGTGTTTGTTTCAGAGCTATGTCTGGGCACGATGACCTTCGGCGGTGGCGAGGGCATGTGGAAGCAGATCGGCGATCTGCAGCAGGGCGACGCGGAGCGGCTGGTTGGCCGGGCGCTCGATGCGGGCATCAACTTCATCGACACAGCCGACGTCTACGCAGAAGGTCTGTCCGAACAGATCACGGGCCAGGCGCTAAAGAACCTCAAGGTGCCGCGCGACAAAGTGGTGGTGGCCACCAAGGTGTTCGGTCAGACGGGCGAGTTCCCGAACGCGCGCGGCGCGTCGCGCTACCACATCATCGACGGCGTGAAGGCGAGCTTGAAGCGTTTGCAGCTCGATCACGTCGACCTGTATCAGATCCACGGCTTCGACCCGGCCACGCCGATCGAAGAAACCGTGCGCGCGCTCGACACGCTGGTGCAGCATGGCCACGTGCGCTATGTCGGCGTATCGAACTGGGCCGCGTGGCAGATCGTGAAAGCGCTTGGCATCTCGGAGCGACTTGGGCTTGCGCGCTTCGAGACGCTGCAGGCGTATTACACGCTCGCGGGCCGCGATCTCGAACGTGAACTCGTGCCGATGTTGCGCAGCGAGGGCCTCGGGCTGATGGTGTGGAGTCCGCTCGCGGGCGGCTTGCTGAGCGGCAAATACGGACGCGAGCAGCAGGGCGAAGCGGGTAGCCGTCGCACGACCTTCGATTTTCCGCCGGTCAACCGCGAGCGCGCCTACGACTGTATCGACGTGATGCGTGAGATCGCCGGGACGAAGCAGGTGTCGGTCGCGCAGATCGCGCTCGCGTGGCTGCTGCATCAGCGCGTGGTGACATCGGTGATCGTCGGCGCGAAAAAGGTCGAGCAACTCGACGATAACATTGCGGCGACCGGCGTTTCGCTCACGGCGGACGAACTCGCCAGGCTCGATCAGGTTAGCTCGCTGCCCGCAGAATATCCGGGCTGGATGCTGGAACGTCAGGGCGAGCCGCGCCGCAAGCAGTTGGAAGAGGCGCGGCATCCGGAGTAGCAGTGGACCGAAGTGGAGCGGGCCGCGCGTGGGTCGTATGTTGCGAGACAAATCAGGTGGTCCGCGCGCGGCCGCTCAGTTCGTGTGGCGGCCCAGTCGCCGAGCGCCGCCTGCTCCTCGCATCGGCTCAGGCCGCGTCCGCTGCTTGCGCCGCATAGGCCGCGGCGGCGTCCATCGTGCGAGCCGAATACACCATCGCGGCGCCCGCATTGATGGCGACCGCGACGCCCAGCGCTTCGGCGATTTCGTCGCGCGTCGCGCCAAGCTTGAGCGCTTCGGCGGTGTGCACGGTGATACAACCGTCACAGCGCAGGCTCACCGCCACGGCGAGCGAAATCAGTTCGCGCGTCTTGGCGCCGAGGAGGTCTTTCTTCTGGCCGGCGCTCGACATCGCCTGATACGCCCTGACGGTATCCGGCGACAGTTTGGCGATTTCGCCGATGCGGCCGAACAGTTCTTTGCGGTATTCGATCCAGTTCAACATGGCAATGCTCCTTGTCTGCTGCGCGTCGGCGGGTGCCGGCGTCGTGAGACAAGTATTGCGCTGCGCCGCGATATCCTGAATACTCGATTCGCTCAACTTTTAGCGCGATCGTCTCATGGATACGCTTAGCCGACTGATCGACCTGGCGCGGCCCCAAGCCAGTCTCGATCTGCGTTGCCAGCTCTTGGGCGCCTTCGACATTGATCACGATCCGATGGAAGCGGGCATTGCGCCGTTTCACCTCGTGCTGGACGGCGCGTGTATTGTCGAAACCGCCGACGGCGTGCAGCACGCGCTGAGCGCGGGCGACTTCATGCTGTTTCCGCGTGGCGCGGCGCATCGTGTGCGCGACGTGAAGCGGCTGGCGGCCACCGCGCCATTGACGCTCGGCCATGACGGCATGTTGCCCGTGCGGCGCAACGACGGCCGCAACGATGGCAGCAATGACGCGCAGGTGCCTGCCGACATCGATCTGCTGTGTGGCCGCTTCGTTTACGCGCCGGGGTCGTCGGCGTTGTTGCTGAACGCATTGCCCGATCCGTTTCACGTCTCGCTAGGCGGCATGCAAACGCTGGGCTCGCTGCAAACGCTGATTGCGCTGATGCGCACCGAGGCCGAACGACGCGAGGCGGGCGCCCTTGCGATCGTCACCGCATTGAGCCAGGCGCTCTTCGCGATGGCGTTGCGCGCGCACGGCGAGCGCAACGCGTCGGCCTCAGGCTTGCTCGCGCTGCTCGCCGACGCGCGTCTCGGTGCTTCTGTGCAGGGCATGCTGGGCGCTCCCGAGCGGGCGTGGACCATTGCCGAACTCGGCGAACTCGCGGCCATGTCGCGCGCGACTTACGCACGCCACTTCAATGAGCGCGCGGGCATGACCGTGATGGACTTTCTCACGCAGATCCGTATGACCATTGCGTGCGATCTGCTGCGACGCACGCAGCGTAGCGCGGCCGAGATCGGCGAGGCGGTGGGCTATCAGTCGGAGGCAGCCTTCGGCAAGGCGTTTCAGCAAAGCGTGGGGGTGACGCCCGGACGTTACCGGCGTGCTCCGCACGACAACGATGTGACGCCGGGCTAGCTAGGCCTTGTTCGGTTTGCCGAACCAGCGCTGCTCGATCCACGTCATGAGAAACGCCACCAGTAATGCGCAGACCGTGCCGAGCGTCACCTCGCCGAGGCGCATCAAGGCTTTGTCCCACGCCGGGCCGATGCCCGGCACCAGCAGCATGATCGTTGCGGTAATGCCGCCCAGACGCGCCGCGCTACCCACGTTCAGGATCCAGCACATGATGATCGCCACGCCGACCGTGGCCGCGTAGGCCGCGAAATAACCGGCGCCGAGCGTCGCGCCCACGAGTCCGCACAAGCCGCCGACCATCGCGCCGATGAATTGATCGCGCGACAGGTTGCGGGTGTCGATATAGCTATGCTGGCTGACCGCAATCGCCGTGATGCACGCCCAGAAGGCCTGCTCGGTATGCAGCGCGCGGCCGATGGCGAACGCGAGGCTCGCACCCGCGACGGCCTGCACGGCCATGAAGCTGCCTTCCATTAAACGCTCGCGGGGCGGTAATGCCTTGAGAAATGCAAACAGCGAGTTGGCGGCGCTCGCCCGTGCCGTACGTTCTGAATCGTCGCGTGAGGTCATTGAAGGTAAGAGGCCTTGTTGCGGCATGAAGGTCCCGTATTCTAGCGATTCAATTTAGCTTCGCGTGAAGACAGGCGCGCCCGCGCATGCCAATGGAAAGCATCGGGAATTCACGCAGTTCAATGATCGTGGCTAGCCTTCACGACTGCGCAGCCGGTGATACCAGTTCATCAACGGTGTCGCCGAGACGCCATGGACGACGACAGATGCCGCGATCACGGCGAGCGTGAGCGGCACGAGCGGCGCGACGTTGGCCGCGCTGCCGTTTTCAAGCGCGTACGCGAGGTAGTAAAACGAGCCGATGCCGCGTATGCCGAACCAGCTCATCAGCCGCCGTTGGGTCGGCGTTGCACTCGAGCCCAGCAGAGACAATTCCACCGACACCGGCCGCACCAGCACGAATAGCGCAACGGTGAGCGACACGGTTTGCCAGGTGAAGAGCGGTGCGGTCATCGTGGCGAGTACGTTGCCGACCATTGCCATGACGGCGACTTCGGCGATGCGCTCGAGTTCGATCGTGAAACCGAGCACCGACTCCGTCATGAACGCATGCGCTTTGCTTGGATTCGCCGCGGTCGCTTCGACGTCTTCGGAATCGACGGTGCCGATTGCCTTGCGAGCCGACATGCCGCCGCTCGCGCGGTGTTCGACGCGGCGCATCGCGACGCCGGCCGCGAACACGGCCAGAAAACCATAGGTTTGCGCGAGTTGCGCGACGCCGAAACACAGTTCGATCAGGCCGAGCGCGAAGAAACCTTCGAGCCCGAGCGCTTGCGCGTGGCGCGTGCGCAGCCACGCCACCGCGTGCGTCGTGGCCCAGCCGAGCACGCCGCCAATGGCGAGCGCCCCCGCCACGCCCCACACAACGCTGCCCGCGAGCTTCAGGTTCAGCAGGTCACCCGCTTCAGCGGAGGGCGCGGCGCACAGCGCCAGACCGAGCAGCGCGAAGGGCAGTGCGATGCCGTCGTTCAGACCGCCTTCGCCCGAGAGCGCGAAGCGCAGCAAATCGAGGTCGCCTGGATTGTGCACTTGCACATCGTGGGCGAGCACCGGGTCGGTTGGCGCGAGTATCGCCGCGAGCAGCAAGGCCGGCCCCCAACCCAGATGCAGCACGTACACGCCGAAGAGCGTCAGCAGCGGAATGGTCGCCAGCATGGCAAGGAAGCCGAGCCGCAGCGGCACGGTCCAGAGCTTTTCCAGCATGCCTAGACGCAAGCGCAGGCCAATGGCAAACAGGGAGACCAGTAGCGCGACTTCAGTGAAAATGCGCAGCAGATGCGCGTCCGCGATCATGTCCAGACGCAATAGCCCGATACCGGGCGGCCCGAGGACGTAGCCGATCGCGAGGTAAAACATGGCGGCGCTGATGGGCAGCCGCCGGAGTGTCGTTGCCGCGAGACCCATGAAAACGAGCACGCCGCCAACGATCAGAAACCACAAAGTTTCGTGCATGAGCATCCGGTGAGGGCTCGCATGCAGGTGCTGCATGCTTGACCGGTTTATGAAGAAACGCGCGCCGACGCGTCTTTTTCATGGCGCGCGTCCGAATGCTTCGCGCAGCTTGCGCTTGGCCTGTTGCAAGGTATCACGGCGCGCTTTCGGCAGGTTCCTGCCCGCGCGATTGATATAGAAGTTCAGCATCGACATGGCCGACTGGAACGGTGTGCCCTTGCGGCGCCGGCTTCGCGTGGACGACTGCTTGAGCGATTGCGCGATCGACTCCGCGCTGCCGGTTTTGAAAATGTCGTGCTGGATGTCCATTGCGTCACTGGTTTCCATCACATGATGCGACCACTTCTGGGGGCTTTTCGCGCGATGCGCAGCGTGGGCCTGGGCGTGCCGCTGGCGTGGTGGCCGTCCTGACTTGCCGCGCGCGACGGGGCGTTTCGATTTGCTCGTGGTTTTTCGGGTGACCATGGCAGAGGCTCCTTATCGGCATGTGCGCGCGCTTCTGCGCGGCTTTGGTGGCTCGCAACGGCCCGCTCAAAGTGAAATGCGCCGGCTGCCGCAAAGGCGGCATGCCGGCGCATCGGCGCGGGCGCCGCGACTGGATAGACGCATGCGCCGCCGTGAGCGTGCTTTACAACTTCAGGCCGCCTGCTTCCGGCGCATCGGACGACGCGGGCGGAATGTCGTCGACACCGTAGTCGTCGCGGCGATCGTAACGGTCGCGGCCCCAGTAGGGTTCACTGCCGTAGTACTGATGCACGGACGTGGCCCATGTCTGATCCGCCATCGCCGGCCAGTGGTCCTTGTCGAAGCCAGGTGCGTTTTTCACGCGTTCGGCGGTCATGTTCAGCACGAAGCATTTTTGCTCGGTATCCAGCGTCAATGCATGCCATGGAATGGCGAGCAGCTTGTCGCCAATGCCGAGAAAGCCGCCACTCGAAAGCACCGCATACGCGACGCGCCCCGAATTGACGTCGAGCATGATGTCCTTGATTTTGCCGATATCCTCGCCGTCGCTGCTGAGCACCTTATTGCCATCGAGCGTGGCGGCGGCCATTACGTCCGGCCCGGGACCGTCCGCAGTCGCGCTGCCTTTGCCGACGATTCGGGCGCCTTCGCCCTGACGCAGCCCTGCTTGCGTTTGTGTCTGGTTGATCATGATGTGACTCCTCTACAAGGTGGGTATGTTGAAGCTTGAGCAACGGGCGTTCCTTCGATCTTCGAGAGAGGCACATGCGGCGCAGCAGAGACGTGTTGTGTTCGAGAGCGTGTCTGCATTGCGCAAACCATCTGCGAGCGTTTCGAACACCGCGTAAAGCGTGCTGACTTGTTTGAAATTATTTCGTCCGGATTGGCGAAGCGCGCGCACGGATGCGCATTCGAAGGCGGCGATGCCGCCAGACTTCGTCGCACTTGCTCTTCAGGCCGCTTGCACGCCGGCCTTCGCATCGGTCTTCGCTGCCGCTGCCTTGCGCACCTTTCGCGATTTTTTCAGCAAACTCGTGAGCGACGTGTCGATGCTCTCCGTCACCACCGACTCCCGCGCCCTGCGACCTTTCGCGCCCGCCTGGCGCGCGAGCTTCGCCGCTCGTTTTTCGGCGTGCGCGAGGAGCGCGGCAAACGCCACCTCGTCGACTTTCAGCCCACGCCGCGTTTGACCCGGCGCGAGATTTTGCAATTCGTCTGCTTCGAATGCGCTGATCACCGCGGGGTGGATGTAGCAGCGCTTGCACACGGCCGGCGTATTGCGCAGTAGCGTGGCCACGTCCTTGACGGTCGCCACGACGTGCCGGCGCGCTTCCGCCGCGCTGCTGCAGATGAGCCGCCGCAGCGCGGCTAACGCGTAGACGCTGCCGGCCCACGTGCGGTAGTCCTTGGCGGTGAAGTCCGCGCCGCTCGCACGGCGTAAGTAATCGTTGATGTCGGCGGAGCCGACGGTGCGGCGGGCGCCATCGTCGTCGAGATACTGAAACAGGTCGTGGCCCGGCAATTCAGCGCAACGCCGCACGATGCGCTTGATACGTGGATTGTTGACCGTCACGTCGTGTTCAATGCCGCTCTTGCCCCGGAACTTGAAACGCAACCGGCCGGCCTCGATCTTCACGTGTTTCTTGCGCAGCGTCGTCAATCCGTATGACTGATTGTCCCGCGCATATTCGACACTGCCGATCCGGATCAGCGTCGTGTCGAGCAATTGCACGATCGCGGCGATGACCTTGTCGCGCGGCATGCCCGGCAGATTCAGATCGCGCGCGACTCGCGCGCGAATCTTCGGCAACGCGCGGCCGAACTCGGCCATACGTTCATATTTGTCGGCGTCGCGCGTTTCACGCCAGCGCGGGTGATAGCGGTACTGCTTGCGGCCGCGCGCATCGCGGCCGGTTGCCTGAATGTGCCCACGCGCGTCCGGGCAGATCCAGACATTTTCATAAGCGGGCGGAATCGCGAGCGCGTTGATGCGTTTGATTTCGTCCTCGTCGTCGATGCGTTTGCCCGCCACGTCGAAGTACGCGAATCCGCCGTTCTCGCGCTTGCGCGTGATGCCGGGTTTCGCGTCGTCGGCATGGCGCAAGCCCGGCGGCATGTCGGCAGCAGCGGGTGGTTTTGCGCGCTCGTCGTCCATGCGGTCTGTACGTTCAGCGCGGCTTTGAATCGGGGTGGTCGTGGCAGCCATCGTCGCAGGTAGAAGTTTCAAGCAGGAGGCGCGTTTCGCGCCGATGACTGCGTCAAGCAAAGGCAGTGCCTAACGCGCGGCGTGGGCTTTTGCGTGCCGGGTCGCGGTTGCTTCGTGAAACAGCGGAACGGTCCTTGCGCCCACTCGATACGGGTACCGATTAACCGAACGAAGGAGAGCGCCATGAGCAGCACACTTAATCCTGATGACGAGCCGCAACAGGTCGTCAAACAAACCTCCGCCACGACAGGTGCGCTCGGTCCGAGTGATTCGTCCGATAGCGGCAGCGATGTCGCCGGCGCGAAGCGTCATGAATTCGACGTGGATTCGGAACTGGACAACCACGCACTCGAAACCGGCGACTCGGAACTCGGCAGCGACACGGATCGCGCCGGCACGGGCGAGCGTGCCGCGGCGGACGGTGATTCGACGCTCGTGCCGGATAGCGATATCGAACCCGACCGGATCATCGATCCGCTCGCCAACGACGATGATGGCCTCGACGACGATCCCCACGGTCTTTAACGGCATCGGCAGGCAAGGTTGGATAACGCAGGGATTGAACAGACAAGGCATTGGCATGAAGGCGCCTGCGGCGGCCCGCCGCACAGGCACGTCTATTGCTGATTGACTACTCATAAAGCGGACAAGCCGCGCGAGACGCGGCCCCGGCACTGAATGAAGGAGAGCACGCATGGCTGGCAAGCTGAATGGCTACAAGGTGGCGGTACTCGCGGTAGATGGTTTCGAACAGGCCGAATTGACCGAGCCGCAACGAGCGCTCGCGGAAGCGGGTGCGACGGTGCACGTCATTTCCGCCAAGCCCGGCAAGATTCAAGGTTTCAAGCACGTGGACAAGGGTGATGCCGTCGAGGTCGATCTGACTTTCGACAAGGCAAGCGCTGACGACTACGACGCCGTGGTGTTACCCGGCGGCGTGGTGAACGGGGATGCAATCCGTGTGCTGCCGCAAGCGCAGGCCTTCGTCAAGGCAGCCGACAGCGCGAAGAAACCGATCGCGGTGATCTGCCATGGCGGGTGGCTGCCGGTGTCGGCGGGAATCATCAAGGGACGTACGCTCACGAGCTGGCCGAGCCTGCAGGACGACATTCGCAACGCGGGCGGTACGTGGGTGGACAAGGAAGTGGTCGAGGACGGCAATCTGATCAGCAGCCGCAAGCCTGATGATCTGCCGGCTTTCAACCGGGCGCTGATTGGGCAGCTGTCCGCGCGCAAGGCGGCATAGGCGGGTGGCGAGCCAGGCGTGCCGATCGAGCGAGTGGCGCGCTTCGTCCCGCCGGGTCCGCTTCGCGGTATCCGTCGAACAGGGAGAAAATGCATGAAATTCCGGTATCCCCTACAAGCGATGACGGTCGCGCTAAGTTTGAGCGCGGCGTCCATCGGCGCGGTCTATGCGCAAGCCAGCGACGCGCCGGCCAGTGCGGCGCCCGTCAGCGGCACGAAGCTCTCGCCTGCGGACCAGCAATTCGTTCAGGATGCCTCGAAGTCCGACGCCACCGAAATCGCTGCCAGCAGGATCGCGCTGAAAAACTCCAGCGACCCGCACGTGAAGAAGTTCGCCCAGCAGATGATTGCGGATCACACAAAACTCTCGCATGGCATGGCGGCGCTCGTGTCGAAAAAGGGCTTTACTGCGACGCCTTCAGCGGATTCCGCGCTGGTGGGCAAATTGCAGACGCTCAAGGGCAAGGAGTTCGATCAGGCGTACGTCGAGCAGATTGGCGTGGAAGCGCATCAGCGCGCGGTCGACCTGTTCCAGCAGGAAAGCACGAGCGGCACCGACTCACAGCTCAAGGCAGCGGCAATGCACGCGTTGCCGACCATCCAACATCATCTCGCGATGGCGCAGCAACTCGCCGGCGCAATGAAGGGTTCGTCATGAACGCGATCCTGCCTCGGCCGGCCTATGAGGATTCCCTTATGCAGATCACTTTTTCCGACGACAAGCCGGACTTCGACGGAGCGAATCTGACCGTGCGTTTTCTGGCGCGGGTGGACGGCGAAGCGGTTGTGTGCGCGATTACCGCGGAAGCGCTCGAGGACCATTTCGGCGCCGATTCCGCGCTCGAAGCAACGCTCATGTCGGCCTTCGACAAAGGCCGTCACCGCATCCGTTCGGTCTGCGCGGAAGCGCTCGACCAGAACAACGGAGAAGGCGTAGTGTTGCATAGTGGACTGTTCAGAGTGGAAGGCATGGAACCGGATCGCGGCACCGCGGCATAGTGCCCGCGCATGTCGCCGCTCGAGCGCGCCGAATGGCGCAGCGAGCCGCGGCGGCTGAGTCCGCAATCGCCATTCAACGATGCAAGGAGGCCTCATGTCACTCATCGTCGCAGCACGTTTCACGACGTTTCCCGCCGCTGAAGATGCGGCGCAAAAGCTCTTCAATGCAGGGTTCGTCGAAGAAGATGTCACGCTGTTTTTCGTGAATCCGCGCGGACAGCATGCGCGTTATCCGATTGGCGGCGATACCGGTACGGACGCCGGCGCGAAAGGTGCGCCCAAAGGCGCCGGCCTGGGTGTCACCATCGGCGCGGTAGCCGGCGCCGTGGTTGGAGTGGCGATCTTCGCGGCGTTTTCGGCGCCGGTCATCGTGTCGTTGATCGCGGCGGGCGTCGGCGCTTACGTGGGCTCGCTGGTCGGGGCGATGGCACGCACGCGCGAGGGCGGCCAGGCTGGCCACCGATCGCCATTTCACGAGGAAACGCGTGATTCCGGCGTGCTGGTCGCGGTGCATGTGTCGCCGGACAACCAGTTCGACGCCGCGCGCGTGCTGCGCGAAGCTGGCGGCGTTGCGATCGAGCGGGCGAGCGGACGCTGGCAGCAAGGGCGTTGGGCGGACTTCGATCCTTTGAAGAAACCTGTGCCGCTCAACGAGTTTCGGGAAAATCACGCGTAGGTAAAGAGGCTTGAGTTCACGCTTCTCTTCGACTGGCTCGCCGACGTGAGGTTTGACGCGGTGCTCAGCCAGGGTGTTTAGCCAAACGGTCCGACTCTCAGGTCGGACCGTTTTCTTGTGGGCGTCGTGTTCACTCCATCAGGCACGTAGACGGCCGGAGCCGTCCTGCAAAGATCCGCTCAGACCCAGATTTGCGGAGCGCTGCGTGGGCGCCGGGTTGTGCGGTCCGTTTGGTGGTCATTCCTCGTCGGCTCGCAAGCGGCTGGCACGGGGCCATCGTGCGTCGCCCCGCACGAGGGCGACGCGACTTGCGCGCTCGGGGATGCCGCTTCACGCGGTTGCATATGTTCGCGAATCTGCATCACGGTCGCCGAGGTGATGATCGCGACGGCGACCAGACATTCCGTGCTCCTGATCTTCATGGTGGATGCTCCCTGTCGTTGTTGCCTGCCCATTGTTTTCAATTCATCGGCACGTCTTGCAGTGGGTCATTGCACTGCACGGCATGCTGCGGGCGAGCTTATTAAGCAACCACCGTGCCATTGGCCGAAAGCACGCCGGGCGCGGCTTTGCGGTGCTCCGCGTAGTAGTGGGGCGGGAATAATCTACGCGGATTGGCAAGATTGGAAGTGTTAGCCAACGTGTTGCCAGGGCCATCCGCTGCGATGTGCGCCGGGCACGCATCATGCGGATAGATCAACGAACCCCGCAGCTGGATTGCGAGCGCTGGTAATAGCGTGACGTGTCCGGTGGCGGATTCATGACTAACGAAACCCTTGGAGGTATTGAATGGCTACGAACGTTGTTTCCGTGCTGAACGATCTGGTCGAAACGTCGAAGGATGGCGAGAAGGGCTTTCGCAAAGCAGCAGAAGACGCTCACGATGCTCAACTGAAAACGCTGTTTCTTTCGCGCGCCGAAGACTGCACGCGTGGCGCGCGTGAGTTGCAGGATGCGGTTCAGGCGCTCGGCGGCAAACCCGAAACGGGCGGCAGCATGAGCGGCGCGCTGCATCGCGGCTGGGTCGACGTGAAGTCGGCAGTGACCGATCGCAGCGATCACGACATTCTGGCCGAATGTGAGAAGGGCGAGGACGTCGCGAAGAAGCGCTACCACGACGCGCTGGAAAAGGAATTGCCGGCGGATGTGCGTGCGCTGGTCGAGCGGCAGTATCAGGGCGTATTGCAGAACCATGATCGCGTGCGTGATCTGCGCGATCAATACGCAGCTGCACGGCGTTAAATCTGGGTGAACGAACTGGCGCTGGAAACGGCGCTGGTTTTTTGCGGCGGCTCAGTAGCTCAATAGTTCGGCAGGTGAGGTTGAGCCGCCGCCGGTCGCCGTAAAAGTTCGGCTCGCAACAAGAACCGTCTGCCCGCAAAAAAGCCGTCGCATTATCGGACGGCTTTTGTCTTTCCTTCTGCTTGAGCAACGGGAAGCGCTAACCGAAGCCAGCGCTTCCCGTTCAGATCGTTCGCTCTTACTCAGCGGCGATCTTCAGATGGTTCTTCACGCTCGACACACCCTTCACGGCCTTGACGACTTCCTCGGCTGCCGCCTTGTCGTCAGACGAAGGCACCGAACCCGTGAGCCACACCACGCCCTTGCGCGTCTTCACGTGAATGTGTGTCGACTTGACGTTCTTCGCGGCCAGCAGGTCAGCCTTGGCTTTGGTGGTGATGGTGCCGTCGTCGACGTGTTCGCCGATGGTTTCGGACGAAGCCGACGGAGCCGACGCGCTGGTCTGCGCCGTAGCGTTCAGTGCGAATGCGATACAAGCAATGCTACCTGCGGTCTTCAGAAATTGGATCGTCTTCATGGTTTCTCCTTCGGGTGTTGATGAAAATTGCGGTCTTGTTGCCTGCGGTCGATCGCGGCCGAAACCGCCGATGACACGCGTGGGGTCGTTGCCGCTACGGTTCCGTCAGGGCCCGTTATCGACACTGGGCGACAGTCTGTGCATGCGAATTCGCTGCCGCGTTCGCGTGCACAGACCGTCGTCCGTCCACATAGTGCTCATTCGCAAGCGTTGTGCCCGGCAGCCTGAGCGAAGGCGGGCAGTGAAGGAAATCCGTTATGGCACGCGGCTTTAGGCTGAAGAATAGGGCGCAATTAAGGGCTGGAGCGGCCTTGAACGCGGTGCGCAAGCAGGAACCCGAATTTGCCGGGGGCTTGTAAAAATGGCGTCCGGCCGCCTGCGCAATTGGCGGGCCTGAAAATGCAAAGCGTTGAAAAAACAGGATGTTGCGCGAGCTGGTACGACAGTTGCTCTAAGGAGGCTACTGACCATTTTCGGCTATTAACGGGACCTCACTACAATGCCTTCAATTGAACTACGCACAAGGCAGTCTCTCGCACTCACGCCGCGTCTTCAGCAATCGGTGCGTCTGTTGCAGTTGTCGTCTCTGGAATTCCAGCAGGAGTTGCGCACGGCGCTCGACACGAACCCGTTCCTCGAATACGACTCGTCGGATACCGAAGACGTTGCGCTCGCCACGACCGCGTCAGGCGAAGACTCGGGCGCGCTGCCTGCCACGGATACCGTAGCCAGCGCCGAGCCGGATTCTCTGCCGTCCGAGTCAGGTGGCAACGACACGCTGGAAAGTGCGGGCCAGGACGACATGCCCGGCGACTTTTCGGGCGATTACAGCAGCCGCAGTTCGACGCGCCAGAACGGCGATTCAGACAGCAGCGATCCGGCGGAGTGGGCCCGGTCCCAGCCGACCTTGCGCGAGCAGTTGCACGACTCGCTGCGCCTCTATCGGCTCGACGACCGTGACCGCGCCGTGGCTCGCTTCATTATCGAGGCGCTCGACGACGACGGCTATCTGCGCCAGGAACTCTCCGATCTCGCCGACAGCGTCGATCTCGAACCTGAATTGACCGAAGACGAGTTGCTGGTAGCGCTGCGTCTCGTGCAATCGCTCGACCGTCCTGGCCTCGGCGCACGCACCCTGTCGGAATGCCTGTCGCTGCAGGTGAATGCGTTGCCGGCCGATACGCCGGGGCGCGAAGTGGCTCGGCAAATCGTCGAGCATCATCTGGAACGGCTCGCACGCCGCGAACAGGCTGAACTGCAGAAGCAGATCGGCTGCAGCGCGGAAGAACTGCGGATTGCCTGCGCTCTGGTGCGCAAGCTCGATCCGAAGCCGGGCAACTCCTACGGCCGCACCGAAGACAACTACGTGGTGCCGGATGTGATCGTGCGCCAGGTGCGCAACAAATGGGTCGTGGCGATCAATCCGGCCGTGCAGCCGCGCGCGCGGATCCATCGCATGTACGCGGAGCTGTTCGCGCAATCGGCCGGTGCAAGCCGCTCGCCGCTCGCACAGCAATTACAGGAAGCGCGCTGGCTGATCCGCAACGCCCAACAACGGTTCGATACGATTCAACGCGTGGCGGAATGCATCGTCGCGCATCAGAAGGCCTTCTTCCAGTACGGCGAAATCGCACTCAAGCCCATGGTTTTGCGCGATGTCGCCGATGAACTCGGACTGCACGAATCCACCATCTCGCGGGCCACGGGCAACAAATATATGGCCACGCCGCGCGGCATTTTCGAGTTCAAGCATTTCTTCCCGCGCGAACTCGGCACCGAAAGCGGTGGCACCTGTTCCGCCGCCGCCGTGCGTGCGTTGCTCAAGGAAATGATCGCCGCGGAAAATACCCGTGATCCGCTTTCGGACGTGACGCTCGCCAAGATGCTCGCGGATCAGGGCGTGCTGGTGGCGCGCCGCACGGTGGCCAAATACCGGCATCTGATGAAGGTGCCTCCGGCGGAATTGCGCCGCCAGGTTTGAGCGCCACGCCCCGCCGTAAGGGGTTGGGTTGAAGCGCCACGCGAGGCCAAGGCTTCGCGTGGCGTTTTTTCGTATCTGGACGTTTCATGCGTGCCCCTTTACATTGGCGAGTCCATGGGCAACGGGGCAGGGTAATGAAGTACTCGAATCTGGTCGAGCGTTTGCAGGGCAGGCGCACGTCCGCGTGGGAAATTCACCGGGTCGCACAACAGGCAGCGGCCAATGGTGAGGACGTTATCGTCCTGAGCGTTGGCGACCCGGATTTCGCGACGCCGGCGCCGATCGTCGAGCGCGCGGTCGAGGCCTTGCGCGGCGGCGATACGCACTACAGCGCTGTCTCCGGCCGCGAACCGGTTCGCGCGGCGATTGCCGAAGAACACGCGCGCACGACCGGCTGCGCCGTGAGCGCCGCCAATGTGATCCTGACCGCGGGTGCGCAGAACGGCGTGTTCGCGGCATCGCTGTGCCTGCTGGAAGCGGGCGACGAGGTGATCGTCCCCGAGCCCATGTATCTGACCTACGAGGCCTGCGTGCGCGCGGCCGGCGCCACGCTCGTCACGGTCCCGGTCGATCGGGCGCGGGCCTTTCATGTCGATTGCGATGCGCTCGAGGCGGCCGTCACGTCGCGCACCAAAGCCATCTTCTTCGCCACGCCGTGCAATCCGACCGGCGTGGTCATGCCGCGCGCCGATCTCGAACGGATCGCGCGGCTCGCGTGCCGGCATGATCTGTGGGTGCTGTCCGACGAGGTCTACGCCGAGCTGACTTTCGAGCGGGAACACGTGAGTATTGCGGCGCTGCCCGGCATGGCGGAGCGCACCGTGACGCTCGGCAGTCTGTCGAAATCGCATGCCATGGCCGGCTGGCGCGTAGGCTGGGCGATCGGTCCGGCGGAGCTGATCGAGCATATGGGGCGGCTCGCCCTCGCCATGCTGTATGGCTTGCCCGGATTCATCCAGCAGGCGGCGTTGACGGCCTTGCAGGACAAAGCGCGGATCGCCGCCGAGATGCGGGAGATTTATCGCCGCCGGCGCGACGTGGTGTTCGAGCGTTTACAGCGCGTACCGGGTTTGCGCTGCGTGTTGCCCGAAGCCGGCATGTTCATGATGGTCGACGTGAGCGGCACCGGCCTCGATACGGTCGACTTCACCTGGCAGCTGTTTCGCGCACAAGGCGTGTCGGTGCTCGACGCGAGCGCCTTCGGAGAGACCGCGAATGGTTTCGTGCGGCTGGGTTTCGTTGTCGACGAAGCGTGCCTGATCGATGCCTGCGAGCGGATTGCCGCTTTCGTCCGTGCATTGCCGGTTCGTTGAGCCTTTCTATAACGTGTCGGTTGCTTTTCGAATCACGTAACGAAGCGATGCGTCTTGGGAGCAATGGGTGTCCTCGGCAGTTTTCGATTGACGCCGCCAAAGGCCGCGTCAAAAATCGAGCGCCGACTTCGTCTTAAGCTAGGACATTCCGGACGCCGGCGCATATCGACTCACTGTCGGGAACCCCATGGGCCTTCGCTTCACCCTCTCGTTACGCCGATCCCTCATGGCAGGGTCGATGGCAGCCGCTCTCGTGGCGATGGCGCTCGTGCTCGTCATGCTCGCCGCATTCAGCACGGTGTGTGCGGCGGCTGAACCGGACGCATCACCGGATGCCGCCGCGAGCGCGGAAACCGCGGCGTCCGCGCGAGGCGCACAGGACTCGCCGGATTCGCCGCGCGTTGTGAGCGGCAAGCCGACTCAACGCGGCGAGGCGAACGCCCAACCGCTCGGCGATCCGCATGCGGGCGCGGTGCGCGGCACTCGCCAGCCACGCGCGCCTGAACCGACTCAGAGCGACGCGTCTGGCAGCACGGCGCAGCGCAATGCGAAAGCGGAGTCGGCGCCGATTCCGGTGCCGCCGGAAACCGCGTCGGTGACGCAGCATTCCATCCGGCTCGACGGCCGCAAGATCGACTACACGGCCGCCGCCGGCAATCTGTTGCTGCGCGACAAGACCGGGCAGGCCAATGCGAGCGTGTTCTATGTCGCCTACACCGTCGCCGGCAAAACACCGGCAACGCGGCCGGTCACGTTTCTCTTCAACGGTGGACCGGGCGCCGGCAGCGTATTTCTGATGATCGGCTCGTTCGGGCCGAAGCGCGCGCGTACCGCGAGTCCCGCCATCACGCCACCCGCGCCGTACACGCTCGCCGACAATCCCGACAGCCTGCTCGACACCACCGACCTGGTATTTATCGATGCGGTCGGCGCCGGTCTGTCGAGGGTGGTCGGCCACGGCACGGGCAAAGACTTCTGGGGCGTGGATAAAGACCTGGACGCGTTTTCGCAATTCATCGACCGATACCTGACGGTAAACCAGCGCTGGAATTCGCCGAAATATCTGCTGGGCGAATCGTATGGCACCGCGCGCGCCGCGATGCTGGCGTATCAGTTGGGGCAGGACAATATCGCGCTCAATGGCGTGATCCTGATGTCGTCCGTGCTCGATTCCGCCGCATTCTCGGCGGGCGCCGACTTCAGGAGCGAAAGCTATCTGCCGAGCTTCGCGGCCATTGCCTGGTATCACGACAAGATCGTGCCGAAGCCGGCCAGTCTGCCGGCCTTTCTCGACGAAGCCCGCACGTTCGCGCGTGGGCCGTATGCGCAAGCGCTCGCGCAAGGCGACGCGCTGCCCGACGCCGAGCGCGATGCGATCGCCGCGCGCGTCGCGCAGTTCACGGGGCTCGACGCCGCCTATGTGAAGCGTAGCCGCCTGCGTCTTTATCCGTCGCGTTATCGCACTGAACTGCTGCGCGACGAGGCGCGCAGCGTCGGCCGGTACGACGCGCGCTTCGAAGGAATCGACTTCGACAGCGTGTCCGAGCGTCCCGATTACGATGCTTCGGTGAGCAGCGTGTCGAGTGCCTTCGACGCGGCCCTGCACCAGCATTTCGCTCAGGACCTGCACTTTACGCCGGCCGACCGTTACCGCGTCTTCAACGACGAAGCGCTGACGCAATGGGACTGGAAGCATCGCGAATGGTGGGGTGAACATTTGCCGGTGCCCTATGCGGCGGGCGATCTGGCCGAAGCGATGCGGCAAAATCCCCAGTTGCGCGTGATGTCGCTGAACGGCTATTTCGATCTGGCCACACCGTTTTACGCAACCGAATACGCGCTCGCGCATCTGGGCGTGGACGGGCCGCTGCGCGCCAACGTGCGAATCGCTTACTATCCGACCGGCCACATGATCTACCTCGACGACGCGGCGTTGCATACGCTCAAACGTGATCTGGCGAGTTTCTATGCGGCGGGAGCGCGCTGAGTTTCGCGGCAACCCTCGGGACGCGGCCGGCGCGTCTTTCGCCCGCGATTGGCCCGCGGCGTTGAACGGTATAATCCGTTCGACGCCGCGCGGTGCTTCCATGCTTGCATCGAACCGCGCCCAGGCGGTTGTCCACTGCCTGAAAATCCGCCTGATCAACCGGCTTCACTCATCGCTGCCCATGCCATTCCTCCCGATCCAGTCCTTCACGCGCAAACGGCTATCCGACGTGGTGTCCGACCAGATCAAGCAACTGATTTCGGACGGCACGCTAATGCCCGGCGACCGGCTGCCGGCCGAACGCGACCTCGCCACGCAGCTCGGCGTGTCGCGGCCTTCGTTGCGGGAAGCGCTGATCAGGCTGGAAGCGGACGGCTACATCGAAACCTCGGGGCGGGGCGGTTTTACGGTGGTCGACGTGACGGCGCCGATCATCTCCAAGCCGCTTGCCGAGTTGCTGCTGCAAAATCCGCGCACCAGTGCCGATATTCTGGAGCTGCGCCAGGGGCTCGAATCGATTTCGACGGTGTATGCCGCGCAGCGCGCCACGGCCGCCGACCTGAAAAAGATCAGCGCGGCGTTCGAGGCATTGAAGGCCGGCTCGCTGTCGCAGGACCGTGTGAACCTCGCCGAACTCGACGCAGCGTTTCACCTCGCGATTGCCGACTCCACGCACAACATCGCGCTCGCGCATGTGATGCACGGCATCCATACGCTGATTCGCGAGGGCATGCGCCAATACCATCGGCTGATCGATTACGACGATGCGATGGAAAAACAGTTGATGAGCCAGCACCAGGCCATCTACGACGCCGTCATGTCGCGCGACGCGCAGAAGGCCCGCAAGGCGGCTGAGCGTCATCTGGCCTATGTGCGCGAGATGTACAAGGAAGACGCGGCCAAGCCTTCGTCGAGTACGGTTGCGTGATTGCCTGAGTGCCTGAGTGCCTGAGTGCCTGAATGCCCCGCGCGGCGAGCCCGACCGGGCCGCAGCGTGCGCCTCCTTTGTCCTGCGATTGACACCCTCGGTCAACTTCCTTATATTCTTGGTCAGACCAACCATACCAGTCTTACAAAAGCGCCGTAATCTCCGCTGGTCGGCCTCCTTGCCGCGCAAACTGTCGCGACGACTTACTCGTGCGCCGCCACGATTCCGCAGTAGAGTAGATAACTCGCCGGCTGCCGCTTTTCTTTTCAATGAGCTTATGAAAGTCGCCCTGTTTATCCCCTGCTTCATCGACGCGTTCTATCCCGAAGTGGGGATCGCCACGCTCGAACTGCTCGAACGTTTCGGTATCGAGGTCGACTATCCGCAGGAGCAGACCTGCTGCGGCCAGCCGATGGCCAACAGCGGCGCGCATGCCGAGGCAGCCGGCGCCGAGCGTGTGTTCGCGCGCAACTTCGCCGGCTACGACTACATCGTCGGGCCGTCGGCGAGTTGCATCCATCACGTGCGCGAGCATCTCACCGCGCTCGAGCAGACCGACGAAGTGAAAAAGGTCCGCGCGAACGCCTACGAACTCGTCGAGTTTCTGCACGATGTGGTCGGCGCACGTGAATTTCCGTGGGCCGAGTTTCCGCATCGCGTGGGTCTGCACAATAGCTGCAGTGCCTTGCGGCATCTGAAGGAAGCATCGATTTCGGAAGTGGCGGGCACGCCGTTTTCGAAGCCGCGCACCCTGCTCGAAGGCGTGAAGGGCATCGAGTTCGTCAAGCCGGCGCGGCCAGACGAATGCTGCGGTTTCGGTGGCACCTTCTCCGTCACGGAAGAGCCGGTGTCGGTACGCATGGGACAGGACAAGGTGCGCGATCATCTGAACGCGGGCGCCGAGTACATCGTCTCGGGCGACATGTCGTGCCTGATGCACCAGCAAGGCTGCGCGGAACGCATGAAAGCCGACGCGCGCTTCATTCATATCGCGCAGGTCCTCAACGGAGCACGCGCATGAGCAACCGCATCGATCACGCGAAAGCGGCGGGCGCTTTCATCAGCAAGACAGAGCACGTTGCGTTTCACGACAAACGCCTGTGGGATTTGCGCGAGAAGCGCGATGCGCAGGCGCACGGCATTGCCGAGTGGGAGACGATGCGCGAACTGGCATCGGGTATCAAGGAACACACGCTCTCCAATCTGTCCACGTATCTCGAACAGTTCGCGGCGGCCGCCGAGGCGAACGGCGTAACAGTGCATTGGGCCTCTACCGCAGAAGAGCACAACGCGCTCGTGCACCGGATCATGTCGGAGCGTGGCATGACCACGCTCGTTAAAAGCAAGTCGATGCTCACCGACGAATGCAAGATGCGCGAGTACCTGGAGCCGCGCGGCATCACGGTGATGGAAACGGATCTGGGCGAACGGATCCAGCAGCTCGATCATCAGGATCCGAGCCATATGGTGGTGCCGGCGGTCCACAAATTGCGCGCCGACGTGGCCGAGCTGTTCGGCCGCACCATCGGCACCGATCCGAAGAACAGCGATATCCACTATCTCGCCGAAAGCCAGCGGATGAACACGCGGCCGTACTTCGTGCGCGAGAAAACGGCCGGCATGACCGGCTGCAATTTCGCGGTGGCGGAGACCGGCACGGTGGTGGTGTGCACGAACGAAGGCAATGCGGACCTCTCTGCAAACGTGCCGTCGTTGCATATCGCGTCGATCGGTATCGAGAAGCTGATTCCGAAGGTGTCGGACCTCGGCGTGTTTGTCCGCATGCTGTCGCGCAGCGCGCTCGGCTCGCCGATCACGCAGTACACATCGCATTTCCGCGCGCCGCGTCCGGGCACGGAGATGCATTTCATCCTCGTCGATCACGGCCGCTCGGAGCGGCTCGCGATGGAAGACTTCTGGTATTCGCTCAAATGCATTCGCTGCGGCGCCTGCATGAATACGTGTCCGGTTTACCGGCGCAGCGGCGGGCTGTCGTATGGCGGCACGTACTCGGGGCCGATCGGCGCGATCATCAATCCGACTTTCGATCTGAAGCGTTACAGCGCCTTGCCGTTCGCCTCGACGCTCAATGGCAGTTGCACCAACGTGTGCCCGGTGAAGATCAATATTCACGAGCAGATCTACAAATGGCGCACGGTGATCGCCGAGCATCACGAAGTGCCGTTCGTGAAGCAGGAAGTGTTGAAGATGGCAGGGCGGCTGCTCGCGAGTCCGACCTTGTATCGCGCGACGGTGTCGTCGATGAGCAGCGCGCTGCGGCGCTTGCCGAATTTCGTGTTGTACAACCCGCTCAATATCTGGGGCAAGCAACGCGAGTTGCCGGAGGCGCCGAAGCTGACCTTCCACGCCTGGTACAAGAAGAATCGTGGAGCTGACCATGACAACGCGTGACGCTTTTCTGGCAAAGGTGCGGCAGGCGCAGCCGGGGGCGCGGCCGCGGCCCGACGTGCCGCTGTTCAACCCCGTGGGTGGCGATCTGCGCGCGCGCTTTACGGCGGCGCTGCAGGCCATGGGCGGCGTGTGCGTCGACGGCACGACGGCGAGCGACGTGGGCGGGCTGATTCGCGAGCGGTTCGGTGCCGAGGCATCCATCGCCTCGGCAACCCAGGAAGTGCAGGGCACGCGCACGCTCACCGCCGACACGGAACCTGCTTCGCTGCAGGACATCGACGTTGGCGTGGTGCGGGCTCGCTTCGGCGTCGCCGAAACCGGCTCGGTATGGTTTAGCGAACGCGAGTATGTGGTCAACGCGCTCGGCTACATCGTGCAGCATCTGGTCGTGCTGCTCGACCCGGCGCAATTGCTCGACGGCTTGCAGGACGTATACCGGCGCGATGATTTCCGCGCTGCCCGTTATGCGGCGCTCGTCACCGGACCTTCGGCGACGGCGGATATCGAAGGCGTGCTGATTCGCGGCGCGCAAGGCGTGCGTTCGCTGACGGTGGTGTGGCTGGCGGCGGGGTAAAAACGCCATCGCCACGGCGTGATCGAATGGCACAATGCCGGCATCCCATTCGATAAGCCACCTATTCTGCTGACATGGAACTCCGGCATCTCCGATACTTCGTCGCCGTTGCCGAGCACGCGAGCGTGCGCGGCGCATCCGAGCAGCTCCACGTCACCCAGCCGGCGATTTCCCGGCAAATCCAGGATCTCGAAGAAACGTTGGGTGTCGCGCTGTTCGAGCGCACGCCGCGCGGCCTGAAGCTGACGCTGGCAGGCGAAGCCTATCTGCGTGAAGCGCGCGGCATTCTGCAGCAGGTCGAGTCGGCGGCGCGTGCCGCGCAACGAATCGCGGCGGGCGTGTCCGGACACGTGCGGATCGGCTTCGTTGAAAACGCGGTTTGGGGCGGGCTTGTGCCGAACGCGCTGCAAGCGTTCCAGCAGGCGGCGCCGCAAGTCGGCATCGAACTCACGCCGATGAACACGCCGGAGCAACTGGACGCGATCACTCAGGGCACGCTCGACGGCGGTTTCGTCTATCACTTCGGCGCGTTGCCCGAGCAGATCACCAGTTTGCCGTTGCTCGAAAACGGCGTGGTGCTGGCGGCGCCGGCCGCGTGGTCGTTCGGCCGCCGCAAGTCGGTGCGCGCGGCGCAGCTGGCCGGCAAACCCTTCATCACGTTTCCACGGCATGTTTATCCCGCTTACTACGACCGCTTGATCGGCGCATGCGAGCGCGCCGGTTTGACGCTCGACGTCGTGCAGGAAGTTTCGACGGAAGCCGCGATTCTCTCGCTGGTGTCCGCCGGCGTGGGCGCGGCGATCGTCAACTCGGCCAATCGCGACCGGCCGCCGGCGCTGGTGCAATTCCTCAACCTGGCCGATCTGTCGATCGCGCTGCCGCTGCATTTCGCGTATCACGAGCAGCACCGCAATCCCGCGCTCGCGCAATTCATCGCCTTGCTCAAGGCGCAACGGTAACGTCCGGACTCGCCGTACCCCGATGCCTTTAAAGCATCGGCTTCCCTAAAAATCGGCATTGGCGCTGGTTTTTTGCCTCGACGATATTGATTGCATGGCCTCGCGCCGTCGTCCAACGACGGTATTCCGGCTTACTTTCTTATCGGGAGACAACCATGCCGTCCACACCATCGCTGATTTCCACCGACATCGACTACGAACGGCCCGGCCTGCAGAACGGCACGTTACGCGTGCCGTATTCGCACGACCGCTCCGCATACGGCCACATTCCGGTGCCGATTACCGTGCTCAACGGCGGTGACGGTCCCACGGTGCTGCTGACCGGCGGCAATCACGGCGATGAATACGAAGGTCCCGTCGCACTGATGAAGCTGGTTCAGCGCATGCCGTCGATGGCGATCAAGGGCCGTCTGATCGTCGTGCCAGCGCTGAATTTCCCGGCGTTCATCAACGGCTCGCGCACCTCGCCGATCGATCGCGGCAATCTGAACCGCGTTTTTCCGGGCGCACGCAACGGCAACCTCACCGAGATGATCGCGCATTATGCGGATACCGAACTATTTCCGCGTGCCGACGTGGTGATCGATCTGCACGCGGGCGGTGCTTCGTTCGATCATCTGCCGGCGTTGCTCGCGGCGCCGCCCGGGGACCCGTCGCGTCGCGCCGAATACCGCCGGCTCGTCCAGGCATTCGCCGCGCCGCACACCATGCTCATGGATCTGCTCGGCGAGGACCGCACGTATGGCGCGGCCGTCGAGCGGCACGGCAAGCTGTTCCTGTGCGGTGAATTCGGTGGCTATGCGGCCTGTAATGCCGATGGCGTAGCGATCGTCGAGGATGGTTTGCGGCGCGTGCTGCACACGCTCGGTGTCACGCCTGACGATAATCCTCCCGCGCCGCGACACGACACGCGCTGGTTGAAAGTGGATGGCGCGCGGCACTATGTGTTCGCCTCGCGGGCGGGCGTGGCCGAACCCGTGTTCGCGCTCGGCGACCGGGTCGAGAAGGACCAGTTGGCCGCGCGGGTATTCGATCCGTATGCGCCGTGGAGCGCACCACAGGAACTCCGCTTTGCCGGCAACGGCGTGGTGGTATGCAAGCGTTCGTTTGCGCGCGTCGAAGCGGGCGACTGTCTCGCCGTGCTGGCTGCGGATGCGCATTGGCAGTGACGCGCTTCGTCGAAGGGAAGCAAGCCATTTCTTCGCAGTGCCCAGCCGGAGATTCGCCATGAATGCAGTCACCACCGTGTCCGATTCGAACGACGCCGACACGCGTCGTGGGCACACTTACGTCGTCGTTCTGTTCTTTGTCTGCTTTGCGTTTTCGTATCTCGACCGCCAGATCGTGAGCATTCTCGTGCAACCGATCAAGGAAACGCTGGCGCTCACCGATACGCAAATCGGCTTGTTGCAAGGGTTTTCGTTCACGCTGTGTTACGCGACGGCGGGCGTGTTCATTGCGCGGCTGATCGACCGTTCCAATCGCGTGCGTCTGATCGCGGTTTGCGTGGCGATCTGGGCCGTCTCCACCGCGTTGTGCGGTTTCGCGCACAACTTTGCCGAACTGCTGGCCGCGCGTGCGGGGACGGCGATTGCGGAAGCGGGCTTGAGTCCGGCGGCGCTGTCGATCTTCAGCGATCTGTATCCGCCGCGCAAAGTCACGCGGGCAAGCAGCGTGTTCATGCTGGGACCGTATATCGGCGGAGGCGTGGCCTTGTTCGGCGGCGGCATGCTGCTCGGTGCGCTCGAACATGGCGCGGGCGCCGCGTGGCTCGCGGGTATCGGTTTGAACGGTTGGCAGGCGGTGTTCGTCGCGGTCGGCTTGCCGGGGCTGGCACTGGCGGCAATCGTCGCGTTATCGGTGCGGGAACCACAACGGCGCGGCTTGTTCTCCACGCTTCGTACAACGGCCGAAGGGTCGGCCACGCACGACGTCGTTTCGACTGCAAAGGCTTCGACGCAAGTCTTCGCGGACAAAGCCGCTCACGACAGTACGCCGCCGCTGAAAGACGTGCTGCGCGAGTTGTTCGTGAAGAACCGCTTCTGCTTGCCGTACTTCGGCGCGTACGTCGCGCTGATCACGCTGTTTTACTCGCATGCGGCATGGTTTCCGACGCTGCTGATCCGTCATTTTCATCTGACGCCGCGTGCCGTCGGACAGATGGCGGCGCCGGCCTACATGTTCGGCGGCATCCTCGGGGTGGTGAGTGCGGGTTTGCTCGCCGGCCGCGTCAGCGATGCCGCGGCGGTGCGCAAAGTGCTGGCGTTGTCCGGGTTGGCGGCTGCGTTGCTGGTGCCGGCCGCTATTGCGATGCCGCTCGTTGGCGACGTGCACGTCGCCGTGGTGCTGTATGGCGCGTGCGCGTTCGCGGCGAGTGTGGCGATGGCGTTGGCGCCTGTGCCGATCCAGATCGCGATTCCGAATCGCATGCGCGGACGCTCGATCGCGTTGCTGGTGTTTCTTACCAATGCGATCAGCGGCGGGCTGGGACCGTTCGCGGTCGGCTTCATCAACGAGCGGCTTGGCGGGCACAGCGCGGGTTTGGGTGTGGCGCTGGCTTGCGTGGGCGGCATGGCGGCCGCGTTCAGCGCGCTGCTGTACGGCGTGGCGGCACGCCGCACGCCGGCGAAAACGTTCTCGTGACGTTGTTTTCATGGCGATGCCTGCAAAGCATCGCCAAGCGCAGAAAACGGCATTGGTCGGCATGCGATAGATTTGCGATAGTGAAGCCATTGGCCACGGCGGCGCTACATAAGCGCTCAGGTCGCTGCCGCCGCACTTTCACGGAGTCACACCATGCCAACTGAGGTTCATTCGCACCGCGTAGGGGATGCGCGCATTACCCGCGTCAGCGAAACCTGTTTTCCGTTAGCGCCGGCGGTGCTTTATCCAGACTGGGCATCCTCCGCGGCGGAAGAATTGAGCCGGCGTGTGTCGGCGGAGAGTCTCGACCTCGAACGCAACGAGGTGAAACTGAGCGTGCACACCTGGGTCGTGCAGATGGACGGCCTGACCGTGCTGATCGACACCGGTATCGGCAATTTCAAGGAGCGGCCGTTCAGCAAGCTGTTTCATCGACTGAACAACCCGTATCTGGAGCGCCTCGCCGAGGTGGGCGTCTTGCCGGCGCAGGTGGACGAGGTGCTGCTCACGCATTTGCATGCGGACCACGTCGGCTGGAATACGCAGTGGATCGACGGCCGGTGGCAGCCGACCTTCCCGAATGCGACATACGTGTTCCCGCAAGCGGAGCAGGATTTCTTCGCGACTCCAGCGGGGGATAGCCGCCGCATGGTTTTCGAGGACAGCGTCGTGCCGGTGATCGAATCCGGGCAGGCCGCGACGATTCCCGCCGAGGGCGGTGCGTGGCGCGAGGGCATTGTGTTTCATCCGACGCCCGGGCATAGCGCCGGTCATATGTCGATTTCGATCCGCTCGCGCGGCGAGGAAGCGATCTTCACCGGCGATGTGATGCACAACCCCGTCCAGGTCTACCGTCCCGAATGGAACTCGACCTTCTGCCTCGATGCGGCGTCGGCGCGAAACTCGCGGCACTGGCTGCTCAACTATGCGGCCGATCACGATGCGATGCTCTTCACCGCGCATTTTCCGCAGACATCGGTGGGGCGCGTGAGAAGGGGCAGGGACGGATTCGAATGGCAGTACATTCACGCCGCATCCTGACGTTGTATTGAGCCAATCCGGACGGCGCCTTCACGGATTTTGCTATCATCACTGTATAAACATACAGGTTTCGTGAAAGTCCCGTGGCAACACCTGCCTCTCCCTACGCTCTCTACTATCTGCTGAACTTCGAGCGCGCCCTCGCGTGGCTCGCGCAGCGCTACGACGACCTGTTCGACGCGCAGGAACACGCGTTTCTGCGTGAGTTCGCGGCGTTGCCGCAGACTTCGCGCGCGCTGCTGGTTCGCATGCTGATGCGTAAAGGCACGCTGTTCCGCGCGAGCCGCCTGTCTTACGAAGAGATCGGTTGCCCATTGCAGGCAGCGGCGCCGATCGCCGCGCTCGGCTGGGTCGACACCGAGCCGGGCCTGACGCTCGACGATCTGTTCGCGCTCACCACGCGTGCCGGGCTAATGGAGATTTTCGCGGACACCATTGCGTTGATTCCTGGCGCAAGGAGCTTGCGCAAACCGGAACTGCTGGAAACCCTGCGGCCGTTTTATCGTGGCGAGCGCGACGAGGAAAGCGCTGCGGCACGCCCGCTCGCGGCATGGCACGCTCAAGCTGCGGATTGCGTACTTCACGTTGCAATCGCGCCGCTTTGCGAACGTCTGCGTTTGATGTTCTTCGGCAATTTGCAGCAGGAGTGGTCGGAGTTCGTGCTGGCCGACCTCGGTGTGTTCCAGTACGAGAAGGTGGCGTTCGCGCCTTCGTCGCGTGCGTTCCAGCAGCGCGCGGACGTCGACGTCTATCTCGCCTTGCACGCCTGCCGCGAAGCGCTCGAATGCCTGCCGGGCGGCGACGCGGATGCAGCCGTTATCGAAGAACTCGTCGCGGCCGTCGGCGAAATTGAAACCTCGAATCCCTGGCTTGAAACGCGGCGCGCGAAACTGCTGTTCCGCATTGGCCACCTGTGCGAGCGTCGGCAGAACTGGACGGCCGCGCTCGCCGTTTATGAGCGTTGCGGCTGGCCCGGCGCGCGCCATCGGCGCATGCGCGTGCTCGAACGCAGCGAGCGTTTCGACGATGCCTACGCGTTGGTCTCGCAAGCCGCCCAGGCACCCGAGAGCGAAGAAGAAGCGCAACGCATTGCGCGCATGCTGCCGCGTTTGCAGCGCAAGCGCGGCGTGCCGGTTGCGCGCACGAGCGCGGCGCGTCCGGTCGAGCGCGGCACGCTGGTGCTGCCGCAGCCCGCGGCGCCAATGGCGGTCGAATATGTCGTCCGCGATCATTTGACGTGCGAGGCCGCGCCGGTCCACTACGTCGAGAACGCCCTGATCAATTCGCTGTTCGGGTTGCTGTGTTGGGAGCCGGTCTTTGCGGCGCTCCCTGGCGCGTTCTTTCATCCGTTCCAGCGCGGTCCGGCCGATCTGCACGCGCCGGATTTCCATGCGCGCCGCGCGGAACAGTTCGCCGCGTGTCTCGCGCAACTCGACAGCGGCGTTTATCGCGAGACGATCTGGCGGCATCTGCACAGCAAGGCGGGGCTGCAATCGCCGTTCGTGTTCTGGGGGCTGCTCTCGCCGGAACTCGTCGCGCTGGCGCTCGATTGTCTGCCCGCCGCGCATCTGAAACTGTGGTTCGAGCGCTTGCTGGGAGATATTCGCGGCAATCGTTCCGGGTTGCCTGATCTGATCCGCTTCTGGCCGGACGAGCGACGCTACGAGTTGATCGAAGTGAAGGGCCCCGGCGACCGCTTGCAGGACAACCAGATCCGCTGGCTCGCGTACTGCGCGCAGCACGGCATGCCGGTGCGCGTGCTCGACGTGCGCTGGGCCGATGAAGTCGTCGCAGTACAGACTGACGCGGCTGCAGGCACTGCGGGGGTGGCCGCAGAGGTCGCGGCCGAGGTCAATCGCGAGGCCGCCACGGAGATCGCCACCGGAGTTTCCACTGCGGTCACCGCCGAGATCACCGCCGCAGTGGCCGCCGCGGTCTGCACCGAGGCCACCGCCGAGATCACCGGCAACGCCAGCACCACCGTCAACGCCGAAGCCATCTGCCACACCAAAACCGAGGCCGCCGCATGACGTACATCGTCGCCGTGCGGGCAATGTGCGAGTTCACCGCGAGGCGCGGCGATCTGGACCTGCGCTTTACACCGGCGCCGACCTCGCTCGAAGGAATGGCGGGCCACGTGACGGTTGCCGGGCGGCGCGCAAGCGGCTACGAAACCGAAATCACGCTGACCGCCACGCATCGCGGCCTGACCGTGCGCGGACGCGCCGACGGCTACGACCCGGCGGCGAACCGGCTGGAAGAGATCAAGACGCATCGCGGCGACCTCGAACGCATGCCCGCCAATCACCGCACCCTGCATTGGGCGCAGGCGCTCGTCTACGGTCATTTGCTATGCCGCGCGCGCGGGCTCGCCGGGCTGACGGTGGCGCTGGTGTACTTCGACATCGGCACTCAGAAGGAGGTGCTGCTGACGCAAACGCATACCGCGCGCGACCTGGAGATTTTCTTCGTCGAGCAATGCGAGCGTTTTCTCGATTGGGCCGTGCAGGAAGAGGCGCATCGGGCCGCACGCAATGCCGCGCTCAATGCGTTGCAGTTTCCGCACGGTCAGTTTCGCAGCGGCCAGCGCGAGCTGGCGGTGTCGGTCTATCGCTCGGCACGCGACGGCAAGCCTTTGATGGCGCAGGCGCCCACCGGCATCGGCAAGACGCTTGCGACGATATTTCCGCTACTCAAGGCGTGCGCGTCGGACCGGATCGACCGGGTATTTTTTCTGACCGCCAAGACGCCAGGCCGCGCGCTCGCGCTGGACGCGATCGAAACGCTCCATCGCGGCGCCGGGCACTTGCCGTTGAGAACCCTCGAACTCGTCGCGCGCGACAAGGTCTGCGAGCATCCCGACAAAGCCTGCAACGGCGATTCGTGTCCGCTCGCGCGCGGCTTCTACGACCGGCTCGACGCGGCCCGCAGCACGGCGCTGGCAGGCTTGCGCCTCACGCGCGCGGCGGTGCGCGATGCGGCACTCGCGCACGAAATCTGTCCGTACTATCTGGCGCAGGAACTCGCGCGCTGGGCCGACGTGGTGGTCGGCGACTACAACTACTACTACGACAGCAGCGCCATGCTGTACGCGCTCACGCAGATCAACCAGTGGCGCGTGGGCGTGCTGGTGGACGAGGCGCACAATTTGCTCGACCGTGCCCGCCGCATGTACACCGCGTCGCTCGATCAGGCGGCATTCCGGCTCGCGCGCAAAACCGCGCCGTCCACATTGCGCAAGCCGCTTGAACGGCTGCAGCGTGAATGGAACGCCGTCAAGCGCGCGCAGAGTGCGAGCTATCAGGTCTACACGGAAGTCCCTGGCAAACTGCTCTGCGCCGCGCAAAATCTGATCGGCGCCGTCACGGATCAACTGGCGGAAGCGCCGCTTTCCATCGACGAAGCATCGCTGCGGTTTTTCTTCGACGCCATGCATTTCGTCGCGCTCGCCGAGCAGTTCGGCGAGCATTCGATTTTCGACATCACGCTCGCCACGGATCGTTACGCGCCGCGCGACAAGACCAGTGCCACGCTTTGCGTGCGCAACGTGATCCCGGCGCCGTTTCTCGCGCCGCGCTACGCGGCCGCGCGCAGTACGGTGATGTTTTCCGGCACGCTCAATCCGCATCATTTTTATCGCGACACGCTGGGGCTGCCCGAAGCGACCCAATGGCTCGATGTCGAAGGGCCGTTTCGCGCGGAGCAGTTGCGGGTGCGCGTGGCCGGCAACGTGTCGACGCGCTGGCGCGACCGCGAGCGCTCACTCATCCCGATCGTCGATCTGATTGCAAAGCAATATGCGGCGCAGCCGGGCAATTATCTGGGCTTTCTGAGCAGCTTCGAGTATTTGCAGCGCGTGGTCGCGTTGATGCGCGAGCGGCATCCCGGCTTGCCGGTGTGGGCGCAGGAACCCGGTATGGACGAAGCGGCGCGCGACGCATTTCTGGCGCGCTTTCGGACCATGAACGAAGGCGTGGGCTTCGCGGTGCTTGGCGGCGCGTTTTCGGAAGGCGTCGATCTGGTCGGGGAGCAGTTGATCGGCGCGTTCATCGCCACCCTCGGTTTGCCGCAGATGAACGAGATCAACGAGCAGATGCGCCGCACGATGGAAGCGAAGTTCGGCAACGGATACGACTACATGTATCTGTACCCCGGGTTGCAGAAGGTGGTGCAGGCGGCCGGGCGCGTGATTCGCACGGAGCAGGACCAGGGTGTGGTGCATCTGATCGACGACCGGTATCGGCGGCCTGAAGTGAGGCGGTTGCTGCCGCGCTGGTGGGACGTGCAATAGCGCCCGAGATGGCAGTTTTTTGGGTGCGCCTTTTTGCCTCCTGGCAATCGGCCTGCGTAGCGCCGCCGGCGCCGTGGCGGCATGGCGTCACGATTCACGCTTGTGGCAGCAACGATGTGGCGTGGGGACTGTGATGCATCGGCGCCGGTCGAACTTAACGGTCGGCTCACCGCAGCGCCCCTCGAACTCAACGGCCGGCTCACCGCACCGCTGATACCCGGCCCTTCGCTACGTGCCTACGAAGCCGCCGGCCACGGCCTCCACTTCACTCATGCGGAGAGCTTGAATCAGGATTGGCTGGCGTCCCTGGGCCGCCGGCCGGCTTAGGGTCGACGGGCAACTGGTCCTCCACCGGCGCGTCGGCTTGCTGGGCCGCGGCCGAAGACGGCGCGTCGGCGCGCGGTTCGTCCCTGGCGACTTCGCTGCGTGCCGTGTCGAGCGTTTCGTCAGCGTCGATCTTCGCCGGCACGCTTTCCGGATCCCACGTCAACAGATTGCGCTGCGGGTTCGCGATCGCGATGCCGCGTTCGCGGAACTGGTCGAGAATGCGGCGGTTGAATTCGCGCTGCACGCCCCAGCGCGCGCTGTCGCGGCACTGAATCTGGCCGGCTAGCGTAATGGCCGAGCCGTCCAGCGCATCGACGCCCCAGAAGCTGAAGTCCGACAGGATGCCGTCCTTGAAATTGTCGTCCTCGCGCAAGGCGGCGCCGATTTCCTTCAGCGTGCCAATGGCGAGATCCACATCCTGGCCGAACACGATATTGACCTTCACCGCGGCGTTGCCGATACCCCGGTTGGTGTTGTTCACCGTCGACACCGAACTGAACGGCACGGTGTAGAGCGAGCCGTCGCCGCCGCGCAGCCGCACCGTGCGGATCGACAGATATTCGACGGTGCCCGACACGCCCGCGAGCGTGACCCAGTCGCCCACCTGCATCGCGTTTTCCATCAACAGGAAAATGCCCGTGATGAAATCCTGCACCAGCTTCTGCGAGCCGAATCCGAGCGCCACGCCGAAGATGCTGGCGCCGGCCAGCAGCGGCCCGATATTCACGCCGAGTTCGCTCAGGCCGGTGAGCACCACCACCAGCGCGATGGCGCAGAAGAGCGCGCTGCGCAGCATCGGCAGCAGGGTGCGCAAGCGTGCGGCGCGCACGAGATCGCCGCTCGTGGTCCAGCGGTCCAGCCGCTGTTCGACCGACACGTTCACGCTTTCCCACACCAACAGCGCGACGACGGCCGCCACGCCGATCGTGATAATCGCCGACGCGAGCCGGTGCCCGATCGTGCCGGCGCGAAACAGCTCGCCCACGTGCACGCCCCACACCTGCAACAGCGCAAGCGCGGTCACGATGCCGATGATCCACGCCACCAGGCGGCGCACCAGCGGGTAATAGCGGTACGCATGCTGATGCACGAGCGACCTGGCCGTGTCGTCCTGCACATGGAAGAGCCGGGCCAGCGCGCCGAACAGCACGATCGACACGACCCGCGCGCCCACCAGCACCGCCAGCGAAATGCCGCCGAGATGGAGCAGCGTCTGATAGCCGTTCTGCACGTCGAGTGCCCAGATGAACCACAGCGCCATCACGACGAATACCGCGAACCAGGCCCAGACTTCGGCGAAGACGTTGCCGGCCATCTCCAGCGATTTGCGTGCGGCAACGCCCTTGCGGATCAGTTCGCCGACCGGCGCCGCGCATTGCAGGAGCAGGATCGAGACCATGATGTGGCCGGCGAGCGCGACCACTTTCATCAGCGCGAGATGCGCCGCGTCGTTCAGACCGAGCGACACGGCAATCTCCGCGATTGCCGAACCGGCGCCCACCACGCTGACGATCCGCACGATCCAGCGCTGCACGAAGTCGGCCCACGCATCACTCATACGCAGCAGGCGCAGACGCGGCGCGGCCGGTTGCAGGAAGAACCCGCCGACGATCACGATCACGCGGCACAGCACGTAGATATCGATCAACGAATCGAGGGCGCGGTCTTGCGGCGAGCCGTCATCGGCGAAGATCGACATCAGCGCGCTTGCCGCGCTGACGAACACCACGAGCGGCAACAGCCGCAGCGCCAGAGTGAGGAGCGCGCGCGGCAGGCGTTGCAGCAGCGTCCAGTGATGTTTGGCGTTCTGCTTGCCTTTGGCTTCCGTGAGCTTGCCGTTGGCCGCGGTGGCCGCGGATGTGCCAGCCGGCACGGCGGCCGCTTTCGCTTGCGCTGCCGTCACCGGCGAGGGCGGCGAAACGGGCAGCGGCGGCGCGGCGTTCGGCGCGTCGGCGGGTTGGGGCGCAACGTCCACCGGCAGGTCGGCTTGCGGAGCGTCGTCTGCGTCGCCCAGTTCACGGCGCGCCGCCAGCGCCTTGTAAGCGCGGCGCAACAGGCGGCGCGCGAGCCATTCGAGTCCGAGCGCGGGGATCAGCGCGGCCAGCAGCGACCACGCGACCTGGCCCAGGACGGCGCGTGCGTGCGGGTTGGTCGATTGCCACTGCCACCACGCACGCACCGAGGCGACATCGAGCAGCGCGCCGACCGAACTGCGTACCGACGTGCCGAAGCGGACGGCCCAATGCGCGCCCTGACGAGCCAGTTGCGAGGCAAGTCCGTTCGACTTGAATGCCGCCGGCACGAGGGCGGCGGCGCCGCTTGCCGCAGCGGGTGCCGACGCGGCCGTAGGTGCCGAAGCGGGCGGCGCGCTCAACGCGCCGGCGGCGGCGATCGCCTGCAACGTATCGGCGACCTGCGCGCGGCGCTTGGGGTCATTGAGGACGGCGAGCGCCTGACGAGCCTGTTCGGGCGTCAGCGTCACCCCAGGACTGGACGCTGACGAGGCGGGTGCGGCGGAGGCTGCCGCGGCAAAGACCGGTGAAGCGCCGAGCGTGAGAAGAACGAAAAACCAGGCTTGGAGTAGTTTGCGCATAAGGTGAAAGCGGGGGACGGATGCGGATGGCTGTGCCGATATCGACGGATGGGATCGGCTGCGTGACCAAGAACCGACATGGGTCCGGTCTTACAAGTTCCTCGGACAGCCGTCGCATAGGATGCAGGAAATTCCGAAAGGCCGTCGCGATGGCACCTTGGGCTAGCAAAAAACCGGCCTGTCAGGCCGCGCCGACCTCTCGCATCCCGGCCGCGGAGCTCGGGCATTCCCGCCTCGCCGCGAAGCGCTGCGTGACTGCAATCACGCAGCGTCAACCGCCGCCGTGTAGACCGGCGGCACGCCCAAGGTGCCCGCCACGACTTCAGTAAAAGTCCGCTCTTCGCGCAGGATAAAGCGCTTCGTTTGGGCCAGCCTGAAATTCTCGCGTGCCTCGGCATCGGCGCGCAATCTCGCCCGATACGCTTCGTAGGCCGCGAGGCTCTCGAATGCGATCAAACCCCAGGCAATGTCGTTGGTGCCTTCGTGCGGCAGGAAGTAGCCGACCAGATGGCCGCCGCAACGCGGAATAATGCGGCCCCAGTTGCGGGCGTATTCGTCGAAGGCATCGCGCTGGAACGGATCGATCTGATAACGGATGAAGCAGGTTATCGCCATGTGCAAGCTCCCGGTTGGTCGAGGATCGTGGTTTGAAGCACCATGACCGCAGTATGGAGGCCGCCGTGCAGCGATGTTTCAGTGCGGGCTGAACGATGGATGGCTGGCCGTGCGTGTGGCGTGCGTGTGCCTTGTATGCGCCGTGGATCAGGCGCGGCACCTCTAAAGCCGTCGTTGCGGGCTGATCGTCAAAGCCGCGAGCGCCGCGCCGGCCAGCGCGCACAACGCCGACACCAGTGCCACCGCGCGTAATGCCGCGCCGAGCGCGTCTGCCTGGGCACGAGCCAGATCCGGTTGAACTCGTGCCGCTTCCTGCTGGCTTTGGGCCGCATCGCGAGCGGCTTCGGCTTGCTTCTGTGTCCCAACTGCCCGTGCCCCGTCCGACTTTCCGTCCGGCGTACCGGTCCCAGCGGCCGGCGGCGCAGCGTCCGCACCCATCCCCACTCGCGCCAGGCTTGCTGCCGCGCGCGCCGCCTGCGGCACATGCAGTGCGTCGAGTTGCGCCTCGAGCGCCGCATCGTGCGACCACACGAACACGATGCCCAGCACCGCGATCGCCAGCAGGCTCGCCACCCGCGCCACCGCGTTGTTGATGCCCGACGCCACGCCCGTGCGCGCGGCGGACACCGAGGTCATCACCGTTGTCGTGAGCGGCGCGACGGTGATGGTCATGCCGAGCCCAAGCACGGCCAGCGCGGGAAGAAAGCCGCGCCAGTACTCGCCGCGCACCCACGGCAACGCGAGCATCGCGAAGCCGGTGGCGGCGACGGCCGGTCCAGCGCTCAGCAATGCCCGCGCGCCAAAGCGGCTCGTCAGGCCGCCGGTAAACCGCGACAGCAAGCCAATGGTCACCGGCACTGGCAACAGCGCTGCGCCCGCCTGGGTCGCGCTGTAACCATAGGCGCGGATCAGCGTGAACGGCAGGAAGAACAGCGCGCCGCCCAATCCGAAGTAGACCAGCAGCGTGACGAGATTAGCGCCGACGAAGTCGCGCGAACGAAACACGTCGAGCGGCACCATCGGATTGCGGCTTCTCGCTTCGAGCGCGACGAAAGCGATCAGCACCAGCAGGCCGCCGAGTATCGACGCCAGCACCCAGCGGTCGCCAAAGCCGCGCGCCGAAGCGAGGGTCAGGCCGTAGGTCAAGGCGGCGAGCCCGGCGGTGGCCGTAGCCGCGCCCGACCAGTCGAGCCGGGCCGATACGTGTTCGGCGCGGCTGGAGGTGGGATGGGGGAGGGAGGCGGCATCGGCGGACGCGCGTACGGGCGGATCTTCATCGTCTTGCCGGCTGTTCGGCACGGCGATGACCGCCAGCACGACGGTCGCGCAGGCAATGGGCACATTCAGGAAGAAAATGGCCCGCCACGAAAACGCATCCACGAGCCAGCCGCCCGCCACCGGTCCGAGCGCCGAGGTGATGGCGCCGACGCCGGCCCAGGTGCCGATCGCCTGGCCGCGCGCCTTGTCGTCGAACACCGCGCCGATGATGGCGAGGCTGCTCGGCACCAGCAGCGCCGCGCCCACACCCTGCACGGCGCGCGCGGCGATCAGGGCGGCGGCGCTTGGCGCGAGGCCGCAGCCGATCGACGCCAGCGTGAAGAGGCCGATTCCCGCGATGAACACGGTGCGCCGTCCGAGCTTGTCGCCGAGCGAACCACCTACCAGTACCAGCGCGCCGAGAAACAGCAGATAGGCGTCCACGACCCACTGGATCGCCGCCACGCTGGCGTGCAGTTCGGTCTGGATGGACGGCAACGCGACATTGACCACGGAACCGTCGATGAAGGCCATGCTCGAGCCGAGAATGGTCGCGGCCAGCGCGAGTTTTTTCCGCCGGCAAGGGTGCACGAGACTAAGCGGTTGTGTGCGGATGACGAGCGCATCGCACGGGCTGGCCTGAGCCGGCAGGACGGACGAGGTTCGGCGCTCGAGCGCCGGTGCGTGCTGGTCGGCCAAGTCCGCTCCCGGATGGATGAACGGCATTCAGCATAGCAACGCCGGCGTGTCGGCGAAAGGAGCGGAGGCTGCCGTGCGATTTCACGCCGATCGGGTCATGGCGCGCGGCGAGGGCGCCACTCGGTCCCGCAGAACAGAGCGAAGCACGCCCAGCGCAGAAGCCAGGCGGCCGGATCTCACACGCTCACACCAGCGAAGGCGCCCTCCGCTCCGCCTCGCCGTCGGCATCCGCGCCGCCGCCCGCATTCGCGGCGCGCCCGGCCGCCACGTCCTGATGCAACCGGTTGGCGTGCATCAGCCGGTACAACGTGGCCCGTGAAATGCCGAGTTCGGCCGCGGCTTCGGACAGCTTGTAGCCATGCCGTTGCAGAGCGTGCTCGATGGCGTCTTTCTCGGCCTTGCTGCGGATCTCCGCCAGCGTCACGGCCGGGCCGTTTTCGGCTTCCGGCAAGCCCAGATCGCTGGCCGTGATGAAGCGGCCCTCGCTCATCACCACGGCGCGGCGCACGCAATTGATCAGTTCGCGCACATTGCCCGGCCACGGATAGTTCGACATGGCGACGATCGCGTCGCTCGACAGCCCGCGCAGTTTGCGCGCGCCGTCCTGCTTGTACATGCTGAGCGCATAGTTGGCGAGCAGCTTGATGTCGCCGCCGCGCTCGCGCAACGGCGGTTCGACGAGCCGCAGCACGCACAGGCGGTGATACAGGTCGGAGCGGAAGCGGCCGTCTTCGACTGCTTTGTCCAGATCGACGTGGGTCGCCGAAATGACCCGGACATCGACGTTGATCGGGCCATTGCCGCCCAGCCGTTCGATCGTGCCTTCCTGCAGGAAACGCAACAGGACCGCCTGGCATTCATGCGGCATATCGCCGATTTCATCGAGAAAGAGGGTGCCTTCATGAGCGCTCTCGATCCGGCCGATCTTGCGCTGGAGCGCGCCGGTAAAGGCGCCGCGTTCGTGGCCGAACAATTCGGCTTGCAGCAGGCTCGGCGGAATCGCCGCGCAATTGATCGCGACGAAGGTGCGGCCGGCGCGCGGCGAGCGTTCATGAATCGCGCGGGCGGTCAGCTCCTTGCCGGTGCCCGACTCGCCGGCGACGAACACCGGCGCGTCGGTCACGCCGCATTTGTCGATGCGCCGGTACAACTGCTGCATGGCCTCGCATTGTCCTACCATGCCGTGGCGGCCGAGCGACGGCTCCGGCGCGACTTCCACATGCCGCAGGCTCGACAGGCCATGCGCGTGGCCTAGCGCGAACACGAGCCGCTCGTTCAGCCACGGGCGGGTCACGAAATCGAAGCAATAGTCGAGGATGAAACGGCTGACCAGTTCGTTCGCCGCTTGCCCCGGCGCGATCTGGGCGACCCAGTTGGTTTCGACGCGCCGCATGCAGGACGCGAGCGCGGACAGATGTTGGGATGTGCAGTCGCCGGGCAGTTCGACGAGGCCGACTTTGATATTGCCGCGCTCGATCATGCGTTCGGCGACGGCCGTGCTCTTGGCATGCACCGCTTGCCAGCCGGAAGCCGCCAGGAAAGCGGCGAGTTTCTGGTCCGGCGAATTCGACACGTAAAGAACGGTGCGTTCCGTGTCGACAGGCGTGCAAGTCGTATTCATGGTACCCCCGGTTTGATGCTGCTCTCAGGACTGCTCTGCGACGTACTCGACAGACCGGCTCGATGCCGGCTTCCGGCCAACTGAGCTAACCGGTCCATTTGCACGGGTCCGGTTAGGGATTGCGCCGCCGCCGAGGGATTCTGCTGTTCGCAGCCGGGCGGTGACGGATTCACGGTAGCGGCAATCTCGGGGGGCATGGAGCAGGCGGCGCGAGCCGCGAGGTGCTACACATCGGACGGGTGGCGCAACAGTGTTCACCGTTGTAACCGCCAGACGATCTCTTCCCCGAATTACACCAGCTATTTCTTAGCTCGTTGGCCTGGTACAAGCGCTCTAGCGGCGCATGGGCTTAACGATAAGCGAAACCGCTTTCTAACGCCATACAAACAAGTCTGGATTAAGGAAGGTTTTTTGCATCATGTCACTCGTCCTGACTGTTCAAAAACCGGTGGTCAAGTGTTCCTATGCGCGGAGTCCAACACAGCGTTGCAATTCGCTTTGCGACGGACGGGAAATCGCACTGTCGTTCGGGATTGGGCGTGTCTCACGCTTGCGACACATCGGGCAGCCTGCTTTGCATACCGGTAGGGTTCCGAACGGTCGGCATATTTGACCGGAATGCGAGGCGACCCCACCGCCCATGCGGCACGCGCGTTTGCCTGGCAAAGAATCAGCCGGCTCAGATTTGCCGAAGCGCGCGGGCAGCGCCGATAAACACGTGTCGGAATCGAATCAATGCGTGAGATGAAGGGTGTCCGGCAAGGGTGCGCCGCAGCATGAAGCTCGGTGGCATAAGGGTTTGAAGGTGCTTGGCACAGCCGTTGCAATTAGCACTTCACAGCGAATGCATTGCCGCCCGGTTCGCACGACGGGGAAGCCAGATAAGAAGCCAAATAAGAAAAAGAAAGACCGGCGGCAAATACAGAGCCTTCGTGGGCGCGGCCGGGGAAGCCAATGCGTCTTACAAGGTGCGACGGGGCCACTAAAAAAAGCAGATGTCGAAACAGGAGCGGGGTGAATGATCGGTACACCTGACCGGTTATCCACCAGCGGAGGAAGCAAAAACGTCGACTTCGCAAAAACAAAAGATTCCGCCTAAGAGCGGTGCGCAAGTGAGGAAGGGGTTGGCGGGCAATAAAACAGCCCACAAAACAAGCGCCCACAAAAGAGAAAGAGCAGCGACGGGGCAGCGCGCGGTCAAGGACCAACCGGGCGCGACGAGGCGGGGAGGAACGGCCAGAGTCTCCATAGAGAGGCGCAGGTTACGAGGTGGACCGGGCGCCGTGTCCGCGAGTTCGCGGACACGGCTCACCTGGACACGGCCTTGAAATAAGACATATTTTTCGGGGGTTGTCATGACCATACATTTCAAGCGCGCCGGCGCGGCACAACCGGCGCATGAAGGCACCGCGCGTTCGGCCGGCGCCGTTTATCAACGCCACCTGGCCGCGCCGCGCGCCATGTTCGCCGCGCCGCCGGCCGATCTGCTGACGCTGGTCATTGCCGAAGCAATCAAGCGTAAGGCGCAGGCGGAGATCCAGCGCGAGGCGTTGCGCGACGCGATGTATGAGATGCCGGCATCTCCGGACCGATACCACGATCGCGGGGCGGACATTCGCCCCTCCGATTCCGACGAATAATCAGAACATAGACCGTTGTCGCGGTGGCCACGGCAACCGGACGGCGGCTGAGCGGCGGAGAGCCGGCATGATCGACATCTTCCTGATTTCATCCAGCATGGAGCGCGCGCCGCAAATCGTCGCGCGTCTCGAGGCAAGCGGCGTGGCCTACCGGCTGCGCACCGCTCACGGTTCGGCCCGGCAGGTGCGCGCGCACGCCCGTGCGGTCCGCAGCGCCGAGCTGCTGATCGTCGACGATGTCGATCTGAGCGCGCGTGACCTGGACGGCATCGAGGAGGCGCTTGCCTGCACGCCGGCGCTGCATTGCGTGCTGATGACGCCGGCGCCATCCACGGCATTACTGGGCGTGGCGATGCGTGTCGGCGTGCGGCACGTCCTGTCGTGGCCGCTCGACGCCGACGAGCTCACCACCATCCTGATTCAGGTCGAGGCGCGAAAAAACGCGAGCGGACGGCGCGCCGGACGTGTCGTCTCGCTGGCTTCGAGCAAAGGCGGCAGCGGCACGACGCTGATTGCCGTGAATCTCGCCTATTCGCTCGCCGCGCTGAGCAACCGGCGTGTGCTGCTGATCGACCTGAGCCAGCAATTCGGCGACGCCAGCCTGCTCATGGCCGACAAACCGCCGCCCACCACGCTTGCCGATCTCTGCTCCCAGGTGGAGCGCCTCGACGCCGCGCTGCTCGAATCTTGCGTGATGCATGTCCACGCAAATCTCGATGTGCTGGCGGGCGCAGGCGATCCGCTCAAGGCCGCCGAACTGCTGCCGGCCCAGTTGGCGCGGATTCTCGCACTGGTGCGCGAGCGTTACGACGCGGTGTTGATCGACATTGGCCAGAGCCTCAATCCGCTCACGATCCATGCGCTCGACCACAGCGATGTGATCTGCATGGTGGTGCGCCAGAACCTGCTGTACCTGCACGGCGGGCGCCGCATGCTCGATATTTTCAGGGAACTGGGTTATCCGGCGAGCAAGGTGCGGGTCGTGGTGAATCAATACGACAAGAACGCCCAGATCAACCTGCCGAAGCTCGAACAGACGCTCGGCGCGAAGGTGGCGCATCAGCTTCCGCGCGACGAAAAACAGGCCAACGAGGCGCTCAGCCGCGGCGTGCCGCTGGTGACGTCGGCTAAAGACAGTACGCTCGCGCAAGGCATCAGCCTGCTGGCGGACATGCTCTGGCCGTCCAGCGCCGAGCGCCGCAAAGGCGTGCTCGGCCGGCTGTTCGCGTCGCGGCCGAATACGCCGCCGCAGCTCAAGCCGGGGCATTGAACTCCACGGGTCAAGCGCGATCTGCTACGTGTTAGCAGGGAATTCGCACGCGCGTGGCATGATCCTGAGTGGAAGGACGCACCGGGTGAAAGTCCGGCCCGCCCGATCCGCCCGATCACTCTCGAGAGCGCCACCGTGAGCGCCGCATCGACCATGCAAAACGAGTTCAACGGTCTCAACGATATCGCGTCGATCCTGTCCAATCCGATTCTCAACACGGATTCGTACAAGGCGTCGCATTACCTGCAATATCCGCCCGAAGCGTCGGCGATGTTCTCGTACATCGAATCGCGCGGCGGGCGCTACGACCGCACGCTGTTCTTCGGCCTGCAGATGCTGATCAAGGAGTACTTGTGCCGCCCGGTCACGCCGGCCATGATCGATCAGGCCAAGGCATTCTTCACGACGCACGGCGAGCCGTTCAACGAAGCCGGCTGGCGCCACATCGTCGAACACTACGGCGGCTATCTGCCGGTGCGCATTCGCGCGGTGCCGGAAGGCTCGGTCGTGCCGACGCACAACGTGCTCGTCACGGTCGAGTGCGACGATCCGCAAGTGTTCTGGCTGGCTTCGTATCTGGAAACCATGCTGCTGCGCGTGTGGTATCCGATTACGGTGGCGACGCAAAGCTGGCATCTACGTAAGACAATCCGCGACTATCTGCTCAGGAGCAGTGACGACCTCACGCAATTGCCGTTCAAGCTGCACGACTTCGGTGCGCGCGGCGTGTCGAGCGCGGAGTCGGCGGCGATTGGCGGCGCGGCGCACCTCGTCAGTTTCATGGGCTCGGATACCGTGCTCGGCGTGGTCGCGGCGAACCACTACTACAACGAGGCGATGGCGGCGTTTTCCGTGCCGGCGGCGGAGCACAGCACGATCACCTCATGGGGACGCGAACGGGAGACCGATGCGTTTCGCAACATGATCGCGCAGTTCGGCAAGCCAGGCGCGATCGTTTCGGTGGTGTCCGATTCCTACGATCTGTTCGCCGCGCTGCATGCCTGGGGTACGGAATTGAAGCAGACGGTGCTCGACTCCGGTGGCATCCTCGTGATCCGGCCCGACTCCGGCGATCCGCGCACGATCGTCCTGCAAACCATGCAGGCCCTGGAGGCGTCGTTCGGTTCGTCGGTGAACGGCAAAGGCCGGCGCGTGCTCGACAACGTGCGCGTGATTCAAGGCGACGGCGTGAATCCCGACTCGATCGAAGCGATCCTCGCCGCCATCGACGAAGCCGGTTTCGCGGCGGACAACATCGTGTTCGGCATGGGCGGCGCGCTGTTGCAGCAGATCAACCGCGACACGCAGCGCTTCGCGATGAAATGCTCCGCGATCCGTTTAGGCGATGAGTGGCACGACGTGCTCAAGGACCCAGTCACGGACGCTGGAAAGCGTTCGATGAAAGGGCGGCTCACCCTGCTGGTGAATCGCCATACCGGCGAGTATCGAACCGCGACGCTACCCATTGAGTGGAACGAAGGCACTGTCGAGGGCGATTGGGAAGAGGCGCTGGTGACGGTCTTCGATTCCGGCAAGTTGCTGATCGACATGTCGCTGGCCGAGATCAGGAGCCGGGCTCACGCGCACGAAGCCTGACGCGAGCCGCTCGCTTGCCAGACTGCAACGCCTGAAGCGCGGAAGTCCACCCTGCATGGCGCGCCTTCGCGCAGGCGGGTATCTTCATTGGCCATGTCGAACCGGACACCGGCAATATTCACGCGGACATAACGCTCACCGCGCCGCAATTCGACCGCGTCGATCACGCCGGCATGCATGCCGGCGTCCGTCACGTGAATGGCGTGCGACGACACGCGCCACATGACCCGCTCGCCGGCGTCGAGCGCGAGCCCGCTGTCACCCGTGCCGATCACGAAGCCCGGAGCGATCTCCACGTGTGCCGATGCGCTCATCACCCCTTCGCCGACGTTGTGCAAGCCGAGCAGGGCGGCCACCCGCATCGACGCCGGCCGCTCGAACACGGCGTCGATCGGACCCGCTTGTAACACGCGGCCCTGTTCGACGACCAGCACTTCGTCAGCCAGCAAAGCGGCTTCATCCGGATCGTGCGTGACGATGATCGTCACCGCCGCGATCTCGCGCTGCAAGGCGCGCAACGACTGCTGCAAGCGGCGCCGCCGAGGCGTATCCAGCGCGGCGAACGGCTCGTCGAACAGCAGCAGTTCGCTATGCCGGGTCAGCGCGCGCGCAAGCGCGACCCGCTGCCGCTGGCCGAACGACAATTGATGCGGCAGGCGCGCGACCAGTTGCGCGAGTCCCAGATGATCGAGCCAGTAACGCGCGCTGGCGGGATCGGCATCGACGGGGAAGGCCAGTTGCCGCGCTACCGTCATATGCGGAAACAGGCCGTAGTCTTGCGGCATATAACCGATCTGCCGACGCTCGGGCGGCAGCGTGTCCAATTGCGTCGTGCCGAGCATCACATTGCTCGACGCGTTGGACTCGAGCCCCGCAATCAGCCGCAGCGCCAATGACTTGCCAGAGCCGGACGGCCCGATGATCGCGAGACGCCGCGTGAGCGGCGTCCATGCAATGTCGAGATCGAACGCGCCGAGGCGGCGCCGCAAATGGAAGGCGAGGCGCAGGTCCGTGGTGTCGCGGCTCGCGGTCAGGTCCGTGCCGGGTTCGAGCGCGTCGTCGCCATTTTCGGTCTGTGGGAGTGCGCGCTTCTGCCGAAGGCTGTAAATCGACAATGCCGCGCAGACGATCGCGATGCCAAGCGTGGGCAGCAGCAAGGGCATCATCGCCGGAAGGCCCTGGCCGCCGAATACGACATATGTATAGACCGGCAACGAATACGGGTGATAGGCGACCATCACGGTCGCGCCGAATTCGCCGAACGCGCGCAGCCACGCGAGCGCGAGTCCCGCGCGAATCGCCGGCCAGGCCACCGGCAACATGACCCGGAAAAAGCGGCTGGCGGCGTGATGGCCAAGTGTCGCGGCCACGTCGTCGAGTACCGGATCGACGCCGGCGAACGCGGATTTGGCGGCGATGATCAGGAACGGCGCGGCGACGAAAATTTCTGCGAGCACGATGCCTGCGAACGAATCGGTCAGCATGCCGTGAGTCAATTGACCGACCCAGCTATACGGGCCGAGCAGAAACAGCAGCAGCACGCCGCTGGTGAGCGGCGGCAACGCCAGCGGCAACTGCACGAAAAAACCGAGCAGCGCCACCTTGCGCGAATTCGAGCGCGCCAGAAAATAGCCGAGCGGCACGCCGCCGAGCAAAATCGCGAGCGAGGCCACGCTCGCGCTCGCGGCCGAAACACCGACTGCGGACCACGTGGCGCGCCAGTCGACGTTTGCCCAATCCCCCGCGCCGAGCTGCGGCACACTCGCGATAAACGGAGCGCACAGATAGATGGCCAGCAGCGCGGCCAGCCATAGTAACGGACGCGCAGCGGTGCGTTTCACCGCGCTTACCGCGTGGCGGCGTCGATCACGGCTTGCAGCGAGGGCGGCATGGCCTGCAGGTTGCCGCTCACGGTCGGTTTGATGACGTCCACGCCATGCTGCTTCAGCAACTCGCGTCCTGTTGCGCTCAACAGGAAGTCGGCGAAGCTGCTCGCGCCTTCACGGTTCGGCGCGTCGCTGAGAATCGTCAACGTATAGCTGGCCTTGGCCTGCAATTCGGGCGCCGGTCGGAGCGCCGGAATCTTCAGGTCGGATGTTTCGGTGGAATAGAAAAAGCCGGTGTCGAGCTGGCCGGATTGCAGGCGGCCAACCAGCGTTTCCTCAGGCAAGACCTGCTCCGGGTTCTCCGCTGCGCCCAGCGTCTTTTGCACGAGGTCCGGCTGATGGTAGAGCTCGGCCGCCCTGTTCATCATCTCGACGGTGAATGCGCCTTTGGGGTCGAGCTTCGGATCGGTCCGGCCGATGCGGATGCCCGGCTCCTGCAGCACCTGGTCCCAGCGTTTGGTCTTGAACTGCGCGGCGAACCGGCTCTGCGGGTTATAGCCGATCATCAACGGCGATTCGGCGAAGTTCACATACCACGTAACGTGATCGCCATTCGCCGCGCCCATCAGACTGTCATTCACCTTGGGGCTCGCGCTGATAAACACGTCGCCGCGACGCAGCTTGCCCTTGATCTCGTTGGCGATCTTGTTCGAGCCCGCTGCGTAGCCGCGGAAATGCTGGCCGGTGGCCTTCTCGAATGCCGGGCCGATGCTGCGCTCCATCAGATTGACGAGCGAGCCGGCGTACAGCACGTTGACCGTGTTGTCCTGCGCCAACGCGGGCGTCGCGGCCACGATGCCGGTGACAGCCACGAGTGGGGCAACGAGAGAAGCGAACAGCTTGCGAATCATGCGACGACCCCGAAACGTTATAAAGAGCGCTATATTACGACGTCGGCGCGTTGCATGGCTTGCAGCCCCCACTGATTGCCTGGTTTGAGCGGCATCGCCGCCGGGTTGTCCGGGTTGTGAAGACTACGGACACTGTTTCCCAGGCCTCCGCTGACGGCTATCCGGCCAGGTGGCAGCACCAGGCGGTTCGTGTATGCTTTCGCGCATGGCCGACACCCCCAAAACCAAATCCGCACCCGCGGCAAAAAAAGCCGCGAAGGCGCGCCCCGAAGTGCGCTTCAGAATGCGCATTCGCAGCGCAGACGCGGTCGCTCTCGGGCCGGGCAAAGTCGACCTGCTCGAAGCCGTGCGCGAATTCGGCTCGATCTCGGCGGCGGCGCGCAGTCTCGGTATGTCGTACCGGCGCGCGTGGCTCCTGATCGACGAGCTGAACCGTTCGCTCAAGTCGCCTGCCACGCATTCGGAGCAGGGCGGGCAAAGCGGCGGCGGCTGCACGCTGACTTCCGTTGGCGAAACCATCATTCGCCTGTATCGCGACGTCGAAGTCGAGGCGCAGCGAAGTTGCGCGAAACAGATTGCCGAGCTGACCCGGTTGATCCGCTCCTGAACGGTTGAGTCTTTCAGGCGTTGCTAGCCGTGTCGCAGGCAAAAAGCCGAAGACGGCGGATTGGCGAGTCGCGCGAGATTCTCGGGGTTCAGGCGGCCCATCAATTCGACAAAGCTCGCCACGCTCGCCGTACGTAGCGGGCGATAGTCGATCTGGTGGCGCTCGCACACGCGCTTGAGCGTATTCATCGAATCATGATCGACGCAGTCAACCGGAAACACCACAAGATCCGCTCCCGGCAATGCCGCGGCAAGCAGGCCTTTGCGGTCTTCCACGCCGCCGTCGTGCACGACCAGATCGCCGCCGGCCGCTTCCACCAGCCGCTTGAGCGCGGCGTTGGAGCCTGGCCTTCCGCCCACATACACGATCCGTTTGCCGCGTACGCTGTCGAGGCTCGCCTCGCGCGCGCCCGGTCCGCTCGCTGCGTCGGCGGTCGCGTGCTCGAGGGCGTCGCATTCGCTCTGGACCAGCTTGAGCAGCGTCAGCGTTTGATCATAGCGTTTGCGTAGCGCGAGCGCCGCGTCCTGTTCCTGGAGCACCCGTTGCTCCGCGGCCTCGCGACGGTTCGTATGCAGCGCGACACGCTGATCGGCATCGGCCAGTTTGTCGCGTAGCCGGTGTATCTCGGCTTCGAGACCGGCGGTGTCGGCTGGTAACTGACGGGGTGTCCGTGCTGTGAGCCGGGCGATCTGCTCATGGAGCGCGGCAAGCGACGCGTCGTGTTGCAGGCTGAGTTCCTGCATGCGGCGCTGCTGCCGTTCGATTTTGTCTCTCAAGGCGGCGTTTTCCTCTTCGAGCGCGACCAGCCTGCGAATGTCCGCGCGATTGGCGGCGCCCACCAGATGCGACAGCATGTGCAAGTCGCCGAACGCCTTCTGGCGCACGGGCATGGTTGCATGGGGATGCGTCATCAACGCCCAATAGGCCGGTGGGATGTCGCCGCTTTTCAGCGCTTCATCCCAGCGATCGAGCAGGTCCGCGTCGTTCGTGGCCTTGTCGAAGCGGCGGATCGCGCCGGCATAGTGGTCGTCGAGCAGCTTGTGGAGCGCTTTGGCGGCCGCACCGCCTTCGATCGCGAGTTCGACCGCCGCGTGATGAATCTCCAGATCGCTCGCGTCGTGGCGATCGAGTCCCGTGAATTTGGGCACCAGCTTGCGCAATTCGTGCGTGCCGAGACACGTGCCGATGATCGAGCAATGCAGATGGCTGTCGAGTTCGCCGAGGCGCGCGCGCCGTTTGGTATTCGGGAGCGACACCTTGCCGGGCGTGCAGCACGGATCGGTGCCGCGCATGCCGGTCACGGCAAGCTCGTCGCCGGAGAGTTTCAGACGCGTGGGCTGGGCGAGGCGAAACGGGGGCGTGTGCATGGGAATCTCGAATCCGGTTTGGTGTCAGGCGGATTGAAAGTGCGTGCAGAGCGCGTCGCGCACTTTCGCTGCGCGAGCGTGGGTACCGATATATTCAGAAAGATATAGCGGTGGACGAGAGAAAGCGTTCATCTGTGGCAGTGGCGAATCAGTCGTTCGAGCGGGCGAGGGCGGGTTCGGCGGAAGCGTCGACGACATCGCGGATCGACTCGGCGCGACCGCGCTCGGACGCCGACTTCACCGCCACGATGGTCGACGAAAGCTCGTTCGGCAAGCGCCCGAGGCGTCCTGCCGGAGCGGATGAAATGGATCGGCTGCGCACCGCTACTGGCTCCTGCTTGCTTGTTTTGCTTCGTCGCGCGCGGCGGGGAGGCGCGATGAAAGACACGCCGCCACGCCCCACGAAGCTTACCGTGATATTCGGCAGGATATAACGAAAAGCAAAAAGTGTGTTGAATAGACGCCGTTTCCCGATGCATTACGCCAGGTTGAATCGCGATCGGAGAGTCGCGCGACCCCAACTCCGGTCCGCCTGCTCTCGCCAGCCGCCCTCTGTTCGGCACCGCCCTCTGCCGCGCAGCGTGGCGTCGAACGGATAGGCGTGCCGGGCCGCCCACGTGGGCCCGGTTTTCCGTTATCGTGTGCTGCGTGTCCGTCGCCGAATTTTCGCCGGGCCGCTTTCCGGATCGCATTCACGACCGGGCAACGCAAAACATCAAAACAATGAGCCATCCCAACACCGAACTGATCCAGCGTTTCTACACGGCGTTCCAGCAACGCGACGCCGAAACCATGGTGGCCTGTTATGCCGACGACGTCGTCTTCAGCGACCCGGCGTTCGGCGAGTTGCACGGCGACGAAGCGCGCGACATGTGGCGCATGCTGGTGGCGCGCGCGCAAGACTTCTCGCTGACGTTCGAAGGCGTCGAAGCGGACGACCGTCACGGCCGCGCGCACTGGGTGGCCAGTTACCTCTTCAGTCAGACGGGTCGTGCGGTGGTCAACCGCATCGACGCCCGGTTCGTGTTCCGCGACGGCCGTATCGTCGAACATCGCGACAGCTTCGATTTGTGGAGCTGGACCCGTCAGGCATTGGGCCTCAAGGGAACGCTGCTCGGCTGGTCGCCGCTCGTGCAGCGCGCCATCCGCGCCCAGGCGAGAAAGGGGCTCGACCTTTACCGGCGGCGGCAACGGCGCGCGTGAGCCGCGCGTCGCCTTCAGGCCGAGGGCGGCGCGCTTGCTATCATTCAGCCACGTGATGCTGTATTTCTTCAAGCGGACGAACGAGGAACGTTATGCCAGTAGTGGATGCCGCATGGGAAGAGTGGCTGAGCAGCAACGTGGCGCGCGGCTGCAGTCCGGATTCGATGATCGACGCCATGGTGCAGGCCGGTTTCGCCACAGATGCCGCGCGCCTCGCCGTGCACCAAACCTTTGGCCTGAACCCGGCCAATTCCGCCTTTGCCGCGGCCGCCGCGACCGAGGCGGCGCTAGCCAAGGCCGCGCCGCAAACGTACCAGTACGACGATCCGCCCGTTGCGCGCGGCAACGTGATCCGGGCGTACGATCGTGACGTGCGCGTGCTGATGCGCTGCGAGCGGCCACAGGTGATCGTGTTCGGCGACGTGCTGTCGCCGGATGAGTGCGCCGAGATGATCGAACGCTCGCGGCATCGGCTGAAACGGTCCACCACTGTGAATCCGGACACCGGCAAGGAAGACGTGATCCGCAACCGCACCAGCGAAGGCATCTGGTATCAGCGCGGCGAAGATTCGTTTATCGAGCGGATGGACCGGCGCATTTCGAGTCTGATGAACTGGCCGGTCGAAAACGGCGAAGGGTTGCAGATCCTGCATTACGGCACGACCGGCGAATACCGCCCACATTTCGACTACTTTCCGCCGGATCAACCCGGCAGCGCGGTGCATACCGCGCAAGGCGGCCAGCGCGTGGCCACGCTGGTGATCTATCTGAACGACGTACCCGACGGCGGCGAAACGATCTTCCCGGAAGCGGGCATGTCGGTCGCGGCACAGCAGGGCGGCGCGGTGTATTTCCGCTATATGAACGGCCAGCGTCAACTCGATCCGTTGACCTTGCACGGCGGCGCGCCGGTGCTCGCCGGCGACAAATGGATCATGACGAAGTGGATGCGCGAACGTGCTTACGGCTAGCGCACGCGCACTCCGCGCAGCCGCCTGAGCGGCGCTAGCGGATTTGCTCGCCGGCCTGATTCGTTGTGGTGTGGTTCGCCCGCGCCGTGTTCAAGCTGTCTTGTAGACGTCGGGGTTATGCAACTCCATATAGCGCTCCGGATTCGCCGGTGCCCGGAAGCCATGCGGCTCGTAGACGTGATGCGCGTCCGTCGTCACGAGCATGATTCTCCGCAAAGCCTGGAGCGAGGGGCTCGCGAATACGTGCTTCATCAATGCGGACGCATATCCCTTGCCGCGATAGGCCGGCAGCACGAAGACATCGCACAGATACGCGAAGGTCGCTTCGTCCGTAATCAGGCGCGCGAACGCGATCTGCCGGCCGTCGATATAGCCGCCGAAACATAGCGAGCCCGCGACAGCCCGCTCGAATGTTTCGCGCGGCATGCCCTTGGCCCACGCGGTTTCCTGCGACAGGAACGTGTAGACCGTTTCCATCTCGAGATCGGCCTTGTTGCTCGAAATCGTCGACTCGTGTGTGTGCACTGTGTCTCTCCGCCTGTTTTGTCGAAGCGTGCCGCCGTCAACCTTTCGCCGGATCCTCGCTGCCGCGCGACCCGCCGCCTATGCTCTGGCCGGCATTTCGTGCGAGACCCATGTAACCGGTCACGGATACCAGTGTCACCACGCCCGCGAACAGGAACGCGAGGCGAAAATCGTCGAGTGTGAACAGGCGGCCCGTGGTCTCGCCGTTGAAGAAGGCCGCCGCGCGCAACGACACGGCGCCGAATGCGATGCCGAGGCCGATCGTCATCTGCGCCGCCGCGCTCCATAGCGTGCTGGCCGCGCTCATCTGCGGTTGGGCGACGTCAGCGTAGGCCAGCGTGGCGAGTGTCGAGAACTGCATCGAACGCGCCACGCCGTAGACGAATACGACGAACAGCACCAGCACGAGCGGCACGTTCGGCGTCAGCAACCCGCACGCGATGATGAACACACCGGCCACCGTCACGTCGACGATCGACACCATGCGGAAACCGTAACGCTGCAGGATGCGCGTGGTCAGCGCCTTCATGCCGAGATTGCCGAGCGCGCTCGCGAGCAGCAACAGCCCCGACTTGAACGCCGACAAGCCAAAGCCGACCTGGAAGAGCAGCGGCATCAGATAAGGCACCGCGCCGATGCCGATGCGCGTGAACGACCCCGTCACGACGGTCACGGAGAAGGTCGGGATCTTCAGCGTCGAGACATCGACGAGCGGATGGGGATGACGTTTCGCGTGCTGGAACGCCACCACGCCCATCAGCAGGCCACCGAGGATGATCGCGCCGGCGACCCACGGATTCTCGCCGGGCTGGCTCGCCAGTTCCGCGCCATAGAGAATCGCCGTCAGCGTTGCGCCGCTCAGGAGCAGGCCGACCACGTCGAGCGGCTTGCGTTCGGTGCCGCGCAGGTTCGGCACCAGCGCGAGCGCGATCGCCATGGCCGCGAGGCCGAACGGCACGTTGAGCAGGAAAATCCAGCGCCACGACGCGTAGGTGGTGATGAAGCCGCCAATCGGCGGCCCGACCACGGGAGCTGCAATTGCCGGCCATGTAATGGTGGAAATCGCCTGCATCATGCGGCTTTTTTCGGTGCTGCGGACCACGATCAGGCGGCCCACCGGCACCATCATCGCGCCGCCCATGCCTTGCAGCAGACGCGCGGCGGTAAACTCCACGACGTTCTGCGAGAGACCGCACAACACGGAGGCCACGGTGAATATGCCGATCGCGCTGAAGAACACCGTGCGTGAGCCGCAGCGGTCGGCGACCCAGCCGCTTGCCGGAATGAAGATCGCCAGCGCCAGCATGTAGGCGGTCATGCCGAGACTGAGACTGTTGGGACCCACGCCGAACGAGTGCGCCATCTGCGGCAGCGCAGTGGCGATCACGGTGGTGTCGAGGTACTCCATGAAGAAGGTGGCGGCGACGATATAGGGCAGCCAGCCGACATGCGCGTTGCGCGTATCCGTGCCGCTCATTGCGCTGTCTCCGCCGCGCTGCGTGCCGTGTCGTGCGAACGCCGGTGGGCGTCGATGCGGTGAGCGCGCCGGTGCGTTGGGCGCGATGGTTTGGCCTTCATGTTCTTGCGACTACCTTTCGAAAACGTGTTTCCGGCATCCGCGCGAGGCGGACGAGCGACGCGCGCGCAGCCGCGTTTGACGCGCTCGCGCAGCCATCCTGGATGGCACGCGAGCGCCAGCCCTGAATCCTAACGCAATAAATGGCGCCACACCGAAGGTGAGGACGGTCGCCGCGCATCACGCAGGCGGCGCATGGGGCATGCCTGCAAGCCGGCCTGCGCCCCTCTACCGGAAACACTGCTTTCTATAAACCGCTCAGTCTTTCGCGGCGTACTCGCGGTCCAGCTTGTCATACAGCGGCTTGTTGACGAGCCGCTGACGTTCGCTAAACGGCGCGACGAGCGTGGCGTCCTCGTCGAGGCGGCCATTGCTCTTCAGCGTGCCGAGCGCGCGCTGCATGCCGAGCACCGCGCCTTGCAGCGCCGCATTCGCGTACAGCACGATGCCGTAGCCGAGCTTGGCGAGCGCCTCGCGCGATTGCACCGGCGTCTTGCCGCCGATCACGATATTGATCAGTTGCGGCTTGTCGAACAGACCCGGCAGACGCTCGATGTCGGCGAGCGATTCGGTCGCTTCGATAAACAGAATGTCGGCGCCGGCTTCGATGAAACGATGGCCGCGCTCGATTGCGTCCTCGATACCGTGGACCGCGGCCGCGTCCGTGCGCGCCATGATCTGCAGATTGCCGTCTTCGCGGGCATCCACGGCTGCGCGAATCTTGCCGACCATCTCGCTTGCGCTCACCACTTCCTTGCCGGCGAAGTGGCCGCATTTCTTCGGCATGATCTGGTCTTCGAACTGGATCACGTCGGCGCCGCTACGCTCGAGCACGCGCACCGTCTGGCGCACGTTCAGCGCGTTGCCGAAGCCGGTGTCGGCGTCGACGATCAGCGGCAGCGCAACCGCGTCGCGAATTCGCGCCGTGTGGTCGGCCACTTCAGCAAGGCCGATGAAACCGAGGTCGGGCAGGCCGAGCGACATATTGGTGACCCCCGCGCCCGTAATGTAGATCGCCTCGAAACCGGCGTCCTCGATCACGCGCGCGCTCATCGCGTTGAAGGCGCCAGGCACGAGCAGGCCCTGGCGTTGGTTGACTTTGGCGCGGAAGGCGGCGCGGCGGGTAGCGGAAGTGCTCATGACAGTGTGTCTCCAGAAGGAAAAGGCAGGGCGTAGTTGTGCAGGAAGCGTGCCATTTCGTCGTCTCGGCGATTTGGTTCGAACAATCAACAGGTTAGCTGGAAAGCCGAGGCGTGACGGTTGGTGGCACAATGGAGCCCGTGTTCCGTGGAACGTTTCATGGAACGTTTCAGAAAAGAACGGAGCGCTGCTGTGTCCACTTTCCCGTCGTCCCTCGCGAATGCCGATCCGGGCCGCCCAGGCGTTGCATTGGTGAGTATCAGCCGGTTGCAGTCGCTTTGCGAGACCGTCGCGCCGCGCTATGCCGGGCGCGCGAAATTCTTTTCGGTTCGGGAAGGCTACGGCGCCGCCGTCACCGCCTTGCAGGCTTACGTGGACGCGGGTTCGGTGGACGTCGTGCTGGCCGCCGGCTCGAACGGCGCGTACCTGCGCGATAACCTGAATGTGCCGGTGGTGATGGTCAAGGTGAACGGCTTCGACGTGCTGAGCGCGATCACCCGCGCCACGACCAGCTGGCCCAACGCGCAGATCGGCCTCGTCCTGCACGAAACGATCTCGCACGAACTGGCCGACCTGAGCGCGTGGTTGAAAGTCGGCCTGAAACAGCGAGCCTACCGTTCGATCGACGAAGTGCGGCTCGCGGTCGACAACCTCGCCGCCGAAGGCTGCAGCGTCATCATCGGACCCGGCATGGCCTGCGATTTAGCCCAGCAGGCCGGCCTCGCGAGCGTGTTCCTGTATTCGCTGGGCGCGGTCGAGGAAGCGTTCGAGCGCTCCGTGGAACTGGCGCGCGTGAGCCGTCAGAAGGAATCTAAACGCGTGCGCCTGAATACGATCGTCGCGCATCTGCGCGACGGCGTCGCCGCTTTCGACGACGCCGGCCAGGTCGAGGCCGTCAACCCGGCCATGCTCGATCTGCTCGGCATCGACCGCGAGCGGGACGTGTCCGCGCAAGTGGAGCGCGCCGTCGGGCCGCTGTTGCGCGAGACGCTCGACCATGACCTTCCCATCGAGGAGCGTATCGAGCAGATCGGCGCTCGCGCGCTGATCGTCAATTGCGTGCCGATCGTCGAACAGGGCGTGCGCTCCGGTTCCGTGGTGACGCTGCAGGACGCGCTGGTCGCGCAGCGGATCGACCGCTCGCTGCGCACCAGCCAGCGGCCGAAACATCTGGTGGCGCGGCATCAACTGGACGATCTGATCGGCGACTCGGCGGCGCTCGGCCGTGTGCGGCGGCTCGCGCGCGCAGGCGCGGCGCACGACGCGACCGTGCTCCTCACCGGCGAAAGCGGAACCGGCAAGGAACTGGTCGCGCAGGGCATCCATAATGCGAGCCGGCGGCGCGGCAATCCGTTCGTCGCGTTCAATTGCGCGGCGCTGCCCGAAGGGCTGATCGAGAGCGAACTGTTCGGCCATGAGGAAGGCGCGTTTACCGGCGCGCGGCGCGGCGGCAAGCCGGGCCTGTTCGAAATCGCCCATACCGGGACGATTTTCCTCGACGAAATCGGCGAAATGCCGGCGGCGCTGCAAAGCCGTCTGCTGCGGGTTCTGCAGGAGCGCGAGGTGATGAAGCTCGGTTCGGGACGCGCCACGCCGGTCGACGTGCGGGTCATCGCCGCCACGCACCGTGACCTGCACGCGCTGGTCGAGCAGGGCGGATTTCGCGCGGATTTGTATTTTCGTCTGAATCTGCTTCAGATAGAATTGCCGCCGCTACGCGAACGTCGTGAAGACGTCCCGCAACTGGCGCGGCACTTGTTAAGCCGCAGCGCGCTCCAATATGGGTTGTCGGAGGCCGCGGTGGAGCGGGTGCTGGCGTTTCTCGCGCCCCTGTTCGCCCGCTACGCGTGGCCCGGCAACGTCCGGGAGCTGGAAAATCTGCTGACGCGCGCCGCAATCTATCCTGGCGGCGCTGCCGGCGAAGCCGGTGAGGATTGGCAGGCGGTGTTTCCGGAATTCGGACGCATGGAGCAGGCGACGGCCGGCAAGGCGAGCATCAGCGTCTCAGGCATAAGCGGCCCGAACGGCTCGAACACCACCGCCGAAGCCGCCCGGGCCCGCTCGAACCCGACCCGAGAGGACGTTCTGGACGCTCTCGAAAAGGCCGGCGGCAACCGCGCAGCGGCAAGCCGGGCGTTAGGAATCGGCCGCACGACCCTCTGGCGGCTCATGAAAGACCAATCCACGGCGTGATAGCCCGCGAGGGATGGTAAATAGTGTCAAACTATCGCCATCATTAAAACAATCCGCTTTACCTATTAAGCGCCGTCTGACATACTGACTCCACTTTCCAACCACTCAGAAAGAGGACTCAGCAAAATGCCGATCATCAATAGTCAAGTCAAACCGTTCAAGGCACAGGCTTATCACAACGGCGATTTCGTGACCGTCACTGAAGAAAGCCTGAAGGGCAAGTGGTCGGTTTTCGTTTTCTACCCGGCCGACTTCACGTTTGTTTGCCCGACCGAACTGGGTGACCTGGCCGATCGCTACGCCGAATTCCAGAAGCTCGGCGTGGAAATCTACAGCGTGTCGACCGATACGCACTTCACGCACAAGGCATGGCACGACACGTCGGACACGATCCAGAAGATCAAGTACCCGATGCTGGCTGACCCGACGCTCGCAATTTCGCGCAACTTCGACGTGCTGATCGAAGAAGAAGGCCTGGCACTGCGCGGCACGTTCGTGATCAACCCGGAAGGCGAGATCAAGCTGAGCGAAGTGCACGACAACGGCATTGGCCGTGACGCCGGCGAACTGCTGCGCAAGGTGCAAGCTGCGCAATACGTCGCGGCTCACCCGGGTGAAGTGTGCCCCGCCAAGTGGACGCCGGGCGCAGAAACGCTGACCCCGTCGCTCGACCTGATCGGCAAGATCTAAGGTCTCAGGACCAGTGTTACCGGGCGCCTCGCGGCGCCTCATCGTGCGGACCGCTTCTTACAGTGGTTCGCGCGTCCCGGGACCGCACCTGTCCTATCCGGATGCGTGCGGCGCCGGGAACCCATCACCCATCGTCACGGAATCGAATAGCCATGCTTGATGCCAATCTCAAGACTCAGTTGAAAACGTACCTCGAAAAGGTTAGCAGGCCTATCGAGATCGTCGCATCGGTCGACGACAGCGCAAAATCGCAAGAGCTGCTGGCATTGCTGAACGATATCGCGACGGTGTCGGAACGCGTCACGGTGATCGAGCGTCGTGGCGACACCGAACGCAAGCCGTCGTTTTCGATCGGCGAGCCGGGCACGGAAACGGGCATCCGTTTCGCCGGTATTCCGATGGGGCATGAATTCACGTCGCTCGTCCTCGCGCTGTTGCAGGTCGGCGGCCATCCGGTCAAACTCGAAGACGCCGTGATCGAACAGATCCGCAATCTCGACGGCGACTATCAATTCGAAACGTATTTTTCGCTGTCATGCCAGAACTGCCCGGAAGTCGTCCAGGCACTGAACGTGATGGCGCTGATCAACCCGCGCATCCGCCACGTGGCGATCGACGGCGCCCTGTTCCAGAACGAAGTCGAAGCGCGCCAGATCATGGCGGTACCGACCATGTTCATGAACGGCGAAGTGTTCGGCCAGGGGCGCAGCGGCGTGAAGGAAATTCTCGCGAAGCTCGACACCAACGCCGGTGCGCGTGCCGCGAAGGAACTGGAAAAGAAGCCGGTGTTCGACACGCTGATCGTCGGCGGCGGGCCCGCGGGCGCGGCTGCGGCCATCTACTCGGCGCGCAAGGGTATTGCGACGGGCGTGGTGGCGGAGCGCTTCGGCGGCCAGGTGCTGGATACGCTGGCTATTGAAAACTTCGTCTCCGTGACGGAAACCGAAGGGCCGAAGTTCGCCACGGCGCTCGAACAGCACGTGAAGAGTTACGAAGTCGACATCATGGACGTGCAGCGCGCTGAAGCGCTGATCCCCGGCCGCATCAACGAAGTGCGTCTCGCGAATGGCGCGGTGCTGAAGGCGAAGACGATCATTCTGGCAACCGGCGCGCGTTGGCGCGAAATCAACGTGCCGGGCGAGCGCGAGTACCGCAATCATGGCGTGGCGTACTGCCCGCACTGCGATGGTCCGCTGTTCAAGGGCAAGCGTGTTGCGGTGATCGGTGGCGGCAATTCGGGCGTCGAAGCGGCAATCGACCTCGCGGGTATCGTGCGTGAAGTGACGCTGTTCGAGTTCGGCGCCACGTTGCGTGCCGACGAAGTGCTGCAACGCAAGTTGCGCAGTCTCGCGAACGTGACCATTGTCACGCAGGCACAGACCACGGAAATCACCGGCGACGGCAAGAAGGTCAACGGTCTGGTCTATAAGGATCTGCGTTCGGGCGAAGTGAAGCAGGTCGAACTGGAAGGCGTGTTCGTACAGATCGGTCTCGTGCCGAATACCGAATGGCTCAAGGGTACGGTCGAATTGTCGAAGCACGGCGAGATCGTCGTCGATGCACGCGGCGCAACCTCAGTGCCGGGCGTGTTCGCCGCGGGCGACGTGACCACGGTGCCGTTCAAGCAGATCGTGATCGCCGTGGGCGAGGGCGCAAAGGCATCGCTCTCGGCATTCGATTACCTGATCCGCAATAGCGAAGAAGTGGAAGTGGCTAGTGAGGCTGAGGCCGAAGTAGCGGCTTGAGGTGGTGGTAGGGAAAGTGGACGGCGGCCTTCGGGCCGCCGTTTTTGTTTGAGGTTGCCGTACAGGGCTGTTGCGTGCCTAAAAAAACCAACGGCCGCCTTATATGGATTCGCCCGACAACGGTCAAGCCGCCTTGCGCGAGGAGAACCGCCTGCCAAACACCCGTTTCATTCCCCCGCTCGAACCACACTCCACACGCCTCTTCAGCGCCCCCTCTGTTTGGAGACTCCCACCTGGCGCAATTCCTTGGCTATCCCGCTCGCCAGGCCATATAAATCTGGGAGTCGGGAAAAGTCCCGCCGACCCGTGCGTGCGCCTTGCCGCCACGCGTGGACACCGGGCGACATAAAACAAGGAGGGAGACAATGGCAACATCGCAAGCGGCGTCCGCGCGGTGGGTCGACGGCAAGCGCTATTGGTGGCTGCTCGGCGCGCTCACCATCACCTTGCCGCTGCACGCCGCAAGTCTGGCGCTGCACACCGGTTGGCACATCTTCTGGTGGTTCGGGCCGATTTTCGTGTTCGGCATCATTCCGGTACTCGACTATCTGATCGGCGACGATCCCAGTAATCCGCCCGAGGAGATTGTCCCCACACTCGAAAAAGAGCGTTATTACCGCCGTGTCGTTTATCTCGCCACGTTCATCGAGTACATGTCGTTTTTCGGCGCGTTATGGATCGTGGGTACACATGCGCTGAAATGGTACGACTACCTGGGCTTCGCGCTCTCGCTCGGCGCGGCGACCGGCGTGTCGATCAACACGGCGCACGAACTCGGCCACAAGACGGATCGCTTCGAGCGATGGCTCGCCAAAATCACGCTGGCGCCGGTCGCTTATGGACACTTTTTCGTCGAACACAATCGTGGGCATCATGTGCGGGTGGCCACGCCGCCCGATCCCGCCAGCGCGCGCTACGGCGAATCGTTCTGGGCCTTTCTGCCGCGCACGGTGTCGGGCAGCATCGCGTCCGCGTGGCGGCTCGAAAAACAGCGCCTCGCGCGTCTTGGCAAGTCGCCGTGGACGTGGCGCAACGAGGTCCTGCATTCATGGGCCATGACCGTGGTGCTGTGGGGGGCGATGATCGCGCTATTCGGCAAAACGGTGCTTCCGTTCCTGCTGATTCAGGCGGTGTATGGTGCGTCGCTGCTCGAAGTGGTCAATTATCTGGAGCACTACGGACTCGGCCGCAAGCAGCTTGCGAGCGGCCGTTACGAGCGTTGCCAGCCGCAGCACTCGTGGAACAGCAATCGCATCGTGACCAATCTGTTTCTGTATCAATTGCAACGTCACGCCGATCATCATGCGAATCCGACGCGGTCGTTTCAGGCGCTGCGTCATTTCGACGGGGCGCCGCAATTGCCTTCCGGCTACGCCACGATGATCATGCTCGCCTACGTGCCCCCACTCTGGTTTCGCGTCATGAATCCACGCGTGGTCGCGCACTATCGAGGCGACATGGCGCAGTCGAATATCCGCCCGGCCATTCGCGAGCGCGTCCTCGCGCAGTTTGCGGGCTAGCGCTGACGGGTTGATACAAACGAAAAGCCGCCCGGGGTCAACCGGGCGGCTTTTTGTCAGTGTGCTGTGCAGCGACGTGCGGATTCAACGGCGGTCGATCGAGTATTTCCCTGCGCCTGTCACGCACAACAACAGCAGCCCGCCGATAATGCTGATGTTCTTGTAGAAGTGAATCATATTGTCGTACTGCATCGCACCAGTCATATTCCAGTAATGGTGGCCGATGATCGCGGTGCCGAGCGTATACACCGCCAGCAACAGGGCAAGCGGCCTGGTGAAGAAACCGACCAGCAGCGCAATGCCCACCACCAACTCCATCACCACGGCGATCACCGCCGACAACTCGGGCACCGGTGCGCCGCTCGAAGTCATATAAGCGACGGTGCCGGCAAAGCCGGTCAGCTTCGACCAGCCGAACATGATGAACAGCACCATCAACAGAATGCGGGCGACGAGAATGACCGCGTCTTTCTGATTTTCCAATAGCGTATAGCGCATGATTTTCTCTCACAGGATAGGAAGAGTGGGGCCCGCCAGTGTTTTCCGGCGAGTCCCGCCCAGATTCTGGACCCTCGGGCCTTCAGGCCTTCAGGCCGCGAGGCCAGTCAAGTCACGCAAGCCGCTTAGGCCCACAACTCCGACATCTCGATGTCGCGCAGGTCGAACACCAACACTTCCGCGTCATGCCCTTGCGTGAAGGTTAGCGCTTCTTCGCCGCGCACACGCGCACCGTCGCCTGCCTTGAACTCGACGCCGTTCACGCTCACGCTGCCGCGCGCCACGTGAACATACGCATAACGATTGCTGGCCAGTTCGAGCCGTGCAGTTTCTTCGCCGTCGAAGAGACCGGCATAGACCCGGGCGTCCTGTTGCAGCACCAGCGAGTCGTTCGCGCCATCCGGCGAGAGCACGAGGCGCAAGACACCGCGCTTCTGGTCGGCACCGAAGTGGCGCTGCTGATAACGCGGCGCCGTACCCTTTTGCCCCGGCGCGATCCAGATTTGCAGGAAGTGCACCGGCTCGCTCTTCGAATGGTTGTACTCGCTGTGCGCGACGCCGGTTCCTGCGCTCATCAACTGAATGTCGCCAGGCACGATCACCGAGCCGGTGCCCATCGTGTCCTTGTGCTCCAAGGCGCCTTCCAGCACATACGAGAAAATTTCCATGTCGCGGTGCGGATGCTTGCCGAAACCTTGTGCCGGCGCGACACGGTCGTCGTTGATGACGAGCAGGTCGGAGAAGCCATTCTGCTTCGGATCATGATAGTTCGCGAAGGAAAATGTGTGACGCGAACTAAGCCAGCCGTGCTCCGCGCGGCCGCGTTGATTGGCGTGTCTGATTTCAAGCATCTTTTTTCTCCTGGGTTGTGCGATCCGGCCAGATGTTTGTCCGCGATCCATGAACGACAGTGTAGGTCAATCCGGATGGCTATAATCGAGCTTAAAACGGAAACACTGTCACTATGGAGTGGACAATTCAATGCAGCTCGACGACATGCGGATTTTCGTCGCCACGGTCGACGCCCGTAGCTTCACGGCGGCCGCGAACCGGCTGTCGCTGTCAAAGCAGTTCGTCAGCCGGCGGGTAATGGGGTTGGAAGAGACGCTGGGCGTGCAATTGCTGATCCGCAATACGCGCAAGCTGGCGGTGACCGATCTGGGACAGGAGTTTTACGAACGCGCCAAACGCATTCTCGGCGAGGTCGAAGACGCGGAGCAGGCCATGTCGCTGCGGCGCGCCGGACCGCGCGGGCTGTTACGCGTGAGCGCGCCGATGTCGTTCGGCATGGCGCATCTGTCGCCGCTCGTCGCGACCTTCCTGCGGGAACACGGCGACGTGCACATCGAGATGGACTTGAGCGACCGTACCGTCGACGTCGTGGGCGAGGGCTTCGACATGGCGATCCGGATCGGCACCTTGCCCGATTCCACGCTGATCGCGCAGAAGCTCGTGGACATCAGGGTGGTGGCGTGCTGCAGTCCCGGATACGTGCGGCGCCGGGGTGCGCCTGTGGTGCCAGGCGATCTGACGCGTCATTCGTGCCTGTTGTATGGCCACGGCGGGGCGGTGAGCTGGGAGTTCGTCGTCGATGGCGTGACGAAGGGCGTCGAAGTGCACGGTCCATTGCGCGCCAACAATGGCGAGCTGGTGCGCGATGCGGCCGTTGCGGGTTTGGGGATTGTTCGGCTTCCTGACTTTATCGTCGCAGACGCGCTAAGGAGCGGTCAGCTCGTGCCGGTGCTCGAAGATTTTCTGCCCACCGCGACGAGCGTCTACGCCGTTTATCCGCAGCACAGACAAAGCTCCCTCACGATCCGGGCGTTCGCGGAATTCTTGAGGGAGCATTTGAAGGCGCGTTTGATGGCGTAAAGCCGTGTGTGCCGCGCGAGGATTCCATGCGGGCGGCAATCCGGTTCAGCCGGACGATTGACGCGGCGACCCGCTTGACGGGAGCCTGCCGCAGCGTGTCATTGCCGCCGCCCGTCCCGGCGTTTAACCGTCGCGGAAAATAAAGCTATAGCCGTTCAACGCCGGCACGCCGCCCAGGTGCGCGTACAGCACGCGCGACCCTTCCGGAAATTCGCCGTTACGCACCATCTCGATCATGCCATGCATCGATTTGCCTTCGTAGACGGGATCGGTCAGCATGCCTTCCGTGCGTGCACACAGGCGGATCGCTTCCAGCGTGCCTTCATTCGGCAGCCCGTATTCCGGACCCGCGAAGCGCTCGTCGAGCACCACGTCCGCGCTCGTGATATCGCGCTCCAAACCGACTTTTTCCGCGGTCCGTCTGGCGATTCTTGTGATCTGCTCGCGCGTTTGCGCGGGCTTTGCCGAAGCGTCGATGCCGATCACACGAGCGGCGCGCTCGTCATCGGCGAAGCCCACGACCATGCCGGCCTGCGTGCTGCCGGTCACGGAGCACACTACGATGTAGTCGAACTTGAAGCCCAATTCGGCTTCCTGCTCGCGCACCTCCTCCGCGAAGCCGACGAAGCCGAGGCCACCGAGCGGATGGTCCGAACAGCCGGCCGGAATCGCATACGGTTTGCCGCCGGCGGCCCGCACGCTTTCTAGTGCGTCTTCCCAGCTCTTGCGAAAACCGATGTCGAAGCCATCGGGCACGAGCCGCACGTCGGCGCCGAGAATGCGCGACATCTGGATGTTGCCGACCCGGTCGTAGACCGCGTCCGAATAGTTGACCCAGTTCTCCTGGACCAGCACGCACTTCATGCCCAGGTGCGCCGCCACGGCCGCGACCTGGCGCGTCTGGTTCGACTGAATTCCGCCGATCGACACGAGCGTGTCGCAACCCTGAGCAAGCGCTTCAGGGATCAGATATTCGAGCTTGCGCGTCTTGTTGCCACCAAATGCGAGGCCGCTGTTGCAGTCTTCACGTTTCGCATACAGATGCACTTTGCCGCCGAGGTGCTTGCTCAGACGCGCCAGCGGTTGGATCGGCGTCGGCCCGAAAGTGAGCGGGTAACGAGGGAAACGTTGCAGGTTCATGGCCTCTCCTTGGCGGGTAAGTTTGACGCGAACAGCATCTCGTCGCGTTGGAGAAATGGTAGGTAAAACCGTTGGAAATGTGCTTGCAAAAAAATTATCCACAGCATACTTTTAGAACAAGATTCACTTAAATCGATTAACAAAAACGGTATCCAATGGCATATGAGCGCAATAAAACTTCGTAAGACCCGTGACGGGGCCGTTGCCGCTGCCGCCGTTCAGGCCGATCCGCTGCAATCGCTCGACCGCATCGATCGCGCGATCGTGCGGCAACTGCAGATCGACGCGTCGATTTCAAACGTGGCGCTGGCGGCCAAGGTCAAGCTGAGCGCACCGGCGTGCTTGCGGCGTGTCGAGCGACTCAAGGAATCCGGATTGATCCGCGCGGTCGTCGCGCTGATCGACCCGAAGGCGGTGGGGGCGGGAATGCTGGTGATCATCGGCGTGGTGCTGGATCGCTCCACGCCGGATTCGTTTGCCGAGTTCGAGAAGGCGGCGCAGAAAGTGACCGGATGCATGGAGTGCCACGTCGTGACCGGCGAGTTCGACTATTTCATGACCATCCGCACGCGTGACAGCGACAGCTTCAACCGCCTGCACGCGGAGCAGTTGCTCTATCTGCCGGGAGTCCGGCAAATCCGCTCGTTCATGGTGCTCAAGGAAATTCTCTCGACCACGAAATTTCCGTTGTGATCGTGCTTCGATCCCCCGGCGCGCGCGCCTGCCCGCGCGCATCCGATCTTCGTCATCCCTGATCCGAACCCGCCTTCTACGGGCTGGGCCCGCATTTTGCAATGGTGCGTCCATCGGCAAATCTTTCGGACCGGTCTGCTTAGACAAATGCCTGACTGACGGTGTGTCGGCCGCGTGCGAGTCGTGTGTTTTGCCGGGTAGCGGGTGACGTTCGCTGAAAAAGTTACATGCCGCACGTAGCAAGGCGGCGGCCGCCCACGGCTTTTTAATCCATTGCGGACCGTGGGCAAAAACATAACCATCCTCGCGAGTCGCGAGATCGGAGAACTCTGGTGTTTAAGAACCATAAGAAGCGGGGCGGCAGGCTCCGCAATAAACAGGCAGGCATTGCGGCAACGTCACTCGTCGCCGCGACCATTGGCGGTGTCGCCGCGCTACCGGGTTCGGTTTCAGCGCAGACACCTTCGCCGCTCGGCGAATGGCAATATTCGGTCGGCATTCCGCTACAGAAGATGTGGCAGCCGAATATTCCGGACTGGCAGGTGCGGCTCGGCATGGCAACGTCGTTCCAGCCGCGCTACGAGGGCTCCGACCGGTATCACCTGATGGCCGGTCCAAGTGTCGACGTGCGCTACAAGGATCTGTTCTTCTTATCGAGCGGCGAGGGTTTCGGCGTGAATTTCGCGCAGGGACCGAACTGGCGCGCCAGTCTTGCGGCCGTCTACGATCTCGGACGGCGCGGCCATGACGACCCGCAGGAACTGAACGGCCTCGGTAACATCAATCCCGCCCCAGGTATCAAACTGGCCGGCGAATATGTGGTTTCGAAGGATTTCCCGCTGGTGCTGCGTGCCGACGTCAGACGCTATTTCGGCGGCTCGAATGGCTGGACCGGAGATTTCGGCGCTTATATGCCGATGCCGGGCAGCACCAAGCAGTTCTTCTGGTTCGCGGGTCCAAATGTCACCCTCGCGGACTCGACCTACATGAATAGCTGGTTCGGCGTGAATCAGAGTCAGGCGGCGCATTCGCAGTTTTCGCAATATCACGCGAGCGCGGGTTTCAAATCGGTGGGCTTCGGCATTAGCGCGGTGTGGCTGTTCGACAAGCACTGGTTCGCCACTGCGGACGGCGCATTCGAACAACTGGTGGGCAGTGCGGGCAATAGTCCGGTGACGCACCGCAAAGCCAACGGCGTAGCCGATATTTCCATCAACTACCGCTTCTGATAATGGGCGTTCAGGGCTGAGCTGCGGCGCCCAAATGCGGCGCGCTGCAGCGCTAACTATTGGCAATGGGCAATCGCCACGGTATAGGCAATTGCCACGGCATAGGTAATCGCCACCGCATAGGCAAACGCCACGACATCAGCAATCTCTACAGCAATCAGCATTCACAATCGCGCCGCCCGCGTGCCTACCCGCGGGTACACCGCTTGCTGCCTCACTCCAATGCGTCAGACCGGATTCCCCCCGCCGGCACGCCCCGAACGCAAGGAGCAGATTCTCATGGCAGGAAAAACGAACGCACAGAAGCCCGCAGCGAAGAGTGCGCAGGCGAATGGTCCGCAATCGGATGCGAAATCGAAGGATCTCGAACAGTTTCGAGTCAGTCCGGAAGGCGAAGCGCTGAGAACCAATCAGGGCGTCAAAATCTCCGACAACCAGAACACCCTGCGCGCGGGACCGCGCGGCCCTTCGCTGCTGGAAGATTTCATCATGCGTGAGAAGATCACGCACTTCGACCATGAGCGTATTCCCGAGCGTATCGTGCACGCGCGCGGCTCGGCGGCGCACGGTGTATTTCAGGTCTATGAGTCGATGCGGGAATACACCAAGGCCGCGTTCCTGCAGGACCCTGCTGCACAAACGCCGGTTTATGTGCGTTTTTCCACGGTACAGGGCCCGCGCGGCTCCGCCGATACGGTGCGCGACGTGCGCGGCTTCGCCGTGAAGTTCTACACGCAGGAAGGCAATTACGATCTGGTCGGCAACAACATGCCGGTGTTCTTCATTCAGGACGCCATCAAGTTTCCCGACTTCGTGCATGCGGTGAAACCGGAAGCGCCGAACGAAATGCCCACTGGCGGTTCCGCACACGACACCTTCTGGGACTTCGTCTCGCTGGTGCCCGAATCCGCGCACATGGTGCTGTGGACCATGTCGGACCGCGCAATCCCGCGCAGCCTGCGCACCATGGAGGGCTTCGGGATTCACACGTTCCGTTTCGTGAATGCGCAAGGCAAGGGCCGCTTCGTCAAATTTCACTGGCGTCCGGTGCTGGGCTCGTACTCGCTGCTGTGGGACGAAGCGCAGAAGCTGGCGGGCAAGGACCCGGATTTCCATCGGCGTGATCTGTGGGAGTCTATCGAACGAGGCGACTACCCGGAGTTCGAACTCGGCGTGCAGATTATCGAAGAAGCGGACGAACACAAGTTCGATTTCGACCTGCTCGATCCGACCAAGCTGATTCCCGAAGAACTGGTGCCGGTCAAGATCATCGGCAAGATGACGCTCAACCGCAATCCCGACAACTTTTTTGCCGAGACCGAACAGGTCGCGTTTCATCCGGGTCATGTCGTGCCGGGTATCGACTTTTCGAACGATCCGCTTTTGCAAGGGCGTTTGTTCTCGTACACGGATACGCAGATCAGCCGTCTGGGTGGTCCGAACTTCCATGAGATTCCGATCAACCGTCCTGTGTGCCCGTTCAACAACAATCAGCGTGACGCCATGCACCGCCAGACGATCAATGTCGGTCAGGCCTCGTATGAGCCGAATTCGCTGAGCGGCGGTTGGCCGAAGGAAACCGATCCGGCGCCGTCGGACGGCGGCTTCGAAAGTTATCAGGAGCGCGTGGAAGGCACCAAGATTCGCGTGCGCAGCGAATCGTTCGCCGATCATTTTTCGCAAGCTGCGCTGTTCTACAACAGCATGTCCCAGCCGGAGAAAGACCATATCGCCGCGGCTTATCAATTCGAACTCGGCAAGGTGACGAAACCCGAGATTCGCGCGCGCGTGGTCAACGAAATTCTCGCCAACTTCGACGCGGGACTCGCAGCGCAGGTGGCCGCCGGGTTGGGTTTGCCGGCGCCGAAAAAGGGCACGGCGAAGCTGTCCGGTCCCAAGGACTCACCGGCGCTGAGCCTGCTCAACCGGGTGAAGCCGGGCATCAAGACCCGCAAGATTGCGTTGCTGGCCGCGCCCGGATCCGACGGCGCCGCCATCAGGAAGCTTCAGCAGGCGCTGCAAGGCGAGGGCGCGGCGCCCATGTTGATCGCGCCCACGCTTGCCGCGATCGACGGCATGGCCCCGGACGCCACGATTGCCGGATTGCCGTCGATCATGTTCGACGCGGTCATCGTGGTAGGTGGCGACCAGGGTGCGAAGACGCTCGCGCAATCGGGCGATGCGCGGCATTTCGTGCTCGAGGCGTTCAAGCATCTGAAGGCGATTGCGGCGATCGGCGCGGGGCGCGATGTGCTCGCCGCCGCGCACCTGCCGGACAATGCCGACGGCGTCGCTACCGGCGATGACAAACAGGCCGCCGACGTGCTGAAGGCCTTCATCGAGGCGGCCGGCCAGCATCGTGTGTGGTCACGTGCGCAGCAGGCTGAAACCGTGCCGGCGTAAGCGTCTCGCGAGTCGTGCGAATCCCTGGCCAGTGCGAACCGGCCAGGGCTTTTTTCATGCTATGGCGCGACTCGCGCGCCATTCAGCCGGTGCGTGTTCTTCGGCGCGGCAGCAGCAGCAGAGGCGGCCGCCGACACACCCGCCGGTCCTTCGGGAATATCGCCGGGACGCGAGCCCTGCACCGCTTGCGGATACAGCACGAGCAGCGCGCGCAGCACGCCGTTGGTCCAGCCGAAGCCGTCCTGCAGCGGATACTCGCCGCCGCCCGCGGAGACGCCGGGTGTGGCCGCATCGATATCGTATTTCTCGACGAGCTTGCCCGTGTGCTGGTAGTACGACACATTGGTTCTGATCCAGCGCGTCGCAATGGTTTGCGCGAGCGCCGGTTCGCTGTAGCGCCGCAAGCCGATCACGGCCAGATATTGCAGCGGCGCCCAGCCGTTCGGCGCATCCCATTGCTGGCCGCTCGCCACCTGTGTAGTGGCGAGACCGCCGGGGCGCAGCAATTCGCGCTGCAACGTGGCGGCGACGGTCTTCGCCTGCTGACGGCTGGCTATGCCCGTATATAACGGATACACCGTCGCGGCGGTGAGCCTGTGCGTCAGCGTGTGATGCACGAAGTCGTAGTCGCCGAATGCCTGCAACTGCGGGTCCCACAACACGCGGCGAATCGCGTCGGCGCGGGTGGCGGCGCGCTGCTCCATATTTTCCGCATGCGTGACGTCGCCGCGCAGACGATAGGCCTTCGCCAGCGTGCGCTCGAGATCGGCGAGCAGGCAATTCAGATCGACGGGCACGAGAGAGGTCACGTCCACGGTGGCGAGCGTCTTGCCGTCGGCGAACCAGCGCGAGCTGAAATCCCAGCCGGTTTCGCCGCCCGCGCGCAGATTGCGCCACAGATCGGCGGCATCGCGTTGCGGAGTCTGCTGCGCGGTCAGGACGTCTTCGCGATACGACTCGTCGCGCGGCGTCGCGCGTTCGTCCCAATAGCGGTTGAGCAGCGTGCCGTTGGGCAGGCGCACCACATGCCGGTTTGCGTGACCGGCGGCGAGGCCTTCGCTGCCGTCCATCCAGTACGCGTATTCGCGCTGCAATTCAGGCAGATATTGCGCATAGACGGCGTCGCCGTCTTTTTCGGCCACGAGGCGCACCATCTGCGCGAAAAACGGCGGTTGCGAGCGGCTCAGATAGTAGGTGCGATTGCCGTTCGGAATATGACCGTAGCGGTCGATCAAGGTCGCGAAGTTCTTCAGTTCGTCGACTACCAGCGCATGCTGGCCGCTCTGTTCGAGGCCGAGCATGATGAAGTACGAGTCCCAGTAGTAGATCTCATCGAAGCGGTCGCCCGGCACGATATACGCATACGGCAGCGGCAGCAGCGAGGACCACGGGCTCGCGGTCGCATCGGGCTCGCGGCGCAGCACATTCCAGAGCGTATCGATATGGCCGACCACGTCCTGATCGGGATCGGAGACATACGCTTTCGCCGTGCGCGTGGGCAACGTGAAGTTGTGCTTCACGAAATCGGCGAGGCTGAAGTTGCGCTGTTGCTTCGCGGTGGCGTATGCGGCGGCGATCTCAGCAGGCGATGCAAGCGGCACCATGTCCGCGAAAGTTTTGCTGTCGGGAAACAGATGCGCGAGCTGCACATCGCGATAGAGCGTGGGGTATTGCTCCGACGGTGGAATCGGCACGACGGGCGACGCCTGCGTGGGCGGCTCGACGTGCACGGCGGCGGCCACGATGCCGTCGTGTGCAGCAGGCGCAGTGGCTGCCTGCGCCACGCCGCTCGCCGACGCATGCCATACGAGCGCGGCGGCGAGCAGGGTGCGCAACGGGTTGCGGGAGAGTGCGATGAAGGCGTGAGAAGGCATCGGCTACCAGATCAAAGTGGGCGGCGAACGAATGATCGAACGGGGCGAAATTGCATTCCTCGCATGATTGACCCGCGTGCGTCGCGCAAAGTTGCGTCGGCCGGCAACAGCCCCGCCCAGTAAGCCTAAAACCGCATTCGGGCATCTCAAAACAAACACCCATCCTGTATGATTACGCCCGTCGTAGCGCGACAAAATGAATCACTCGACATACCCGAAAAATATTCCGAATCGCCACGATTCGCCCAGCCGAAGACAGAAAAAATGACCGCATCTCAGGCCGTCGACCAGAATCGTTTTCGCAGCATCATTCGCCGCAATATTGCGTTGCCCCTGGGTGTCGGCCTGGTGACCATGGCGGTCTTCGTCGGACTGATCGCGTATCTGGTTTCGACCATGAACTGGGCCGAGCACTCCGAGCGCGTAATCGGGCAGGCCAATGAAATGCTGCGCCTCGCGGTCGATCGCGAATCCTCCATGCGCGGTTTCCTGATCACGGGCGACGAGAGTTTCCTCACGCCGTATGAAGAAGGCGGCCCGCGATTCAAGACTCAGATCGAGGCCCTGCAGGAGCTGGTCTCCGACAACCCGCCCCAAGTCGAAAAACTCAAGCAGATCGCTGCGATTCAGCAACGCTGGAGTAACTTCGCCGAACAGATGATCGACGCGCGCCGGCGTAATCAGGATTTCGAAAGTGCCGTGGCGAGCGGCCGTGGCAAGATCGAATTCGATGAAACGCGCCGCGAATTCGGCGATTTTCTGGATGTCGAATTGCGCCTGCGCCAGGAACGCGCGGAAGCGACGCGCCGCGTCACCACCACGCTGGTGAGCGTGTTTCTGCTCTTCAGCCTGAGCGTGAGCGGTCTGCTCGCGTGGATCGGGCGGCGCGAACTGATGAGCCTGTCGTCCACCTATGACAGCGCGCTGCGGCAGCAGGCTGACCAGACGGAGATGTTGCAGGAGCAGGTGTGGTTGCGCTCGGGGCAGCGTCTGCTTGCCGAAAAGGTCGTCGGCCAGACTACCTCGCCGCTGGTGGGCCGCGCGATGCTCGACTTCCTCGCGCAGTATCTCGACGCCGTCGTCGCCGCGCTCTACGTGCGCGACAAACGGCATGGCACGCTGCGCCGCATCGCGACTTATGGGTTTAGCCGTGAAAGCGAGCAGGCCGCGGCGCGCAATTTCGAAGAAGGCGAGACGCTGATCGGGCAGGCGGCCTCGGCGCGCCGTACGCTGGTCTTGCGCGATGTGCCGGCCAATTACGTGCAAGTGGTGTCGGCCACCGGCAAGAGCGTGCCGAAGAATCTGCTCATCATGCCGATCGAAAACGACGGCGATGTCAACGGCGTCGTCGAACTGGGCTTTGTGCGCGAGCTGACTGTGCGCGACCAGGAGTTCATGGAACTGATCGCGAACAGCATGGGCGACTTCGTCGAAGCGGCGCTGTATCGCGAGCGGTTGCAGGACGCGCTGGCCGAAACGCAGCAGCTGAATGAAGAGTTGCAGGTGCAGCAGGAAGAGTTGCGCGTCTCCAATGAAGGGCTCGAAGAACGCGGCCGCGCGCTGATGGAGTCGCAAACGCGGCTGGAAGCGCAGCAGGCCGAACTCGAACAGACCAACGTGCAACTGGAAGAATACGCGCAGCGTCTCGAGCGGCAAAAGTCCGATCTGCTGCGCGCGCAGGACGACCTCGCGGCCAACGCGGCGCGCCTCGAACAGTCGAGCCGCTACAAGTCCGAGTTCCTCGCCAACATGTCGCACGAACTGCGCACGCCGTTGAACAGTTCGCTGATTCTCGCCAAGCTGCTGCAGCAGAACCGCACCGGCAATCTGACCGAAGAACAGGTGCGCTACGCGGAGACGATTCACGCTTCCAATAGCGACCTGCTGGTGCTGATCAACGACATTCTGGATCTTTCCAAGGTCGAAGCCGGCCAGGTCACGGTCGAACTCGAAACGGTATCGATCGACGCGACCCTTCAGGCGCTCGAGGAAATGTTCAAGCCAATGGCCGGCGCCAAGCATTTGCAGCTCAGCTTCGACCGCTTGCCGGGCACGCCGGATACGTTCATCACGGACGGCCAGCGCGTCACGCAGATTCTGCGCAACCTGCTCTCCAACGCGGTGAAGTTCACCGAACGCGGCGAGGTGGCGCTCTCGGTTGCACCCGCTGAAGGCGGCATGCTGCGGATCGACGTGCGTGACTCCGGCATCGGCATCGCGCCCGACAAGCTGGACATGATCTTCGAAGCGTTCCAGCAGGCGGACGGCTCGACCAGCCGTCAATACGGCGGCAGCGGTCTGGGTCTGTCGATTTCGCGTGAGTTTTCGCGCTTGCTGGGCGGCCGCATTACCGTTGCGAGCGAGATCGGCAAGGGCAGCGTGTTCACGCTGTGGCTGCCGATCGATGCGGAAGCGGCCCTGAACACGAACTCAGGCGCGCACAATCCGGCGCCGGTGTTTGCACCGGCCGTGGCGCCGGCCGGTCCCCAGGCCGCGGCCGGATCGGCGGTAGAACCGCTGCTGGCGCGGACGTCTTCGGTCGGCAGTCCGCCCACGGTGATCACGCCCGCCAATGGCCTCATGAACGTCCACACTGGCGGTCACGGCACGGGCACTACGCTCGAAACGCCGATTCGCCCGATTGCCGACGACCGTGACAACCGCACGCGTGCGGGCCGTCTGATCGTGGCCGTGGAAGACGATCTCGCGTTCGCCGAAATCCTGCGCGAGCTGACGCATGAACTCGACTTCGATTTCGTCCACGCGAGCGACGCCGCGAGCGGCCTCACACTGGTGCGCGACATGCGCCCGGCGGCCGTGCTGCTCGATGTCGGCCTGCCGGACCGCTCCGGCCTGACCGTGCTGGAGTGGCTGAAGAACGACCCGCTCACGCGGCACATTCCGATCCATATCGTCTCCGCCACCGATCACGCCGACAAGGCGCTGCACCTCGGCGCTATCGGCTATACGCTTAAGCCGACCGCGCGCAGCACGATGGAAGCCGCGATCCGCCGCCTCGAAGCGCGTTTGCAGCAGCGCCTCAAACGCGTGCTCGTGATCGAGGACGACGCGCCGATGCGCGAAAGCATCCGCGCGCTCCTGCAAAGCGAAAACACCGAGATCGTTGCGGTCGCAACCTTGGCGGAAGCGTTGGAGTATCTGGCAAAGGTCTCGTTCGACTGCGTGGTGACCGATCTCGCGCTGCCCGACGGCACCGGCTACGACCTGCTCGAACGGCTCGCAACGAACACCGCGCATGTCTCGCTGCCCGTCATCGTTTATACCGGCCGGATGCTCTCCGACGAAGAAGAGCACCGCCTGCGCCGCTATTCGAAATCGATCATCATCAAGGGGGCGAAGTCGCCCGAACGGCTGCTCGACGAAGTCACGCTGTTCCTGCACAGCGTCGAGTCGTCGCTCGCGCCCGAGCAGCAGCGCATGCTGCGCACGGTACGTCAGCGCGATAATGCGTTCGAGGGCCGCACGATCCTGCTGGCCGAAGACGACGTGCGCAATATCTTTGCGCTCTCGCATGTGCTGGAGCCGCTCGGTGCGAAACTGCAGATTGCGCGCAACGGCCGCGAAGCGCTCGAAGCGCTGGAAAACGGTCCCGAAGTACATCTGATCCTGATGGATATCATGATGCCGGAGATGGACGGTTTGACTGCGATGGGCGAGATTCGCCGCAATCCGCGTTTCGCTCATCTGCCGATCATCGCGCTGACCGCGAAGGCGATGGCGAACGACCGCACGCGCTGCCTCGAAGCCGGCGCGGACGACTACGTTTCCAAGCCGATCGACGTGGACAAGCTGGTCGCGCTGTGCCGCGTGTGGTTGCGGCAACGCTAGCAGGGGAAGGGAACACGTGAGCGAGTACGCATGAGCGAGTGCCAATGAGTCAGTCCGAATTTGACGCGCCGCAACGCATCAGCGATTTCGACATCGAGTTGAAACTGCTGCTGGAGGCGATTTATCTCAAGTATCAGCACGACTTTCGCCACTATGCGATGTCGTCGCTGCGGCGCCGCCTGTCCCAGGCGCTCGACGAGTTCGGGCTCAAGACGCTGTCGCAGTTGCAGGACCGCATCATGCGCAACGGCGACGAGTTCTCGCGGCTGTTCCAGTACCTCACGGTACAGGTGAGCGACATGTTTCGCGATCCGGCGTATTTCCTCGCGTTGCGCGAACATGTTCTGCCGCGTCTGCGCACCTATCCGTCGATCAAGGTGTGGGTAGCGGGATGCAGCACGGGCGAGGAACTCTGGTCGCTGAAAATCCTCTTCGACGAGGAGGGTCTGACCGAGCGCACACTGTTCTACGCGACCGACATCAGTCCGGACGCGCTGGCGCGCGCCGAGTCCGGCATCTACGCGCTCGACCGGATTCAGGGCTTCACGCAGAACTATCTGGCGGCGGGCGGCAAGCGTTCGCTGTCCGACTACTATCACGCCGCGTATGGCGGCGCGCGCTTTGCCGGTTCGCTGAAAGAGCGCGTGGTGTTCGCCGACCACAGCCTTTCCACCGACGAAGTTTTCCTCGAAGCGCATCTGGTATCGTGCCGCAACGTGTTGATCTATTTCGATCGTGGTTTGCAGGATCGCGCGCTGGGTCTGTTCGAGAACGCGCTCGTGCGGCGTGGTTTTCTGGGTTTGGGCAGCAAGGAAAGCCTGCGTTTTTCCCGTCATTACGAAGCGTTCGACGAGTTCCGCCCGAGCGAACGCATTTATCAGAAGCGCTAGCACGCTCACCATGCCAAGCTCATCTGTTCACCCTGCTGCCGACCCTCAACCGCGTGCCGAAGCGGCACGCGGCTACGAGCTCGTCGTGATCGGCGCCTCGGCGGGTGGCATCGAAGTGCTGAACGTGCTGCTCGGCGCGCTGCCCGTGGACTTTGCCGCGGCCGTCATGATCGTCACGCACCTGCCGCCTGATTCACCCAGCTATCTGGTGGGCGCGTTCGCGCACCGCTGTGCTTTGCCGGTGCTCGAGCCCGATGCGGGCGAACGCATCATGGCGGGCCGCGTGCATATTGCACCGCCTGGCTATCACATGCTGGTGGAAGTGGACCGCACTGTCGCGCTCTCCACCGACGCCGCCGTGCGCTTTTCGCGCCCCTCGATCGACGTGCTGTTCGAGTCGGCCGCCGCCGTGTATGGCGAGCGCCTGCTGGCGATCCTGCTGTCCGGCGCCAACGACGACGGCGCGCAAGGCCTGAAGCGGGTGCGTGCGCTGGGCGGCGCCACGTGGGTGCAGGCGCCGGACACCGCCGGCTCCCCCGAAATGCCGCGTGCCGCGATTGAGCGCGGCGCGGCGCAATTTATTTACACTCCTGAAACCATGGCCCGGCGGCTTGCCGCATTGCCGGCCTCTCTTGACCCGATGCCATGACGAATTCACCCGTGAACATTCTCATCGTCGACGACATCGTCCACAACATCACGGCGCTCGAGGCCTTGCTGGCGCGGCCGGATCTGGCCGTGCTGGTGGCCGATTCGGGCACGGCGGCGCTCGACCTGCTGCTCAAGCACGAAGTCGCGCTGGCGATTCTCGACGTCAACATGCCCGGCATGAACGGCTTCGAACTGGCCGCGCTGATGCGCGGCAGCCCGCGAACCTCGCACGTGCCGATCATCTTTCTGACGGCGACCGCCCAGGATGCTTCGCGCACCTTCCGCGGTTATGAGGCCGGCGCGGTCGATTTCCTGTACAAGCCGTTCGATCCGCGCATTCTGCAATCGAAGGTCGACGTGTTCGTGCAACTCGAACAGCAGAAACGGCAACTGGCCGCGCAGCTCGTCACCACGCGGCAAATGCTGGAAGCCAACGAGATGCTGATGGCGGTGCTGAGTCACGATTTGCGCACGCCGCTCGGTGCCGTGCTGGCGTCGGCGGAATACCTGATGCGCACGGCCGCCGACGAACAATCGGCAACCGTCGCCGCGCGCGTGAAGAACAGTTCGCTGCGCATGGCGCGCATGGTCGACCAGTTGCTCAATCTGGCCCGTTTGCAGGGCGGGCGCCTGCCGTTGCAGCCGCGCTCGATCGAGTTGGCGACGCTGTGCCGCTCGGTGATCGACGAGTTCGCGTCGCGGGAGAACGGCAAGCGGATCGTGTTCGCGAGCCGCGGCAATACCGCGGGCGCGTGGGACACCGACCTCGTCTGGCAGGCCGTGTCGAATCTGGTGAGCAATGCGCTGCATCACGGCGTGCCGGGCGGCGATATCGGTGTCGAAGTGGATGGCGAAGCGGTCGATTCAGTGCGCCTGAAGGTCGCCAATCGCGGGACCATTCCGCCCGAGGTGTTTCCGCACCTGTTCAAGGCGTTCGGGCCGAACAATAGCGGCGCACGTTCGCGTGAAGGGCTGGGGCTCGGCCTTCATATCGTGCAGGAGATCGCCCGCATGCACGGCGGCAACGTCAGTGTGCATTCAGACGAAGCCACGGGCACGGTCTTCACGATCGAGTTGCCGAGAATGGTCACGTTCCAACGCGGGTCGTTTACGCGCAAGTGAGCGCGCTCATCCGGGGTGCTGAACCGGCAGTGAAAGACGGCTCCCGCGTGGCGCTGTGCTACGCTTGCAGGACCGAACCCAGCACGGCAACCCGTATCCATCATGCGTTCCTGGCGCATTTCTCCACCGCACCGCAGCGAACAGATCAGCACCTCGCGTGCGACTGAACTCGTCATGTCGATTTCGCATGCGGATGCCGATGCGCTGGCCGCCAGCATACTGAAAACGGTCGGCGATACGCTGCCGGTTTCGCAGTGCACCATCTTCGCGTACGAATTCGACGCGCGGCCGCGCACGGTTTCCGCGGCCGATCATCGCGGAGGCCGTTTTCTGCGCGACATCGCGGATCGCTATGCCACGCATTTCTATGCACTCGACGGCAACCGCGCGATCATCGGCCGGTCGTATGAAAAACCGGCTCGCGACGCGCTGGTGCTGCACCAGCAGCATAGCGACGAGATCGAAAACGAGGCCTATCGCGCCGCCTGCTACGCGCAGCCGAATGTGTCCGACCGGTTATCGTTGCTCGTGCAGCCCGTGGAAAGCGTCTGGCTGTCGATCAACCTGTACCGCGACCGTGCCTATGGCGTGTTTCAGCCAGGTGAACTGGAGCGCGTGGAAACTTTCGCGCCTCTGTTCGCGCACGCGGCCAAGGGCCATTACGCGTTGAATGGGCAGCATCAGCAGGGTTCGGCCGCGGCGATGCTGGCGCGTGTCAGGCGCGCTTGCCCCGCACTCACGCCGCGCGAACTCGACGTGCTGCGCGGCACGCTCGAAGGCGCGAGCGCCGTTGAAATCGCACAGCGCATGGGCGTCAAGCCTGCCAGTGTGATCACCTACCAGAAGCGCGCCTACGCGCGCCTCGGGATATCGAGCCAACGCCAGCTGTTCGCGTTGTGCATGGTGCCCGAGCGGGCCTGAGCCGACGGGCTGTCGCTGCTGCCGCTGCTGCTGCGCGTCATACGCGCCTTGATCGCGCGTCGGCCTGTGTCTCGCGATCCCAGCGTTTCAACCACGGCATGATGAAATCCGCGAAGCCGTCGGCGGGCGGCGACAGCGCGCGCTCGGTGGAACGATACACGCACACTTCGCGGATCGTTTCCGGATCGACAATGCGCTTCATGACCAGCCCGAAGCTGCGCGCCAATGGCGCAACGTAGGCGGGCGCGAGCGTGACGGCCAGCCCCTGCGCGGCAAGGCCGAACGCCGTGGTCACATTGTCTACGACATCTACGGGAATGATGCGCGCCTCCACCGGCAGGTTAGCCAGCATCTGCCCGACTGCGCGCTCGTGGTCGCGGCCGGTGGCGATGATCGGCACGCCGCGCAAATGCGGCCACTGCACGCGGCGGCGCGCGTTCAACGGATGGCTCGGCGCGCACCACATCACCCAGGGGCTCGCGAACGCCGGATCGCAACGCACGCGCGCGCCGCTTTGACGGTCGGGGCCGATTGCGAGGTCCACGTCGCCGCTTTCCACGCGCTCCACCAGTTGCTCGACCACGGTGTCGCAAATGCGGACCACGACCTTCGGTTTGTCGCGTGCGTAGTCGGCGATGGCGGCGGGCAGCGCGGTCGCCGCCAGCACCAGGGGCGCACCGATCCGCACGATGCCGGCGGCGCGGTTGCGGATATCGTCGGCGGATTGCGCGGCGGCGCGCACATGCCGCAACACCGATTCCGCCGACGACAGAAAATCCTGGCCCGCGCTCGACAGATTCACGCGCCGTGTGGTCCGGTCGAAGAGCCGGAAGCCGAGTTCCGTTTCGAGGTCGCCCAGCAACTGGCTGACCGCCGAAGAAGTCAGCCCGAGCCGTTCCGCCGCCGCGCCGATGCTATGCAAATCGACGATGGCGAGAAAGGCTTCGAACTGGCGGATGGTGACGCGCGTGAGTGGCATCTGGCGATTCTAAAGAAAAACTAACGAATCGTGAAAAATCGATTGATTGTGTACCGCGTGCGGTTCGCGGAGACTTGTCCCAATCGACGCACTCAGCCAAACCCGCTTAGACTTCCGTCTCGCCGTGTCGTGAGCAAAGCCGCCGCGCACGCCGCTGCACAAGTCGGGACGCAAGCCGCTGCACAAACCGGGATGCGCCGTGCAGTGCAGTGCGGTACGCCACTGCGCCAAACCGAGGCCGCCACGAGGCCCTATTCAAGGAATCACCATGTTCGACCATATTCCCGCTTATCCAGGCGATCCGATCCTGAGCCTGAACGAAGACTTTCAACTCGACCCCCGGTCGAACAAGGTCAATCTGAGCATCGGCATCTATTTCGACGACGCCGGCAAGCTGCCGGTCATGGACGCCGTGCGCCGGGCCGAAACCGCGCTGCTCGACTCGATCGGCCCGCGCTCGTATCTGCCGATGGCCGGCCTGCCGCTCTATCGCGATGCGGCCCAGGCGCTGGTATTCGGCGCGAACAGCGAGGCGCGCGCGGCGGGCCGGATCGCGACGTTGCAAACCATCGGCGGATCGGGCGCATTGAAGGTCGGCGCCGATTTCCTGAAGCGCTATTTCCCGGGCTCGCAGATCTGGATCAGCGACCCGAGCTGGGAAAACCATCGCGTGGTATTCGAAGGCGCGGGGCTGACGGTCAACACCTACCCGTACTACGACGAACTCACCGGCGGATTGCGTTTCGCCGACATGATCGACACGATCAGCCGCTTGCCGGAACAGAGCGTGGTGCTGCTGCACGCCTGCTGCCATAACCCGACCGGCGTCGATCTGAGTCCGGCGCAATGGGCGGAACTGGTGCCTGTTCTGCAGCGCCGCAAGCTGATCGCCTTCGTGGATATGGCTTACCAGGGTTTCGGCGCGGGTCTGGAAGAAGACGCCGCCTGCGTGCGCCTGCTGGCCGACGCGGGCGTTCCGCTGATCGCCGCGAATTCGTTCTCGAAGAACTTTTCGCTGTATGGCGAGCGCGTCGGCGCGTTGAGCGTAGTCTGCAAGAGCGCGGAAGAGGCGGGCCGCGTGCTCGGTCAATTGATGTCGACGGTGCGCGCGAACTACAGCAATCCGCCCACGCACGGCGCGCGGCTCGTCGCCAACGTGCTGGCCGATGCGTCGTTGCGTGCTTCATGGGAAGCGGAACTCGCCGCCATGCGCGAGCGGATTCTCGCCATGCGCGGCACGATCCACGCCGGCCTCGCCGGCCGTGTGGATGAAGTCATGCGCGCGCGCTACCTCGCGCAGCGCGGCATGTTCACCTACACCGGCTTGAGCGAAAGCCAGGTGGAGCGCCTGCGCAGCGAATACGCGGTGTACGTGCTGCGCTCCGGGCGCATGTGCGTGGCCGGACTGAACGCACGCAACGCGGATTATGTGGTGTCGTCGATCGCGGCCGTGGTGTCGGGCGCATAAGCGCGATACTTTCGATCAATAGAACGATAACAATGGAGCTGCACATGACCACTCTCGACATCCAGGCGCCGAGCGCGCCGAAGGCTCACGCGATGCATCCGGACGAATGGCAGGCGCGCGTGCAGCTCGCCGCGTGCTATCGCATTTTCGACCTGCTCGGCTGGACCGAGATGATCTACAACCACATCACGCTGCGCGTTCCCGCCAGTGTGAGCGGTGGCGAACGCCAGTTCCTGATCAATCCGTTCGGGCTGCACTATAGCGAAGTGACGGCAAGCAACCTCGTGAAGATCGATGCACGCGGACGCGTGCTCGACCACTCGCCGTATCCGGTGAATCCGGCCGGGTTCGTCGTGCATGCGGCGATTCACGAAGGCTTGCCGGATGCGCACTGCGTAATGCATACGCACACCACGGCGGGCGTCGCCGTGGCCTGTCTGGAAGACGGTTTGCAGCAAACCAATTTCTACAGCGCACAATTGCACGACCGCATTGCGTATCACGACTTCGAGGGCATCACCGTGCATGCGGAAGAAGGCCCGCGGCTGCTCGAACATATCGGCAACCGGCAGGCGGTGATCCTGCGCAATCATGGCCTGCTTGCGTGGGGCCACACGTTGCCGCAGACTTTCGCGATTCTGTGGACGCTGAACCGCGCCTGCGAAATCCAGATGGCGACGTTTGCGATGGGCCGGGCGCGGCCGGTGCCGGAGGACGTCGCGATTCGCTGTTCGCGCGACGCGCTGCAGTTCGATCCGCGTCACGGCGCGGGGCAGGATGTGTTCGATGCGCTGGTGCGGCGAGTGGACCGCATCGACGCCAGTTACAAGGATTGAAACGATGAAAGTAGCTATCTACGGCGCAGGCGCGATCGGCAGCTGGATGGGAGTGAAGCTCGCGCAGGCCGGCCATGACGTGAGCGTGGTGGCACGCGGCGAGACGCTGGCCGCGCTGCGCGAGCACGGCCTGCGTCTGATCGAAGGCGGCGTGACGCATGCTGTGAAGGTGAAGGCGAGCGACAATCCCGCGGATCTCGGTGTGCAGGATCTCGTCGTGGTCGCCGTCAAGGGACCGGCCATGGCGTCCGTGGCCGGGCAGATCGGGCCGCTGCTCGGCGCGCAGACCATTGTGCTGACCGCGATGAACGGGGTGCCGTGGTGGTTCTGCGACGGGCTCGGGCGCGACTTCGCCGGCAAGCGCCTGAAGTCGATCGATCCCGACGGTGCGATCGCCGCCGCGATTCCGAGCGCGCAAACGGTGGGCTGCGTGGTGCATGCCAGTTGCCTCGTCGAAGTGCCGGGCGTGATCCGTCATCATCAGGGCAACGGGCTGATTATCGGCGAGGCGTCAGGGCAGACGAGCGAGCGCGTCGCGTCGCTCACGGCCACGCTCGCGGCGGCCGGCTTCAAGGCGACGATGTCGGCGCAGATTCAGCGCGACGTCTGGTACAAGCTGTGGGGCAACATGACGATGAATCCGATCAGCGCCATCACCGGCGCGACCACCGACCGGATTCTCAGCGACGAACTGGCGCGCAACTTCGTGACGAGCATCATGCTGGAGGCCAAGGAGATCGGCGCGCGCTTCGGTATTCCGATCGAACAGGAGCCGGCGGACCGTCACGAGGTCACGCTCAAACTCGGCGCGATGAAAACCTCGATGCTGCAGGACGTGCAGGCGGGTAAAGCGGTCGAACTCGACGCGCTGGTGGCGGCGGTGCGTGAACTGGGGCAACTGACGGGCGTTGCCACGCCGTACACGGATGCGTTGCTCGGCCTCGCGCGTCTGCATGCGAGCACGCTGGGGTTGTATCCGAAGCAGTGACACCCGCATGAAGGATGAGCCGCACGCGCTGTGCCGAACGGTGATGTCTGCCTGAAGGAAAAGCAGAAGAAAAAGCAGAAGGAAAGCCGCCGCGCCCATACCGGGCGCGGCGGCTTTTTTCGCTTTATGCGGTCACCGCGGTCGAAGCCGGCAGCCGTGCCGCTTCGATCAACGACAACGCCCGCTGCGGGTCGTCGAGTTCGGTGAGGCACAGCATCGCGAGGCGCGCCAGATATAACGGCGCTTGAGCTTCGCCTTCGTTAGTGAGGGTCTTGCACAGCGTCGTGTAGACCAGGTCGAGGTCGCTGTCCGTCATGATGTGAGTCTCCGTGAATCAAATCGTCAGCGCTGCGCTGATGGCGCGCTGCGTGGCCGCCGCGCTGCCGTTGCGCCAGCGGGCGAGTACATGGCCGTCGGGCCGGATCAGATAGACCGTGCCGGGCGTGGCGTCGAGCATGTCGTGCAGGCGGCCGGTGTGATCGAGCATCGTCGGGTTGGCGGCCTGTGCGGTTTCGTCCTTAGCCAGCGTGATGGCTTTGAACGGAATCCCTTTTTCGGCCAGCGTGCCTTGCAATTCCTGCCACGCATGCTCTTGCACAGAATCGGCATTCGCGCCGAAGCGCAGCGCGGTGAAGCAAGGCTCGAGCAGATCCGTGAGATGGATATCGACGCTCGCGCCGCCGTCCAGTCGTTCGAGCCGGCATTCCGGCAACACGGTGCCGGGCGCCGGGCCTCGGCTGAACGAGCCGGCGGCGTCCGCGGCGGCCTCGTTGAGCGGCGACTGTGTATAAGCGATGGCATGCGTCTGCCGCGGATTGATCAGCGGACGCACGGCGGCGTGCCGCTCGGCGAGTCCGAGCACGGCCTCGCGCATCAGATTGAAGGCGAATGACGGCGGCGCCATGAACTCCGTACTCTTCATGCCGTAGCTCAGGTTTTCACGCGCCGCGAAGACGCGCTCCGCGCTGTAGCTGTCGAGGAGCCGCGGCGAAGCCACGCCGTTCACCACGCAGGCCAGCTTCCAGCCGAGGTTGTCCGCGTCGTCGATACCGGAATTGGCGCCGCGCACGCCGAAAATTGGTACGAGATGGGCGGCATCGCCCGCGAACAGCACCGAGCCGTGCCGGTAGCGTTCGAGCGTCAACGCGTTCGCTTTGTAGACGGTGATCCAGATCGGCGACCACTCGCCCGTCTCGCCCATCGCGTCGAGCACGCTCTGCACGCGCGGCAAGACGTTCTCGGGCAGGACGGCGGCTTCCGGGTCTGCGTCGTCGCGAAGCTGGTAATCGATACGCCAGACGTTGTCAGGCTGCTTATGGACCAGCACCGTCGAACCGGGATTGGACGGCGGATCAAAATAGGCGAGGCGCTCGGTGGCGCGCTTGCTGTTTAGCTCGATATCCACGATCACATAGCGGCCTTCGTACGTGGTGCCGGTGAGCTTCAGGCCGAGTGCCTCGCGAATCGTGCTGCGGCCGCCGTCGCAGGCGACCGCCCAGTCGGCGTGCATCTGCCACGCGGTGTCGCCGGTGCGCAGCGTGAGCGTCGCGCCCGCCGTACGGTCCGGCTCGCCGCGGCCGTCTTGCGCCGGTTCCTGCTCGATGCCGGTCACGCGAGTCTGCCAACGCATATCGATCAGGTCGGCATGCCGCTCCACCTCGTCGAGCAACAACTGTTCGATCTGGTATTGCGCGATATTGATCATGGGCGGCAGCGATTGTTCGTCGTCATGATGCATGGCGAAGCGAAACACTTCGGTGTCGCGATAGAAGCTGCGGCCGCCGGCCCACGGCAAGCCTTTTTGCAGGAAGCCTTGTACGACGCCGAGGCGCTTGAAAATTTCCAGACTGCGCCGCGAAATGCAGATCGCGCGGCTGCCGGTGCACACGCTGTCGTCGGCTTCGATCAGTACCGAGCGCACGCCCTGGCGAGCCAGCGCGAGCGCCAGCGTCATGCCGACCGGGCCGCCGCCGACGATTGCCACGGGCCGCCTGAGCGGGTCGCGTCCGTCGACCAGCGGCGGCACTACGCCCTCGTGACGACGGGGCGAAAACGGATAGGGTTTGAAGGGGCGGTTCATGCGCGTCTCCTGAATCTTCGCTGCCGGGATTGCCCGCCGGGGCCGGTTAGCTCTTCACAGGCGGTGCGAATCGATAACGAAGTATGAAGGAGGGCGCATGCGGCGCTGTCCTCATTTTGGGTACGGACATGGATGGCGCGGCCGCGCCGCCTGCTCGGAAAGGCCGGCCGAAGGGCGGCGCGCCGTACTACTTGGTAGCGGGCGGCATGGAGGTCAAATGGTCCGCGTTGGTACGAAACCACTCGACCGAAAAGTCGACGAATGAGCGGGTTTTTGCGGAAATGTGACGGCGATCCGCATACACCAGCGCTAACTCCTTGTCGGCATTCGTGATACGGAAGTCTGTCAGCACCTGCATGAGTGTGCCGTTGCGCAAATCGGTCAGCACATGGTTCTCAGGCAAGACCGCGATCCCCATGCCCGCAAGCGCGGCTTGCCGCAGCATCAAGGCGTTGTTCACCACGAGCGCGGCGTCGAGCGTGACGCGTTTCTCGCGCCGATCCGGCGAAACGAAGATCCAGTTGCCGTCATGCGAGGCGGCGCTGAGGGCGAGAAAGGTGTGGGAGGTCAGATCCGCCGGCCGCGACGGCACGCCTTTCACGGCGAGATAGCTGGGGGACGCGACGGCAATGGGACGGACACTCAGCAACGAGCGTTTAATCAACGTGGTGCCGCTGATCTGCTTGGGCAGCACGATGCCGACGTCGAAGCCCTCCTTCACAAAATCGACGTGCTGATGCAGCAGCGTGACCGAGAGTCTGACATTCGGATACTGCAACAGATACTCCTGTAGCAGGGGTGTCAGGCTGGACAGTGAGAACGACGCGCCGGCAGCGATTCTCAAGGTGCCGGACGGCTCGATCGTGCCGCGTATCGCAACCGTTTCGATCTCCTCGATTTCATCGAGAACGTTGCGGCAGCCCTTCGAGTAGATCTCTCCCTCTTCGGTCAGGGAGAGGCTGCGGGTATTGCGATTGACGAGTCGTGTGTTGAGGTGAGCTTCGAGTTGCTCGAGGTAACGCGTGGCCATGGCATTCGAAATGCCGAGATTGGCCGCGGCCTGTCCGAATGACATGGTTTCTGCGATGTTGATAAATACGCGCATTGCCTGAAGCTGATTCATGATATCACCAACGCTGTAACGGATAGGTGCGGAAAAATTGAGATATTAGTTTTTAACAGATAATCAATGGTCTCCCGGCCTGCGATTTATAGGCGGGTTAAATGTGAATTAATTTTGATTTACGGTATCGGTATTTCGTTCTCAAAAAAAGACGGGGTTTTGTTTTGTTGGTCTTCAGCAACGGTCAATCCTGGCGTCGTATCGAGCGGCAATGGGCATGAGCGATGCGCATCCTGCGCTGCGTGGGCCTCGCCCGTCCTTCGCAAGAATATCTCAAATATAAGTTGAAAATACTTTTGCATAGTTTTGCGCGGTTGCGTCAAAGGCGGGCGTCTAAAATTCAAATCGCACGCAGAATCTGTCTTCAATGCGAATTCAAATGAATTGGAGATGGGTGCATCCTGGTTGCGGCAGGTTTGTTCTTATGTCGGCAACTTAGTTTTAAGATAAAACGCCAAGGTATTCCAAATGAAAAAAATCATTACTGCGACCGCCGTATCCGCCACTTTTGCGTGCGCGGCGCACGCCCAGAGCAGCGTTACGCTTTACGGCATTGTCGATGCCGGTCTGACGTACGTGAGCAACGAAGTCAGCAAGGATTCCACCGTCACGTCCGACGGGCGCGTCACGAATGGCAAGGCCATGTTCGGCATGACCGGCGGCAACATCCAGCCGAGCCGCTGGGGTCTGCGCGGTGTCGAAGATCTGGGTGGCGGACTGAAAACGGTCTTCAACCTGGAGAGCGGTTTCAACATTGCCAACGGCAACCAGGCGGTGTCCAACAAGCTGTTCAACCGTCAGGCGTACGTCGGCCTGTCCAACGATTACGGCACGGTTTCGTTCGGCCGCCAGTACGACTCCGTAGTCGACTATCTTGCACCGCTCACGGCGGCCGGCAGCTGGGGCGGCACGTATTTCGCGCATCCGGGCGACAACGACAACGCCAACTCCTCGATTAGCGTCAACAACTCGGTCAAGTTCCAGAGCGCGAACTACGGCGGCTTCTCAATGAGTGGCCTGTACGGCTTCTCGAACAATGCGGGCTTCGCCGACAACCGGGCGTACAGCGTCGGCGCGGGTTACCGCAACGGTGGCTTGCAACTGGGTGCGGCCTATCTCCAGTACCAGGGCATGGACCTGAACCAGAGCAATGGCGCGGTTAGTGGCGGCACCTTCGCGGCGTCCGCCATCAGCGGCGTTCAGAATCAACGCACCTGGGGTCTCGGCGGAAGCTACGCATTCGGTCCGGTCATTCTTGGCACCGTATTTACGCAAAGCCGCTTCCAGGACAAGTTTTCGGATATCTCGGTTCGCTATAACAACTACGAGGTCAATGCACGCTACAACCTGACGCCGGAACTGGGTCTGGGCGCCGCCTACACCTACACGCAGGCATTGCGCGCGGCGCCGGGCACTAGCGACACGAATACCGGCGCGGCCCACTGGAATCAGTTCGGACTGCAGGCTGACTACTCGCTGTCCAGGCGTACCGACGTTTATGCGGAAGCGGTCACGCAGCTTGGCGCGAACAACGGTCGCGGCCTGAACACCGTGCAGATCAACGGCACCTCGGCGCCGTCCACGGCGAGCAATCAGTTCCTCGTGACCACGGGCATCCGTCACCGGTTCTGATCTGACTGCTGTTTCCGTTTGCCGGGCTGATGCGACCGACCATGTCTTTCGGGGTGTGAGCGGTTTCCAGCCAGCGCAATTGATTCGCGCACAACTAACGGCCGCGCCTTGCGGCGCGGTCACACGCAATCAATTGCTTTGGCGCGCATGCCCGGCTGTTGAACTATTTTTCACGGACCGTTCATGCCAGTTTTGCTGTTGCGCTGCCTGATTCGCTCGTTGAACGCACCGAAACGCCTGCTCGGTGAGACGCGGGGACGGCCGGCGCTTATGTTGGGTCTGTTCGCTTTACTCACCGCCTGCGGCAAGCCCGCCGCTCCCGAAGCCTCCCAGCCGGTCGACGTAACGGTCACGACCGTGGCGCCACGTGATACGCCCGTGGACTTCGAGTTTGTTGCCCAGACCCAAAGCTCGCGCGCCGTGGAAATTCGCGCCCGCGTGGATGGTTTTCTCGACAAGCGAGCCTACACGGAAGGCGAGATGGTTCGTCAGGGGCAGACGCTCTTTCTGATGGATCCCAAGCCATTCGAGGCCGCGTTGCAATCGGCACAGGGCGCGCTGGCCCAGCAGCAGGCACGGCTCGGTGTCGCGAAGGCGAATCTCGCGCGCGTCGTGCCTCTCGCCGCGCAGAACGCCTTGAGCAAGAAGGATCTCGATGATGCGACCGGCAGCGAGCGCGAGGCCGCGGCCGCGGTCATTGCCGCGAAAGGGCAGGTTGAGGCCGCGCGATTGAACCTCGGCTACACCACGATCAAGTCGCCGCTCGCCGGCTTGTCGAGTTATGCAAGACAGCAGGAAGGCAGCTATGTCACGCCGGCCCAGTCTGGCCTGTTGACGTACGTGTACCAGATGGATCCGATGTGGGTCGAATTCAGCATCTCGGAGAACGAGATGCTGCGGTATCGCGACCAGATTTCAAAAGGCCAGTTGCGCTTTCCCGCTAACGACCAGTTCGAGATCACGCTGTTGCTGGCTGACGGTTCGACGTTTCCCGCGCGCGGGCGTATCGACTTTGCCAATCCCGTGTTCAGTGCGCAAACAGGCACGTTCCTCGTACGAGCCGTATTCGCCAATGAAAAAGGTGCGTTGCGTCCCGGCCAGTTCGTGCGCGCGAGGGTGTCCGGCGCCGTGCGGCCGAATGCCGTTCTGCTTCCCCAGCGGGCCGTGCAGCAGGGCGTAAAAAGCCATTTCGTATGGACGGTCGACAAAGACAACAAACCTCGCCAACGGGTCGTCGAGATGGGCGAATGGCAGGGCGATGACTGCTTTATCAACGACGGCTTGCGCGCTGGCGACAGAGTCGTTGTGGACGGGGCGCTGCGGTTGTCACCCAATGCGGCGATCAGCATAACGGGGAATGCTTCTTCCGTGGAGCATCGCGCCAAAGTCATGCCGCCCGTTGCGCAACAGCAATCCGAACAAAACTCCGCGCGTTAATCCCGCGTTAACTGTGCGGACTAACTCTGCGCTCCAGGCGGCAAACCGGATGAAGCTCTCCCATTACTGTATCGACAGGCCGATCTTTGCGTCGGTCATCTCCATCGTCATCGCGCTTGGCGGCCTGTTGGCCATGTTTGCCTTGCCCGTCGCCCAGTACCCGGACATCACGCCGCCGCAAATCACGATTACCGCCAGCTACCCGGGCGCCAGTGCCGACGTGGTGGCGAACAACGTTGCCGCGCCTATCGAGCAGCAGGTCAACGGTGCGGACAACATGATCTACATGACCTCGTCGAGTTCGTCGACCGGCAGTTTGACGATCAACGCGTTCTTCCGCAACGGCACCAATCCGGATCTGGCTCAGGTGGACGTGCAGAACCGCGTCAACCTCGCGTTGCCGCAATTGCCGCAGTCCGTGCAATCGCAGGGCGTGCAGGTGCAGAAGAAATCGTCCGCGTTCATGATGGTCGTCGCGGTGTACTCGCCCGATAACCGCTTCGATTCGACTTACGTCGCCAACTACGCGAACGTGTACGTGCTCGATGCGCTCAAGCGCATTCCGGGCGCGAACCAGGCCAGCATCTTCGGCACACCCGACTACGCGATGCGTATCTGGTTGCGCCCGGATCGCATGGCGCAGCTCGGTATTACGGCTACCGACGTGCAAAACGCGGTGGCGAACCAGAATCAGCAGTTCGCAGTCGGGCGTCTCGGCCAGGCGCCGACGGGCCTGCCAGTGGAACAGTCGTTCGCGGTGACGACGAGCGGGCGCCTCGCCAACCCCGCCGAATTCGACAACATCATTATTCGCGCGTCGAGCAACGGCGCGGCGATCGTCCGTTTAAAAGACGTCGGCCGGGCCGAACTCGGGCAGAAAGACTATTCGATACGCAGCCGGTTCCAGGGCAAGCCCGCTACGGTGATCGCGATCTATCAACAGCCCGGCGCCAATGCGCTGGATGTATCGAAGCAGGTGCGCGCAACGCTGGCTGAGATGAAACGGTCGTTCCCGGAGGGTATCGACTACAACATCGCAATGGATACCACCGACTTCACGCGAGCGTCGATCGCGGACGTGGTGAAGACTTTCTTCGAAGCCGTCGTGCTGGTGGTGATCGTCGTATTCATGTTCTTGCAGAGCTTTCGCGCCACGCTGATTCCGGTGCTGGCGGTGCCGGTCTCGATCCTCGGGACGTTCATGGGCATGGCCGCTCTGGGTTTCTCGATCAACATGCTGACCATGTTCGGCATGGTGCTGGCAATCGGCATCGTGGTGGACGATGCGATCGTCGTGATCGAGAACGTCGAGCGCAACATGCGCAAGTCCGGCCTCTCGCCGAACGCGGCGGCCAAGCGAGCCATGGATGAAGTATCGGGCCCGGTCGTCACGATCGTGCTGGTCATGTGCGCGGTATTCGTGCCGGTTGCATTTCTGGGCGGCATTACCGGGCAGATGTACAAGCAGTTTGCCATCACCATTGCGATTTCCGTGGTCCTTTCCGGCGTCGTGGCCCTGACATTGTCGCCAGCGCTCGCTGCGGTGCTGCTGAAACCGCAAGCGCATGCAAAACATCGTTTTTTCAGGTGGTTCGATATCGCCTTCGCTCAGGTCACGGCGGGCTATGGCCGCGCCGTGTCGCTCACCATCAGACGCTTTGGCGTTGCGCTGCTGCTATTCGCCGGCATGCTCCTGCTCGCCGTCACGATGATGCGCTCCATTCCGCACGCTTTCCTGCCGCCTGAAGATCAGGGCTACCTGCTCGGCGCAGTCATCATGCCCGATTCGGCGAGTCTCGATCGCACCGGGCGGGTGTCGTCGCGCGTGACCGACTACTTTGCGAAGCAACCCGGGGTGGGCAGCGTCACCGTGGTCGACGGTTACAGCCTGCTCGACAATCAGACAATGAATAACGCATCGACATTCTTTGTCGGACTGAAGGATTTCGACGAGCGGTATGCATGGGCGAACATTCGCACGCAGAATGCGCGTGCGTTGCTGCTCGGCGCTTACCGGGCGCTGTCGCGCATCAAGGAAGGTATCGTCGTGCCGGTCAACCCGCCGTCGATTCCCGGGCTCGGCACGACGGGCGGCACCGAAATGTGGATTCAGAGCAAAGGCGACGGGACTACGGCGCAACTCGCGCAGGTCGTGCAGGATTTTGTCGCGAAGGCGAAGGCGCGTCCCGAACTGGCGGGCGTCACGTCGACCTTCAACGCCTCATCGCAGCAGTTGCGTGTCGATGTGGATCGCGACAGGGCGGCCACACTCGGCGTGCCGATCGACGAGGTGTACAGCACGATGCAGACCCTGTTCGGCTCGCTGTACGTTTCGCAGTTCAATCAGTCGAGCCGTCTGTGGCAGGTCATTCTCCAGGCAGAGCCCTCGTACCGGTTGAAGCCCGCGGATCTCGAGCAGGTATTCGTGCGCAGCACCACGGGCACGATGGTCCCGCTCAAATCGGTCGTGATGTATCGGTACGTGACCGGACCGTCCCTGATGACGCGCTTCAACGATTTCCCCGCCGTGCTGATCACCGCCAATGCAGCACCGGGCCACAGCTCCGGCGAGGTGATCGCCGTGCTGGAGGAGCTTGCGCGAACCATGCCCGCGGGATATGGCGTGGGGTGGAGCGGCGAAGCCTATGAGGCCCGCCAGTCAGGCAGCACGTCGGGCCTCGTTTTCGTGTTCGGTCTGGTGATGGTGTTCCTGATTCTGGCCGCGCAATACGAACGCTGGAGCTTGCCCGTCGGCGTTCTGATGGCGGTGCCGTTCGCTCTGTTCGGCGCTTTGCTGGCCATCCTGATAAGAGGCTTGAACAACGACGTCTATTTCCAGATCGGTCTCACCATGCTCGTCGCACTCGCGGCGAAAAACGCGATCCTCATTTTTGAGTTTGCAGTGCTGAATCGCGCCCAAGGCGCATCGGCGTTCGATGCCGCGGTGACCGCCGCCCGCGACCGGCTGCGGCCGATCGTCATGACGTCGTTCGCCTTCATTCTCGGCTGCGTTCCGCTTGCTATCGCGACCGGCGCGTCGCAAAACAGCCGGCATTCCATCGGCACCGGGGTGATCGGCGGCATGTTGGGGGCGACCGGCGTCGCCGTGTTCTTTATTCCAATGTTCTTCTTCCTGCTCGAATCGGTGAACGAGCGGCGCGCCGGCAAAAAGAACGCAGGCGCGATGCCGGAGAGGCAAGGTGAAGGGAGCCTGACCGATTCGCCCTCATTGGCTAACAGATCGACCGGTGTGGACCCCGGCACGAAGCGGGGTAATTGACATGCGTCCAGCCGGTTCAAATGTTTCCTGGGTATCGGCACTCGGGCTTTGCCTGTGTCTGAGCGGGTGCGTGATGGGCCCCGACTATGCGCGGCCGTCAATCGCCACGCCGGCCACCTTCCGCTTTTCGGATGGCGCGCAGGCGAAAATCGTCGATACGGCGTGGTGGGCGCAGTTCGGCGATCCAGTGCTGAACGAACTCATTGCCACGGCGCTCGCGCAGAACAAGGACCTGAAAATCGCAGCCGCCCGCGTCGACGAATTTCGCGGTCAATTCGTCACCACGCGCTCGCAACTGTTTCCGCAGATCAGCGCCGGTTTCAACGCCGGTCGCCAGCATGTCTCGCCGCTTGCGCAAGCCTCGTTGCCGGCGGGCCTTGGCTCGGCCTACAACTCGTTCAATGCCACGTTGCCCATCTCATGGGAGATCGACGTTTTCGGCCGTGTGCGGCGTCAGACCGAAGCCGCGCGCGCGGATCTGCTCGCTAGCGAGGAAGGTCAACGGGCCACCATGCTCACGCTGGTGGCGTCGGTTGCCACGTCCTACATCAATCTGCGCAGCCTGGATCGGCAACTCGAGATTGCAAAGGCAACCTCGGCGAGCCGCGAGAGTTCGGTGAAAGTGTTCGAACTGCGCTTCAACGGTGGGCAGATTTCGCAGGTCGAACTGGCCCAGAGTCAGTCGGAATACGAGGCGTCGCTGGCGGACATTCCCGCCATCGAGGCGCAGATCGGGCAACAGGAAGACGCGCTTTCGGTATTGCTCGGCCGCAACCCCGGTCCGATTCTTCGCGGCCGTACGCTCGATGAACTCCAGTCTCCCAACGTGCCGGCAGGCTTGCCATCCGCGCTGCTCGAGCGCCGTCCGGACGTGTTGCAGGCCGAGCAGAACCTGATTTCCGCCAACGCGTTGATCGGCGCCGCGCGCGCGCTTTATTTTCCGCAGATTTCGCTCACCGGGCTGCTGGGCTCGTCGAGTACGCAGTTGAGCAGGCTCTTTAGCGGGCCGGCGAACACGTGGGCGTTTGCAGGCGCACTGACCCAGCCGATTTTCTCCGCCGGCAGCATTGCCGGGCAGGTCGAGCAGGCCAACGCGCGTCAGCAACAGGCGCTGTATGCGTACCAGAAGGCTGTTCAGTCCGCATTCCAGGAGGTCAGCGACGCGCTTCTCGGCGTCGAGAAGTCACGTGAAAGGCTGAGCGCGCAATCTCGCCAGGTGGACGCGCTGAGTGCCTATGCAAGACTCGCGCGACAACGCTATGAAGGCGGTTACACCAGCTATATGGAAGTTCTCGATGCCGAGCGAAGTCTGTTCAGCGCGCAACTGGCTTATGCGCAGACCCGCAGCAATGAGTACACCTCCCTTGTTACCCTTTACAAGGCGCTTGGCGGCGGTTGGGGCGCTGACGCGCTTGCCGGATTGGAGCGGGACCGAGCGGCTCTACAAGGCGACACAAGATAGTCGTCGAGCGATTCGGGTTCGTGGCTAGCAGGTGGCGGGGTACAACGTGCAGACTGGCCGGGCAGGTCCGCGGTCAGACCACGAGCTAAGGCTTGCGCGCACGCGTACCCGCGCGGCCGCGCTGGTCGCGCGCGTGGTTGCCGACGTTCGATCAATCCGCTCCGCCCACATGCAAAGGGTGGCGCGCATGCTGCAAGGTGGACGCCGCGAGGCATTCCTCGATCATCGCGCGGAAGGTGGGCGCCGCGTGCGAAGCGCCGGTCGCGCCCGACTCGGGGCCGCCCTCCGGTGCGCCGCCCACGCCGAGCACGAGCGTCGCGCGAGGGCGCCATTCCCGCGTGCGTCGCAGCATATTGCGCAAGTACGGCGGCGATTCCGGCGCGTCGAGCGAGACGATGCAGATGATCGACGCATCCTTGAAACTCGGCTCGTCGGCGCGCGCGCTCCGGTAGCCCGAGTGCGTGGCCATCATCGGCGCGAGATTCTGGCGGCCGAGCAATTGCACGGCGATCGCGGTTGTCACTTCGTCGAATGAACCGCGACCGGGCACGCATAGCACTGACGTTTTTTCGGCTGCGCGGGGCATTGGCGGATGGGCCGAAACAGGGCTGCCGTGCCGCTCGGAAAGATCGGCCGAAGCCGAGGCCGACTCGTGCAGCGCGCTCGCGGCGTCCGCGGCTTCGGTGCGCGCCAGGCGGTCCGGCAAGCCGTCCGCGATCTCCAGGTTTTCGACGATGTCCACCAGCGCGTCGTTGACGCGCTGCAACTGGTCCGGCATCAGCACGCCGCGCATCGCATCATTGCGGGCGAGCTTGAGGCCTTCGAGCACGACTGTGTCGTAGTAGTCGATCAGCGACATCTCGCGCAGCAACCGCTCCGCCTGCACGATGGCCTCGTGCGGATCGTCCGCCAGCAAACGCTGATAGAAGTTCTGCGCGGGTGTGAGCGCGGGCTGATCGCCGAGCAGCACCGTGAGGAAGTTCAGCCGGTCCGCGTAGCGCCCCATCGTGACCACGCACAACGTGAGCGGGGTCGACAGGACGAGGCCGATCGGCCCCCACAGCCAGCTCCAGAAAATCGCCGCGACCACCACCGCGAGCGGCGACAGCCCGGAGCGGTGGCCGTACAGCAGAGGCTCGGCGATCTGCCCGGCCACCAGGTCGACCACGATGAACAGAATCAGCGTATAGACCGCCATGGTCCATTGCGGCTGAATCGCGGCAGCAAGGAAGACCGCGAGAATCGCGGCGATCCAGATGCCGATATACGGCACGAAGCGCAGCAAGGCTGCGATTACACCGAACAGGAGCGCACCCGGCACGCCGATAATCGCGAGCCCAATGGCGATCACCCCGCCCGCGCTGAGATTCACGCCCAGTTGCGCGACGAAGTAGCGGCTTAGGCGCACGGCGGCGTCGTTGATCGCGGTCGTGGTGCGGTGAAGATCGCGCGAGCCGAACAGGCTGATCAAACGGTCGCGCAGATCCTCGCGCTGCAGCAGGATAAATATCGTCACGACCAGCACGATGAAGGTCGTCTCGATCGGCGCGATGGCCGGCGACAACGCGCGTTGCGCGAGCTGCATCGGCGTGGGCGCAGGCTCATGCACTTCCACCGGCTGCGGCACGGCGGGCGCGTTGCGCGCCGCGCGTCCGGTGGGGCGCGGCGGGTTCGGTTTGGAAGGTGCCACACGCTGCAGTGCGACGGCGGCGCGGCTCATCAGCGAATCGGCGCGGCCGACGGTCTTTTCCTGAACCGTTTCAATCTTCTGCTCGATCGCCACCTGATACTGCGGCAGGTCGCCCGCGAGTTGCACCAGCTGCGCGCCGATCAGCGCGCCGACCGCGAGCAGGCTCGCCAATGCGAATAGCACGGCAATGAAAATGGAGGGCAATTGCCCCATGTGCAGACGCCGCAACATTTGCACGAGCGGCGCGAGCAAGAAGCTGAGCAGCACAGACAGCGTAATCGGGATCAACACCGCGCGGCCGAAGTACAGCCCGCACACCACCACCACGCCGGTGATCACCGAAGCGAGGCCATGCAGGCTGGGCGTGCCCGGCGGGTAAACGCGGTTCGGCCGCCCATTTGGCGGTAACGAGATTTTCATGAGCACACGTTCCGATTCAGAAGCGCTGTTGTTCTTATGCTGATCGCTCGCGGACAAACTGATGGCGTCCGGGCAATGCGCTGGAGCAAGTCATATGCCTGGATTGTAGGCGCTTTGACGCCTCACGGGTCTATCGCCTATCGCAAGTGCAGGCGCAGCAGCTCGAACAGTTGCGAGCTCCCATACAGCAGCAGGCCGATAAAGCCGCCGACAATCGTCCCGTTAATCCGTATGTATTGCAGATCCTTCCCGATGTTCAGTTCGATCTGCCGTGACATGTCGCGCGAGTCCCAGTTTTTGACGGTATCGCTGATATGCCGCGTAAGGAATTGCGCAAAGTCCGGCGCCATGGTGCGCGCCGCTTCTTCGAGGTGGTCGTTGAGCGACTGGCGCAACGCCGGATCGTGCGCGAGTTCGCGTCCGACCCATTGACCCATCGCCATCACGCGCGCATGCAAGGCCGAGTCGCTGCTTTGCAGATCGCGCTTGAGCCACGCACGCAATTCGCCCCACATGTCTTTTACATACGAACTGAGCGCGTCGCCTTCCACCAGGTAGCGTTTCAGTTCCTCGCCTTTTTGCAGGAAGGCGGGATCGGTCTTGAGCTTGTCGATCAGTTTGTGCGCGGCGTCATCGAACTTCTCGCGAAGCTGGTGCGTCGGGTTTTCGCTGATCTGTTCGAGCATGCGGTTCACCGCGTTGGCAAGCGCTTCCGCGCCTTTCTCGCCGAGCCATGCCGAAGGCAGGATCATCTCCATCTTCGGGTATTCGCTCTTCACCCAATCGACGATGCGCTCGGCGATGAACTCGCGCGCCTGCGGCTCGCGCAGCAGCGCGATGACCTGTTCGATGCCGGCGTCGAGCAGTTCCTGATGGCGGCCGTCCTTGGTGAGCGTGTCGAGAATGGCGCCCATCGACTGCGACAGGTCCACCTTGGCCAGCACGTCGCGCAGCGCGTCCTTGATGAAGACCTGAATGCGCACGTCGTCGGTCAATTCCAGAATGCCGCTGGTCAGTTTGACGACGTAGTCGCCCAACCGCGCGGTGTTGGCCGGCTGCGTGAGCCAGCCGGTAATGCTTTGCGCCGGGTCGTGTTTCTGGATCAGGCCGACCAGCGAAGGCACATCCAGAAACTTGTCCTTCACGAAGACCGCGAGGTTGTCGGCGATCTTGTGCTTGTTCCTCGGAATGATCGCGGTATGGGCGGAGACGAGCGGGATCGGCACGCGGCGAAACAGGGCGGCCACGGCGAACCAGTCGGCGAGCGCGCCGACCATCGCGGCCTCGGCGATCGCCTTGATGCCGTCCACCCAGACGCCGCGCGGCATGAACGCGGTGACCACGAAAACGCAGGCGGCCGCGAGCAACAGGAGTAAGGGTGTGCGCTTGGCTTTTTTCAGTTCGATGGCTTTGTTCATCGGCGGCAGGGCAGCGGGTTCGGGGCGATTGAAATCACGCGGCGCGCTTCACGCGCGTCCAGAACCGCGAGTGTAGCGCCGCCCGCCAGCCCATGTACCAACCGGCTGGGACTATCTTTAGCGCGCCGGCACGGTAACATCTACGGCTAGGCTGCGCGGGCTCGCCCGGCGAGGCAGATTGCAATTGAATGGAATGGAGGCACAGTGATCAGGTTTCTGCACACCGCGGACTGGCAGATAGGCACGCAATTCGGCCAGTTCGAGCCGGACGAGGCGGCGCACCTTGCCGAAGCGCGCTTCGAGACCGTGCGCAGGATCGCCGCCGAAGCCGCCGCGCGCAAAGTCGACGCCGTGCTCGTGGCCGGCGACGTATTCGATCTGCAAACGGTCTCGGACACGGTGATTCGCCGTCTGTTCGGCGCGCTGCAAGGCTTCACCGGACCGTGGATCATGTTGCCGGGCAATCACGACGCCGCGCTCGTCGAGAGCGTATGGACGCGTGCCCAGCGCCTGAACTGCATCGCGCCGAATGTGCGCGTGGTGCTCGAACCGGGCGTGGTGTTGCTGGACGACTGCCGGTGCGCGTTGCTGTGCGCGCCGCTGACGCAACGCATCACCTACGACGACACCACCGGTTTCTTCGATACCACGCAGACGCCACCCGGCTATCACCGCGTCGGGCTCGCGCACGGCAGCGTGAGCGGGATTCTGCAGGAGGGCATCGACTCGTCCAATCCGATCGCGCCGACGCGTGCCGCGAGCGCCCGTCTGGACTATCTGGCGCTCGGCGACTGGCACGGCCATCTGCGCGTCGACGAGCGCACGTGGTATGCCGGCACACACGAGCAGGACCGCTTCCGCGCCAATGATCCGGGCTTCATGCTCGACGTCACGCTGGCTGAGCCGGGCGCGTCGCCGGTGGTCGAGCCGGTGCGGGTCGGACAATATCAATGGCATCGCTGGGACGAAACCATCGCCGTGCCGACCGATGTGGATTCGCTAAAGGCACGCCTCGCCACCCTGGGCAGTCACGACGTGCTGCGCGTTGCAGTCGGCGGCACGGCCGCGCTCGCCGATGCCGAAGCGCTTCACGTCGCGGTGGAAGAAGCGCGCGCCCGCGTGCGGGCCTTGCGCGTCGATCTGAGCGGCCTGCAAGTGCTGCCCACCGCCGACGACCTCGCCGAACTCGGCGCGCAAAGCGGCTATCTCGCCAAGGTGGTGGCGCGTCTGCGTGGCTTGCAGGAAGACCCGCAGTCCGACCCGCAAGCGGTCAAGCGCGCGGCGGAAGCATTGCTGCTTCTGGCGCGTTTCCAACGTGAACTGCCGCGCGAAGCGAGGTCCGCATGAAGCTGCAAAGTATCGCGATCCAGGAATTCAAGCAGTTCACCGGGCGGCTCGTCATCGACGACCTGCAGCCCGGTCTCAATCTTTTCGTCGGCCCGAACGAGGCCGGTAAGAGCACGATTGCCGAAGCCGTACGCGCCGTGTTTCTGGAGCGCTACAAGGCCTCGCATCTGAAAGACCTGCTGCCGTGGGGCAAGGCGAGCGGACAGCCGTCGGTCGAAGTGAGTTTCGAGCTGGACGGCGCGGCATGCCGGCTGTCGAAGCAGTTCGTCACGCGGCAGCGCTGCGAACTCAAGATCGGCCAGAGCGTGTTCGGCGAGGATGAAGCTGAAGACAAGCTCGCGGCCTTGCTGGGTTTTTCGCGCGCCGCGCGTGGACCGCTGAAGGCAGAGAATGCGGGCGTTCCTGGTTTATTGTGGGTGCAGCAAGGCGGCACGCAGGAAGTGCGCGATTCCACCGGTCACGCCGCTCAGTATTTGCGCGATGCGCTGTCGCAACTCTCGGGCGGCAGCGAATCCGCCGGTGAGGACGCGCTGATCGCCGCCGTGCAGCGCGAGCTTCGGCAACTGCTTACCGCGCGCACGCAGAAGTCCACCGGGCCGCTCGCCGAAGCCGAACAGACCCTCGCCCGGGTGATCGAAGAGCGCGATGAACTGGAGCAGCAGCGTCAACAGTTCGAGGAGAACATCGCGCGGCTTGCCGCGCAGCAGGAAGCCTTCGACGACACGCAGCGCAAGCGCCCCTGGGAGCTTCACGAGCAGAAAGCCTTGCAGGCGCAGCAGCGCGCCGATGCCGCGGCTGAACTCGAACGCAACCTGCAAGGGCTCGCGCAAGCGCTCAAGGCGAGTGAGGCCGAACTGGCGCTGCCGTTGCAACAGGAGCAGAACGCACTCGAACTGGAAGCCGCCGTCGCGCGCGAGCGGCAGCAACTCGACGCGCTGCGGGCGAGCGTGGCGGCGGTGCAGGCCGAGCACGCACAAGCCGCAGCCAGCGTGGCGCAATTCGAGCAGGCTTTTGCCGATGCGAACCGCGCGCTCGAGTTGGCCAATGCGGCAGTGACGGTGGCCGATCTGCGCAGCCAGATTGAGCTCTATCGGGCCGAGAGCGAGCGGCTCGAAGCGTCGATCGCCGCTGCCGCCAAAGCTAACGACGCAATGCTGGAAGCTGCGCGCGTCGCGGCCACGCTCGAAATCGACGAGGCGAAACTGAAACGGCTCGCCGCGCTCGGCAGCGAGTTGACCGTGCTGCGCGCGCGCACCGAAGCCGCGATGACGCGCATCGAATACCGCCTGCACGGCGCGATGACCGTTGACGATAAACCGGTGAGCGGTGAAGGCGTGCTACGTCTGGACGGGGAGAAGCGGATCGGCCTCGGCTCGCTCGGCGAATTGCGGGTGGTGCCGGGCGTCTCCGATCTGCCTGCGCGATTGTCCGAACTCGCGTCGCTCGAAGCGCAACATGCGCAGTTGTTGCAGGCGCTCGGCGTGGCGTCGCTCGGCGAGGGCGAATCGCGGCATGAACAGTGGAAGGCGCTGGTCGCCCAGCAGAAAAGCCAGGCGAAGATTCTTGAGGTGCACGCGCCGCAGGGCATCGAGGCACTGCGCGCGGCGGCGGCAACGGCTGCGGCGCGCATGCAGGCGGCCAATGAGCGGCTGGCGAGTCTGCCCGACGTCTCGACCGCGGCGCCGCTCGACGAGGCTCGCCGCAACGCCGAAATCGCACGCGACGCGTTGGAGGCTGCGCGAAAAGTGTTGACGCAGGCGGCCGAAAAAAGATCGACCGGCGTGGCCAATGCGGAATCACTTGCGGCTCAGTTGCAGCGGAAGGACGCGCAATTGAGCGACGAAACTTTCCGTCGGAACCGCGAACAGTGGCAGACGAAAATCGTCGAACAGCGCGTGCAGGTCGAGGCGTTGCGTAAGCAGCGCGAAGGGCGTGAGCGCGAGCTGGAAGCCGCGCGCCTCGATGATCCGGCGGCGGAGGCGAAGCGCTATCGCGCGTCGGCGGAACTCGCGCGCAGCGAGCAGAACGAGCGGCAAGTGCGGATCGCGGGCTTGCGCAGCCAACTGGAGACCGTGGGCGCGTCGGGGCTTGGCGAGCGTCTGGCGGTGCTCAAGGCCAAAGTCGAACAGGCCACGCGGCGCCGGGACGAACTCAGCTTGCGCGCGAGCGCGTTGAGTCTGCTCGACGAAGTGCTGGTGGACGAACGCGACGCCGCAGTCGCGCAATTGCGCGCGCCGTTGACCGAACGGCTCGGGCATTATCTGAAGCGGATTTTCCCGCAGTCGACGATCGCGCTCGGCGACGATTTGAGTCCCGCCACGCTGGATCGCTTTGGCCGTGCGGACACGCTCGATGCGCTGAGCTTCGGCACGCGCGAACAGCTCGGCATTCTGACGCGGCTTGCCTATGCGGATTTGCTGAAGGCATCAGGCCGGCCGACCTTGCTGATGCTCGACGACGCGGCCGTGCATACCGACGCCGCGCGACGCGACGCCATCAAGCGCGCGCTGATCGACGCGGCCACGCGGCATCAGATTCTGGTGTTCACTTGTCATCCCGAGCTGTGGGACGATCTCGGCGTGAGGCAGCGGGCGATTGATGATCTGAAGGTGGCGGCCTAGCTGCCGGGCCACGCAAGCACGGTGTCAGCGATCACCGCGCAAGGCCGCATGAATTGCCACATGCGGCCGATGAAAACTCACGCAGATTTGCAGAAAGATCCGATCTCCATCGATAGACGTTTCCCCTGAAACTATCACATCGAGTCTTCGCTGCGGTCTGAGCCTTCCGCCAGGATTGGTTAACCCTGCTTGTGCCGAATGCGTGCGCATGTCCGCGTGACGACCGTCTGAACAGTCGCACGGATCACGGGGATGGCTCATGGCGCAGGATACCTTCATCAAGATTGACGGCATCGACGGCGAATCGCAGGACGGGTCGCATCTGAACGAAATCGACGTAATCGGTTGGCGCTGGAAGGTTTCACAGGCCTCGACCATGATGTCGGGTTCCGGCGGCGGCGCGGGCAAGGCTACCGTTTCAGACCTGGAGTTCACTCACAAGCTCGACCGCGCGAGTCCGAATCTGACCAGGTTCTGTTTCACGGGCAAGCATATTAATCAGGTGCGGTTGACCGTGCGCAAGGCCGGGGGACTGCCATTCGAATACCTGAAGATCACGATGCACGACGTGGTCATTACCCAGGTCGAACCGATCGGCGGTGGCGACGAATGCCACGAAGAGGTTCATCTTTCCTTTTCGACAATGAAGCATGAGTACTTCGTGCAGAACGCGCTGGGGGGAAGCGGCGGTGCGGTAACCGCGACGCTTTATATCAAGAACAACACTGCAAATTGACGGGGCAGGGGCAGAGGAAATGCCGGTCAAGTGTACTTTTGTTCTTAACAGGGAGGTCACTTCCTCGTTCATTTGCGACGGAACCGTGTCGGTAGCCGCGTTTTCTGGAAACGGTCGGGGCCGGGACAATCCTGACGATGTTGCCGTGCCGAATGTCGGCCCTTTACCCAAGGGTGTCTATTACTTGGTCGATCGGCAATCAGGCGGATTCATCGGGCCGATGCGTGACTTATTCAATCAGTATGGCGGGTCCACCGACAGGCGGAGCTGGTTCATGTTATGGAATCCTGTCTCTGGAGACACGACTAACATTGATGGCATTAAACGCGGCAATTTCAGGTTGCACCCAATGGGGTCACTCCGATTGAGCGAAGGATGTATCACCGTCAAGGATCCGAACGATTTTGACCGCCTACAAAAGTACATTCGTTCGCGCGGCCGCACACTGCCCGTCCCTCGAACGACAATGAAGGCCTATGGAACGGTCGAAGTGAAATGATAAGAAAATACGCGCTGACAGCATTTTGCATCGTTGCGTGTCTTTTAGGCTCCGTAGTTGGCGGATGGTATATCACGTGTCTTTTCACGTTGTTGCCTATGGAAATGCCGCTTTCTGTCGAAAGATCCATTCGGTTTTCACTGGCAATTTCCGGTAATGATGATCTGGCAAATCCTGACGATATGGAAATGCTGGCGTTGCTTCTCTACTGGGCGATTGCCACGTTACTGACCGCTGTAGTACTGATCGGGTTCAAACGATGGGGCTCCCGCTACAGCATGGCGAGGAAGAGCGCTGAAACGATTCCCAAAGTGCCTTTGCCTGTAACGCTTGCTGCGTCCCTACTCGTGCTTGTCGTTATTAGCTTTCTGGGTTGGCAACTGTCGAGTCCGCTTACGAGATACCCCCTTCATATACCCGCTCCAGTCAAGGCAGTAGTCAAATTCTACCTATCAGCCACAGGCCAAGGCGCCGGGTCAGATCTCGACGAGAACTTGATTTTGTACGTCATGGACCTTTATTGGGCAATAGCTACCCTGTGCATCGGCGTACCGGTCGTTCTTTGCTGTCTGGCGATACGTCGGTTCATGCGCAGAAAAACCTCATAGCGCACACGTTCACTCATACCAGCGCGGCGTATAAACCCACTCGCCGCCTTCGTCCGCGTTGCCGAACCTGCGCGTCGTGGACGACCCCACGATTACCATCGTGCGCATATCCACATCAGACGAACGCAGTTCGCCCAGCGTGATCGTCCTCAGCGTGCTACCAGGCCGACCAATGTCCCGGCCCAGCACTACCTGCGTTTGCGCACGCCGATATTCCCGCACGATGTCCAGCGCTTTATCCAGTTGCCAGGGCCGTGCGCGCGAAATCGGGTTGTAGAACGCCATCACCAGATCCGCTTCGGCCGCGTGCCTAAGGCGCTTTTCGATGATCGCCCAGGGCTTCAGGTTGTCGGACAGCGACAGCATGCAGAAGTCGTGGCCCAACGGCGCACCGGCTTGTGCCGCCGTTGCCATCGCCGCCGATACGCCCGGCACGATCGATAGCTCGACCGCCGCCCAGTCCGTGTTCTGCGAGGCCTCTAACACTTCTAGCACCGCCGCGGCCATCGCGAATACGCCGGGGTCGCCCGAGGACACCATCACCACCGCGCGTCCTTCGCTCGCCAACTCGAAGGCATGTCGCGCGCGCTGCAGTTCCTCGCGGTTGTCCGTGCCATGCACGCGTTGGTCGGCGCGCAACGGGCCGGCCATTTTCACGTAAGTGTCGTAGCCGAGGATATCGGTGGCTTCATTGAGCGCCGTGCGCGCGGCGGGCACCATCAGGTCGGCGCTGCCGGGGCCGAGGCCGATCACGGTCAGGCGGCCACGCACGCGGCCGATCGTGTCCGGATCGATGGCGAGCGGTGCCAACGCAAGCGCCACGCCTGCCGTCGAATCGTTGTGCAGCGTTTCGTAGGGAATGCGCAGCGCGGCATGCAGCAGGTTGCCCGGCGGTTCGCCATCTTCGGGACGCGTCAGCGCGAAGCGCAACGGCACATTCAGGTTCGCCGCGGCCTCGGCCAGCGCCGGATCGCCCATGCACTCAGACGAGGCTAGTAACGCCGCGAGGGACAGCGGCGCGAGACCGTGCGTATCGAGTGCCTCCTGCACGCGGGCCACAATCCCGGCACTGGCGCTGGCACTGGCATCCGCACCCGCACCCGCGTCCGCACCCGCACCCATGACCGCCGCGACCACACTTCGCGGATGAATCACCAACTCATCCTCGCGCCCGTCCCACGCACGCGGCGTCACGCGAATCGCGAGGCGCGCCGAGTCGGAGCGGGGCAGTTGCGCGTCATCGAGCCACGGCGCGTCGCCTTCGATACGCGTGCTTTCGCCAGCCAGCAGATCCGACACGAAGCGTTTTCCTTGCCCGACGTCGGCGAGCGTATAACCATCAGGCGGATTGAGCACGCAGGTGCCAAAACGCAACTCGCCGCTCGTCGTGATGGCAGGCGGCACGGCCAACATCGCGGCCATCTCGCGCGCCATCACGTTGACGCCGGCGAGACCGCCGAGCAGTGGGACGACCGCGCTGCCGTCTTCGGCAACGGCCAGCACCGGCGGCTCGACGCCTTTGTTCGCCAACAACGGCGCGACGCAGCGAATCACGATACCCGCCGCGCACAACGCGACGATCGGCGTGCCGCGCGCATACAGTTCCCGCAAATGCGCGCCGAGTTCGCTGTAAGCCACGTCCGCCTCGACACGTCCGCGCAAGCCGTGCACCCGGCTATCCGCATACAGCGCCTGAATGCGTCGCGCTGTCGCCAACGCGCCCGCGCCGAGAATCACGATCGCGGGCGCGTTCATCCTTGCCATTTTTCCCCCGGCACCACGAGCAGCGAAAAATACGGCGACGCCATCGGATCCACGTCGGCGAGCGCAACGATGCGTTGATTGCCCATCGTCGCGCGTTCGACGTAGAGCGCGCGGTCCGCGAGGCCGAGTTCGCCCAGCACGCGCCGCACCTTGTCGAAGTTGCGGCCGAGTTTCATCACGACGGCGGCGTCGGCATCGGCCAGACGCCGGCGCAATTCGTCTTCGGGCAGCACGCCCGAGAGCACCGACAAACTCTGATTGCGGTACACGAGCGGCGAACCGAGCACCGCCGCGCCGCCGAGCATCGAGCACACGCCGGGCACGACTTCGCTCTCGTAGCGCGCCGCGAGCCGGTCGTGCAAATACATGTACGAGCCGTAGAAGAACGGATCGCCTTCGCAGATCACGGCGACGTCACGACCCGCGTCGAGATGCGCGGCGACGATTTCGGCGGCGGTGTCGTAGAAATCGGCGATGATCGCTTCGTAGGAAAGCGGCGGTTCGAGCGCTTCCGTGGTGACGGGATAAACCAGCGGCAGATGCTGCTGCGCGTCGTGTAAATGCGCTTCGATAATGCTGAACGCGTTGCCTTTCTTCCCCTTCGCGACGAAGTACGCGACCACCGGCGCCGCCTTCAGCAAACGCAGTGCTTTCAGCGTGATGAGTTCCGGGTCGCCGGGGCCGACGCCAAGTCCGAACAAACGTCCTTGCACGGTCATTTATTCGACCTCCGTTGCCAGCGCGTTCACGGCGGCCGCCGCCATGGCGCTGCCGCCGCGACGGCCGTGCACGACCACATAGGGCACACCGCGGCTGTTTTCCGCGAGCATGGCTTTCGATTCGGCCGCGCCGACAAAGCCCACCGGGAAGCCGAGGATCAGGGCAGGCCGGGGCGCGCCCGCGTCGAGCATATCGAGCAGATGAAACAGCGCGGTCGGCGCATTGCCGATCACGACGACGCTACCCGCCAGATGCGGCCGCCACAATTCGAGCGCGGCCGCGGAGCGCGTATTGCCGAGTTCGCGTGCGAGCGACGGCACGTCCGAGTGCGTGAGCGTGCAGATGACTTCGTTGTTCGCCGGCAACCGCGCGCGCGTGATGCCTTGCGCGACCATGCCGGCATCGCACAGGATCGGCGCGCCTTGC